>NZ_JBQFZK010000060.1:0-537 GCF_056542185.1 Ruegeria sp. AE4 | reverse complement strand
TCCAAGTTGATTGTTAGTGCATCATCGGCCTGTGATCCATCGGGATGATGGTTTCAGGTGCCGGCGGGCGATAGCCCAGTGCACTGTGGGGGCGTTTTGTATTGTAGTGTCTCCTCCATTGTTCGATCAGGATTTGTGCTTCGCGCAGGCTGTAGAAGATTTCGCCGTTGAGTAGTTCGTCCCTGAACCGGCCATTGAAGCTTTCGCAGTATCCGTTCTCCCACGGGCTCCCAGGTTCAATGTAAGCCGTCTGGGCGCCAACTGCGGCGGTCCAGTCTCGGACAGCCTGGGCGACAAATTCTGGCCCATTGTCTGAACGTATGAAACAGGGTGCCCCCGAAGTATGAACAGATCCGTCAGGGCGTCGATCACGTCGACCGAGTTCAGCTTGCGCTTCACTCTAATCGCCAGGCACTCCCGGCTGTGCTCATCAAGGATGTTCAGCGTCCGGAAGGCTTTGCCATCGTCGGTTCGACAATGGACGAAATCATAGCTCCATACATGATTGCGATACTCCGGCCTCAGCCGAACACACGA
>NZ_JBQFZK010000059.1:0-543 GCF_056542185.1 Ruegeria sp. AE4 | reverse complement strand
CCAGAACGAGCAATAGCAGGCCAGCAGGCAGCGCACGCAGGGCAGCCATTGTGATTGGATACCCAGCAGGAAGGAATTCAGTCGTAACGTAATACGTGCTGCCCCAGATCAGCGGCGCGATGGCAGTGAGCGCGATGTCGACATGATGTTTCATGAGGGATCTCCATATATCTTGACATCAAGATATCTTATATTCTCTTGACGTCAAGATAAAACTTCGCAATATGCTTCTATGGACCACATCGATCGTATCATTTCTCAATGGAACAAAGCCCGCCCCGACCTCGATGTGGGACCGATGGAAACGATTGGGCGTCTTTCCCGCCTGGCGGCTCAGCTCAGAAAAGAGATGGACAAAACCTGGAAGGTCTACGGGCTCAACCTCGCCAGCTTTGATGTGCTGGCGACCCTGCGCAGGTCCGGAAAGCCTGAAGGCCTGTCGCCGGGGGAATTGCTTGACCTGACCATGGTGACATCGGGGACAATGACCAACCGAATTGACCAGCTCGTCAAGGCCGGCTTGGTCGAGCGCGCGCCAAATCC
>NZ_JBQFZK010000058.1:0-584 GCF_056542185.1 Ruegeria sp. AE4 | reverse complement strand
AATTCGTCCGTCCGTTTCAGTCCCATAGTTCGTCTCCTTTGCTGCAATAAATGCTATCAAAGGAGCGGCAGCAAACCGCGACACGTCCACACATACCGCGTT
The DNA here is from genome assembly GCF_056542185.1 of Ruegeria sp. AE4. Taxonomy (NCBI): domain Bacteria; kingdom Pseudomonadati; phylum Pseudomonadota; class Alphaproteobacteria; order Rhodobacterales; family Roseobacteraceae; genus Ruegeria; species Ruegeria sp. AE4. The sequence goes on along the minus strand of NZ_JBQFZK010000058.1, from coordinate 482 downwards.
CAGCCATGATCTCTTCAAGGCCCTGATGGGAAACCGTGTACTGTAGGTAGAAGAAATCTACGTACAAGATTGCATCCCTAGGGAAATGACAGCCTATCAAGGAAATCATGCGGAAACCTGTTGGAGAGCAAAACGCAAACAACAAACATCGCTGCATATATGCTCGTCAATCCGGACCGATAGTTTGCGACACATCCCGCCGTGCGTCTTCGACAGTTCAGCAAGCGTCATTTCCGCACGGATCGCTTCAAGCGCGACCTTGGCTTTGAGTTCACGAGAGCGGTTCTTTCTCGAGCCATTCTGAGTTGTCTCTCTCATCATTCGATCCGCCTAAAAAACTGGTCCGATTCCCCGCAGCTACCTCTCCCCGCTGATATGTGATCTGCGGGGATATTGAGTTTTTTGTGTGGATTACCTGCTGCGCCAGGCCTGTGTGCGGGCCAGGATGCCTTTTGATGCCATCAGATGAAAGATCCGGGCGG
>NZ_JBQFZK010000057.1:0-634 GCF_056542185.1 Ruegeria sp. AE4 | reverse complement strand
CTGGTCCACCGCTATGTTTAGGAAACGGAGGACCACGAATGGCAAACAAGCGACCGAAGCCCGAAGAGATTGTCTCGAAGTTACGGCAGGTTGAAGTTCTGATGGGGCAAGGCATGTCCCGTCTTGATGCGATCAGGCAGATCGGCGTTGTTGAACAAACCTATTACCGCTGGCGCAAGAAGTACGGCGGAATGGGCGTAGATCAGTTGAAAGAACTGAAACGGCTTCAGAAAGAGAATGAGCGACTGCGACGTGCGGTATCCGATCTGACGTTGGACAAGCTGATCCTGACGGAAGCCGCGAAGGGAAACTACTGAGCCCCGCTCGTCGTCGTGCTTGTATTGACCATGTTCGCAACCAACTGAACGTTTCCGAGAGACGCGCCTGCCGCGTGCTTGGACAACACCGGTCCACGCAACGGCGTGTCCCACAAGGTCGCGCAGACGAAGACCGATTGGTGGCCGACATGATCGAGCTGACCCGTCAATACGGCCGATATGGCTATCGCAGGATCGCTGCATTGCTGAGAGAGGCTGGATGGTCTGTCAGCGATGGGCGAATTGAACGGCTTTGGCGACGAGAGGGGCTGAAAGTGCCAGTGAAACAACCGAAGAAAGGACGGCTTTGGCTGAAC
>NZ_JBQFZK010000056.1:0-666 GCF_056542185.1 Ruegeria sp. AE4 | reverse complement strand
GGGCACCGACGGGGACGATCACTTCGACGGGTCCGGGGCGAGCGACGACTATGTGTTCCGGGGTGGCGAAGGCAACGACACCATCAGCGAGAGCTCCTCCAACTACCAGGAGAACGATCGGCTGGTGTTCGGGGAGGGGATTGATCAGGCAGATGTCTTCAGTTTCCGCTCTGACATAAATGCAGATGGCGTTGATGATTTGGTGATTGGCATTGAAGGTACTGCTGGCTCAATAACTGTACTAAGCGAGTACGCCAGTTCAAACCAAAGCTTACATCGACTAGATGAATTCGTGTTTGCCGATGGCACAACGCTTGATCATGATGCTTTCATCGCAGCAACATTCGATCAATCGCAGGAAGACACATTCTTGATTTGATCTAAAGCGGGGGCGCAATCTGCGCCCCTTGCGACCTGCCATTGACATGTGAATTTCAGACTTGTTCTGACGGACACTTCAGTTGCCGAGAACGCCCGCTTCCTGAATTATAGGCTGTGCCCTTCTCCGCGATCTAATTCGCTGTCAATCTCGCGCTCGTGCTCCGGCTCATAACTGCGATCCCACTCAGCCTCACTGAGCAGCCTCATCTGACTGGTCCAAGTTGATTGTTAGTGCATCATCGGCCTGTGATCCATCGGGATGATGGTTTCAGGTGCCGGCGGGCG
>NZ_JBQFZK010000055.1:0-761 GCF_056542185.1 Ruegeria sp. AE4 | reverse complement strand
AGGTGACATTGATGAAGACATCGTCAATCAGCTACAAGCGCCCCCGGTTTCCGCCTCAGCTCATCGCGCATGCAGTGTGGCTGTACGTTCGCTTCAATCTGAGCCTGCGGGAAGTTGAAGAGATGCTGCTGCAGCGCGTGCGCTATGCTTCTTATGAAACTGTTCGGCGCTGGGTCATCAAATTCGGGCCGGTGGTAGCTCGAAATCTGCGGCAGAGACTGAACCGTCCAGGTGGTGTCTGGCATCTGGATGAAATTGTCGTGGACATTTCAGGTCGCAAGTATCGGCTTTGCGCGCGGTCGATCAGCATGGCGTCGCGCTGAAGGAAATCCTCCAACCCAGGCGGGACAAACAGGCGGCAAAACGGCTGTTGCGCCGCCTGATCAAGCACCTTGGTTTCATTCCCAAGCGGATCATCACGAACAAGTTGCGGTCCTTTGGCACCGCCAAACGGGAAATCGCGCCGGGCTTGGATCGTTGGTCGCACAAGGGCCTCAACAATCGAGCTGAAAACAGCCCCCTCCCATTCCGAAACGAGAACGGACGATGCTAGGACACCGATCTCCAAGAGGTTTGCAGCGGTTCGTAACCACCCATCAGCCGGCAGAAATTGCTTCCGCGTCCCGGCACGTCGTCGCTCCGCACAAACAATCCGTTATCACCGCCTCGAGGCATTCGAAGCCTTGAATGCTGCCACTCGAGCCGCTTGAATCCCGACCATCAGCATTCCCTCGTCGACCGGACGTTAACGTGACAACACC
>NZ_JBQFZK010000054.1:0-782 GCF_056542185.1 Ruegeria sp. AE4 | reverse complement strand
CTAGGGTCAGGATGCATTGATTTTCAAGGCGCTGCATGATTCACGGCTCGAAAAATGGAGTGGTGATATGAGCGACCTTTTCTGGCTGACCGACGAGCAGATGGCCAAACTTTCCCCTTTCTTCCCGCGGTCGCACGGCAAGCCACGGGTCGATGACAAGAGGGTGCTGAGCGGGATTATCTTCATCAATCGCAATGGGTTGCGGTGGCGTGACGCTCCCAAAGAATACGGACCGCACAAGACGCTTTATAGCCGGTGGAAGCGTTGGAGTGAGAAAGGCATCTTCGCTCGGATGATGGTCGGCTTGGCAGCCGAACACGGCGAGGAAAAGACCGTGATGATCCCCTCTCGGGACATTGCTCCGCAATGCCCTGCCGGGCAGTGGACGTGACCTATCTGAAAGCACATCGCACCGCGACCAGCATGGCCGCGAAAAACGGGGGCGTGGCCGCCTGATTGGCCGAACCAAGGGCGGCATGAATACGAAGCTGCATGCTATCTGTGACAGCCAAGGGCGACCGATCAGCCTTTTTGTCACCGCTGGCCAAGTCAGTGACTACATCGGTGCGCGAGCGCTAATGAGCAGCATACCAGAAGTCGACTGGCTGCTCGGGGATCGCGGCTATGATGCAGACTGGTTCCGAGACGCGTTGAAAGACAAAGGAATAAGCGCCTGCATCCCAGGTCGAAAGCAACGCAAGACAACTGTGAAGTATGACAAGCGCCGATACAAACGGCGCAACCGTATTGAGATCATGTTTGGTAGGCTCAAGGACTGGAGG
>NZ_JBQFZK010000053.1:0-835 GCF_056542185.1 Ruegeria sp. AE4 | reverse complement strand
GGTCAGCCAGAAAAGGTCGCTCATATCACCACTCCATTTTTCGAGCCGTGAATCATGCAGCGCCTTGAAAATCAATGCATCCTGACCCTAGAGCATCAAAATCTCCAAGAGCGTCAATAGCTCCATCAGACATAGCTTCGATGATCTCGTCGGCTCCGGATCGAAGAACAACTCTTGCCGCAGCGCGAGCTCCAATTACCCCGATTTTTTTTGCCGAATCCAAAGCTTTCTTTGCTTTGCCTCCCTGTGTTTTAGGTACGGCCTCGACCAACGCACCAAACAGTGTAACAATGGGATCACCCGAGTGGTCCGATTGCTGAACGTCCACTTCGATAACAATTTCCCCAGACTGTCTGAGTTGTTCTGACCAAGCCTTCCGAAAGAACGTCTTTCCCCTGCCAAATCCAGCTTCAATGGAAACGACCTTTGTGGTTTCCATTGACTTAATCAGGTTTGTGAAAGTGTTCCCGATATGTTCGTAGTCCAGAAGATCGTGGTCCCAAATACTCTGTGTTTTCATAAATATAAGTGCCTCAATTCGGGTGCATCGCGCGCAGAAACTACAACTTAACGTGAAATTCAGTTGCTGGTATTCTATTCTACAGTTCGGGTAATTCTGCACATTGCCAATGGGATGAAAAGTGGTACGGCACCAAAAGTTCACTGATTTCTGGTGTTGCGCATTCATCACAGGGTGAATTTCGTCCCTAATGCTTCCAGAGTGCTTCCAGTTGTGCAGTGGCCCTGAACGCAGAAAGCGCCCCAAGGGGCGCTAAGTGCTTGATATCTGACTAGGAAGTATTGGTTGCGGGAGCAGGATTTGAACCTGCGACCT
>NZ_JBQFZK010000052.1:0-1231 GCF_056542185.1 Ruegeria sp. AE4 | reverse complement strand
TGGACCTGTCCCGTTTTTGTGCCGCCCCAAGTGCTCGTTTAAGCCACTTTCCTTTCGAATGCGACAGGGCTTTTCCAGCCCAATGCTGAGTGCCTTCGCCGCGGATTGTAGAAGCCATTGATGTACTGGAAGATTGCCAGTTCCGCGTCTCGTCGCGTGTGCCACGACCTGCGCCAGATCAGCTCTGCCTTGATGGTCTTGAAGAAGGTCTCGACTGCCGAGTTGTCGTAACAATTTCCCTTGCCACTCATCGATACTTGGAAGCCGTGCTGACGCAGGAGCTTCTGGTAGTCGTGTGAGCAGTATTGGCTGCCACGGTCGGTGTGGTGAATGCATCCCTTTGGCGGCTGCCGCAGCGCCACAGCCATTTCCAAAGCCCGGATCGCCAGATCACGCTTCATTCGGTTCGACACGGCCCAACCGATCACGCGACGTGAATGCAAGTCGAGAACAACAGCCAGATAGAGCCAGCCTTCTCGCGTCCAGACATAACTGATGTCGCCTGCCCACTTCTGGTTCGGCTGATCCGCACGGAAGTCCCGGTTCAGCAGGTTGGGCGCGATATTGAAGGCGTGGTTGCTGTCGGTCGTTACTTTGTATTTCTTGGATCGTTCGACGCGTATGCCATTCTCGCGCATCAATCGGCCAACGCGGCGATGGCCGATGGGCAGGCCAAGCTCCTTCAGCTCTTCAGTCATCCGTGGACGGCCATAGCTGCCCAGGCTGAGACGGGATTGTTCCTTGATATGCGCCAAGACCACCATGTCGGTTCGCTGTCTTTGGCTGGCTGGGCGGCTGCGATAGGCGCGCAGTCCACGTGAACTGACATCCAGAACCTGGCAAAGGCGGTTGGTCGGGAATTCGTGGCCATGCTCTTCGATGAACCGGAACCTCATGGCTTTTGGCTCGCGAAGAAGGCTGTGGCCTTTTTTAGGATGTCCCTCTCCTCCTTCAGGATGCGGTTTTCACGTCGAAGTCGTTCGTTCTCTCGGGCAAGGTCGAGGTCTTTGTCAGACACCACCTCAGTGTCACGATGTGCTGTCACCCACTTGTTCAGTGTCGAAAGACCAACGCCCAAATCAGATGCTACCTGCTTGCGCGTCAGCCCGCTCGTCAGTGCGATCCGCACAGCGTCAGCGCGAAATTCGTCCGTCCGTTTCAGTCCCATAGTTCGTCTCCTTTGCTGCAATAAATGCTATCAAAGGAGCGGCAGCAAACCGCGACACGTCCA
>NZ_JBQFZK010000051.1:0-1233 GCF_056542185.1 Ruegeria sp. AE4 | reverse complement strand
ATGGCAAAGGAAAAGTTTGAGCGTAATAAGCCGCACGTCAACATCGGCACGATTGGGCATGTTGACCACGGCAAGACGACGCTGACCGCAGCAATCACCAAGTATTTCGGTGACTTCAAGGCGTATGACCAGATTGACGGCGCGCCGGAAGAGAAAGCCCGCGGCATCACCATCTCGACCGCGCACGTGGAATACGAGACCGACGCGCGCCACTATGCACATGTCGACTGCCCCGGCCACGCTGACTACGTCAAGAACATGATCACCGGTGCCGCTCAGATGGACGGCGCGATCCTGGTTGTGAACGCCGCGGACGGCCCGATGCCGCAAACCCGCGAGCACATCCTGCTGGGCCGCCAGGTTGGCATCCCGAAGATGGTCGTGTTCATGAACAAAGTTGACCAGGTTGACGACGAAGAGCTGCTGGAACTGGTGGAAATGGAAATCCGCGAGCTGCTGTCTTCGTATGAATACCCCGGCGACGATATTCCGATCATCGCAGGTTCGGCTCTGGCCGCGATGGAAGGCCGTGACCCTGAAATCGGCGAGAACAAGATCCGCGAGCTGATGGCGGCTGTTGATGACTACATCGACACCCCCGAGCGTGCTGTTGACCAGCCGTTCCTGATGCCGATCGAAGACGTGTTCTCGATCTCGGGCCGTGGTACCGTTGTGACCGGCCGTGTCGAGCGTGGCGTGATCAACGTTGGCGACGAGATCGAAATCGTCGGCATCCGTGACACCGCGAAAACCACCTGCACCGGCGTTGAAATGTTCCGCAAGCTGCTGGACCGCGGTGAAGCGGGCGACAACATCGGCGCCCTGCTGCGTGGTGTGGACCGTGACGGCGTTGAGCGTGGCCAGGTTCTGTGTAAGCCGGGTTCGGTGACACCGCACACCAAGTTCGAAGCCGAAGCCTACATCCTGACCAAGGAAGAAGGCGGCCGTCACACGCCGTTCTTCGCGAACTACCGTCCTCAGTTCTACTTCCGGACCACTGACGTGACCGGCACCGTGACCCTGGCGGAAGGCACCGAGATGGTCATGCCCGGCGACAACGTGTCGTTCGGCGTTGAGCTGATCGCCCCGATCGCGATGGAAAACGGCCTGCGTTTCGCCATCCGCGAAGGCGGCCGCACCGTCGGCGCCGGCGTCGTGTCGAAGATCGTAGAATAATCCGTAGGCCAGGCTTCAGCCCGGCACATCGGTGAACAAACGAAGGCCGCTCCATAA
>NZ_JBQFZK010000050.1:0-1248 GCF_056542185.1 Ruegeria sp. AE4 | reverse complement strand
CGGATTTTTCACCCAGTCCTTGTCGGACCGCGATCCTGAGCTTTTTGGCTCGATCCGGTCTGAGCTGGGTCGTCAGCGCGACGAGATCGAGCTGATTGCGTCCGAGAACATCGTCTCTGCCGCCGTGATGGAGGCGCAGGGTTCGGTGATGACCAACAAATATGCCGAAGGTTACCCGGGCCGGCGCTATTACGGAGGCTGCGAGTTTGTTGATATCGCCGAGAATCTGGCCATCGACCGCGCCAGGCAGCTGTTTGGCTGTGGCTTTGCCAATGTGCAGCCGAACTCGGGCAGCCAGGCCAACCAGGGCGTGTTCCAGGCGCTGATCCAGCCCGGCGACACCATTCTGGGCATGAGCCTGGATGCCGGTGGCCACCTGACCCACGGCGCGCGGCCCAACCAGTCGGGCAAGTGGTTCAACGCCGTGCAATACGGCGTGCGCCAGCAGGACAACATGCTGGACTATGATCAGGTCGAGGCGCTGGCGAAAGAGCATAACCCCAAGCTGATCATCGCGGGCGGTTCGGCCATCCCGCGTCAGATCGACTTTGCCCGCATGCGCGAGATCGCCGACATGGTCGGCGCCTATCTGCACGTGGACATGGCGCATTTCGCCGGTCTGGTTGCGGCGGGCGAGCACCCCAGCCCGTTCCCCTACGCGCATGTGGCGACCACCACCACACACAAGACCCTGCGCGGCCCACGTGGGGGCATGATCCTGACCAATGATGAAGATATCGCTAAGAAAGTGAATTCGGCGATCTTCCCCGGCATTCAGGGCGGCCCGCTGATGCATGTGATCGCGGCCAAGGCCGTGGCCTTTGGCGAGGCGCTGCGCCCCGAGTTCAAAAGCTATATCCAGCAGGTCGTGACCAATGCGCAGGCGCTCAGCGATCAGCTGATCAAGGGCGGACTCGACACCGTGACCCACGGCACCGACACCCATGTGGTGCTGGTCGACCTGCGCCCCAAGGGCGTCAAGGGCAACGCCACCGAAAAGGCCCTGGGCCGGGCGCATATCACCTGCAACAAGAACGGCGTGCCGTTTGACCCGGAAAAGCCGACCATCACGTCGGGCATCCGCCTTGGCAGCCCCGCCGGCACCACCCGCGGCTTTGGCGAGGCCGAGTTCCGCCAGATCGCCGACTGGATCATCGAAGTGGTCGACGGCCTGGCTGCCAACGGCGAAGACGGCAACGCCGAAGTCGAAGCCCGCGTCCGCGCCCAGGTCGCAGACCTCTGCAACCG
>NZ_JBQFZK010000049.1:0-1459 GCF_056542185.1 Ruegeria sp. AE4 | reverse complement strand
AAATCTGACTCTGACGCGGGATGGAGCAGCCCGGTAGCTCGTCAGGCTCATAACCTGAAGGTCGCAGGTTCAAATCCTGCTCCCGCAACCAGCGTCACAGAACCGCCCGTAGCGCCAACGCTGCGGGCGTTCTGCTGTGTACTAAGAGCCAAAAGACCAGCCAACTCCCCAACGAGTTCTATGGTAAGCTGTCCGTCATTGGGCAGCAGTCGAATCTCGGACAACAATCCTCGAATGATGGATGTCGCTTCAGTCTTCGTCGCGGGGTTGTTCAACGCATCGCTCAAGTCCTCCACCTTTTCTTTATAGATGCCAGCGAGACCGGGATGTAAAAGAACGGGTCGCTCCTGAGACGAAGCGGATAATTCTGCTTCCAACTCTTCTTTGCGGGCTTCGAGATCGTCCATCTTCGCCTTCAAACTGGGATGGAACATCCCTTCTGTAATCGCATCAATAATCTTGCTGATTTGATTGGTGATCTTGGCTAGTTCTTGTTCGGTTTTGGCTTTGCACTTGGATATCTCGGCAGTCAGACGATTGAACTCTTTTTGGTACGCTGACACAAACTCGGAGATGAGGTCCGGATGCAGCAGTTGGTCCTTGAGGCCGGTGAGCACACGGGTTTCCAAATCTTCCCGCTTGATGGTCAGTCGGTTGTTGCAGGTGCCTTTGTTGCGAGAGTTGGCGCAACCAAAATGAGATTTTCCAACAATGGTGTAGCCCCCGTCGCAATCGCCGCACTTCAAGAGCCCAGAGAACAGATGTTTGGCGCGGTGTGCGCGTTCCGGGCGGTTGACACCGCTGCTGATGACAGCACTTCGGGTGGCTGTTTGACGGTCTTTGACTTGGGACCACAGGTTGTCGGAGATAATGCGAAGATTAGGTACGTCTTCAATGACCCATTCTTCGGGAGGGTTTGGTCGCGCTTGTCGCTTACCGGTTTTGGGGTCTTTTACAAAGCGTTGGCGGTTCCAGACGAGACGACCAATGTAGAGTTCGTTATTAAGAATGCCGGTGCCCCTCCGCCAGTTCCCGTAGATTGTGGACGCGCCCCAGCCTGCAATCCGAGGGCCAGAAACACCCTCGTTGTTCAATGCTCCTGCAATGGCTCGAGGACTGCTACCATTCGCGTAATCCTCAAACACGCGGCGAACAATGGCAGCTTGCTCTTCATTGATGGCTCGTTCGCCAGTGGACATCTGTCCGCCTGGGTTGAAATTACGTACGACGTCGTAGCCGTAGGTGATCCCACCGGCTGACTTGCCTTTGCGCACACGCCCCTCTAGTCCGCGATGGGTCTTTTGAGCCAGGTCCTTCAGGAACAGACTGCTCATGGTCCCCTTGAGGCCGATATGCAGTTCGGAAATCTCTGGACGTGTCGCGGTTTGCTGCCGCTCCTTTGATAGCATTTATTGCAGCAAAGGAGACGAACTATGGGACTGAAACGGACGGACGAATT
>NZ_JBQFZK010000048.1:0-1516 GCF_056542185.1 Ruegeria sp. AE4 | reverse complement strand
GATAGTGTTGAAGAAGTCGCCGTTTGGGCGCGTTCAGGATGCGGCCTCAATAGGCTTCCGCCTTCCCTTCATCCCGTCAGTCTAGGTTGTGGCACCAGCTTGGCGAGTTTCCGAAGGTTTTGGGCGGTTGCTGCGAGTTGAAACTGTTCATATGCGCCTTTGGGTCCTCGTAGCCGCATCGTCGGAACGCCTATGTATCGTTTCAGATGTGCGAAGAGCATCTCAACCTTCCTTCTCTGAATGAACGAGGTCATGTACGCATCGGTCTTGCGGATATCGCGGGCGACGTCGCGAGCCGCTTCATGGACGGAACGAAGCACGTTCCGGGCTGGCTGATTTGGACAGCAATTTGCTTTCAATGGGCATGCGTCGCAGTCGTGCTTTGATGCACGATATTTAATGAAACCGTCTTTGCCGCCATTTGGCTTGCGCGGTTTGGAGAAGTTTCGCCGATATGTTCGCAGCTCTTTATTGCCGGGGCATGTGTAGCTGTCGGTCGTGGGGTCGTAGACGAAGTCTTCGCGCGAGAACGTGCCGTCCGTCCGTTTAGATTTATCCCACACCGGGATGTGCGGAGCGATGCCGCGCTCTTCCACCAACCAGCCCAGCATCTCCGCTGAGCCGTAGCCCGTATCGCCGACCAGCTTGTCCGGCGTCATGCCGAAGCGGTCCGTAATCCGGTCGATCATGCGTCGTGCAGCAAAGGCCTCAGCGGTTCGGATCGGAACCGATGGTTCAACATCGACGATCACCGCATTATCCAAATCCACCATATAGTTGGTGGAATATGCGAAGAAGGCAGCCCCACCGTCCGCGCCTGTCCAGCGTGCGGCGGGATCAACGGGTGAGATGTATTTGGGGACAACTTTGGTGGATGCGCCGAAAGCCGCATCATCCAGCGTTTCGAGATATTCCTCAACCACACGAGTGGCTAGGTCGGGCGGCAAACCCTCTTTGCTATCGACACCCCGCGTCTGGTTCGCATTCGCCGGGATCAGGCTGGCATCGACGCCGAAGCTATCGCCGCCAACCAGGCCCTCATCGATGCAGCGCCTCAGGACAGTCTCGAAGAGGTGGCGGAATAACCCGCACTCACGGAAACGCCCGTGTCGGTTCTTCGAGAAGGTCGAATGGTCTGGCACCGGATCGGTCAGATCGAGCTTGCAAAACCACCTGTAGGCCAGGTTGACATGCACCTCTTCGCAGAGCCGCCGCTCGGACCGAATGCCTTGGCAATAGCCCAACAACAGCATCCGGATCATCAACTCTGGATCAATCGAAGGACGACCGTGAGCGCTGTAGGACGGTGCCAGCAGGGGGCGAACTTCCGAAAGATCAAGGAAGCGATCAATGCCGCGTAACGGATGATCAGCAGGCACAAACTCTTCAATCGAGAACTCATAAAACAGCGCCCCTTGCGCCACCTGCCTCGGTCCCATCATCACCGCACCTCCACTCTCAAAAACGAGTGAATCAGCGACAGGCAAACCAATCAACGGAATTTTTCAACACTATG
>NZ_JBQFZK010000047.1:0-1852 GCF_056542185.1 Ruegeria sp. AE4 | reverse complement strand
GTTCTTGGTCCAGCCAAAGCTGTCCGCATAAGGTCGAATCCACCCTTTACGCGCGATCTTTAGCCGTCGGCTCAGCGGATACGGTTAAACCGCCGATGCGAATGGCTACCTCGGTCCTCTCAATCCGGCTCTGCCCAATCGCAAACTGTCCGCCATCAGCACCCATGGAACAGACTAGGTTGATTGCGTAGCGGAGGATTTCAGGCTCATCGTAACCATCAGAGAGTGGAGATGAGAATGAAATCCGGGAAACAGAAAGCGTCAGCAGAGAGAGTTGTCAAAGACATCCGCAGGAAGACACGGCGCCAGCATTCGGCAGAGGAGAAGATCCGTATTGTGTTGGATGGGCTTCGTGGTGAAGACAGCATAGCGGAGCTGTGTCGCCGTGAAGGAATAGCTACGAGCCTGTATTACAGCTGGTCGAAAGAGTTCCTTGAGGCCGGTAAGAAGCGGTTGGCTGGCGATACCGCACGCCAGGCTACCAGCTCTGAGGTGAAGGATTTGAGAGCGGAATCGTCGGCGCTGAAAGAGGTAGTCGCCGACCTGACCCTTGAGAACCGGCTGCTCAAAAAAAGCATGTTCGAGGATGGGGGAGACGACGAATGAGATATCTGTCACCCAACAGTCGCTGCTTGCAGCGATGAGAGGGCAACATCCGAAAAGCTTGAGATCATCCGGCTGGTTGACGGTTCGCACCTGCCGATCAAACGCACACTGGAAAAGCTCGGCATTCCCAGAACGACCTTCTACCGCTGGTACGACAGGTATCTGTCTTTCGGCGAGGCCGGGCTTGAGGATCGCCATTCCCGGCCAGGTAGGGTTTGGAACCGCATCCCCGACAAGGTGCGCAAGCAGATCGTGGAACTGGCTCTGGAAGAACCCGAGTTATCGCCCCGCGAGCTTGCGGTGCGGTTCACCGACACCAGGCGCTACTTCGTTTCTGAGGCCAGTGTTTACAGGCTTCTGAAGGCACAAGATCTGATCACTAGCCCAGCCTGCATCACCATCAAAGCGGCGGATGAATTCCATGAGAAGACTGTGCGGCCGAACCAGCTTTGGCAGACCGACTTCACCTATCTCAAAGTCATCGGTTGGGGCTGGTTCTACCTGTCTACGATCCTGGATGATTACAGCCGTTACGTTGTCTCTTGGCGCCTTTGCACCACGATGAAAGCTGACGATGTCACAGGAACGCTGGAAGACGCTTTGGCTGCATCAGGTTGTGACAGTGTCACCGTTGCCCACAAGCCCCGGCTGCTCAGCGACAACGGCAGCAGTTACATCTCTGGCGAGTTGGCGAAATGGCTGGATGAGCAGGGTATGGATCATGTTCGGGGAGCGCCCAACCATCCGCAGACCCAGGGCAAGATTGAGCGATGGCATCAGACGATGAAGAACCGTGTCCTGCTGGAAAACTACTATCTGCCAGGAGCGCTCGAACAGGCCATCGGCGACTTCATCAATCACTACAACCACAACCGATACCACGAGAGCATCAGCAATCTGACACCCGCCGATGTCTATTTCGGTCGAGCCGAAACAATCCTCAGACGCAGAAAGGAAATCAAACACCAGACAATCCAGAAACGCCGCTTGCTGCATCATCAGAACGCGGCGTAGATTGAAACTGCGGCGAGCCTGATCCTCCTAAGCCAATCAAACGCTCGTGTTCCAAATCATTCGATGACGGACACACCGTGCGATACCTGGGCGTTGAATTGGAAGACGCGCTAAGAATTGCAGAGCGTATAGATATCTGAAACAGTTTGGCGAGCGGCGCTGTCGGTCGCCAATCCATAGTGGTTCTAGTTCTTTTACGCAGGAGTGGGACGTAGCGTGCCCTGAGCGGAAG
>NZ_JBQFZK010000046.1:0-1923 GCF_056542185.1 Ruegeria sp. AE4 | reverse complement strand
GCGACTTTTTGTTTGTGTTTATTGAACTGTTGGTCGAAGAGGTTTTTGAAGGGTCCGTTTTTCTGCATGAGTTGGTCGAGGTTTCCCTGTTCGGCGATAGCGCCGTCCTGGATGACGATGATCTTGTCTGCCTCCAGCACGGTTGACAGGCGGTGGGCGATGACGATGACGGTGACATCCTGTGTCAGGGCGTCCAGCGCCTCTTTGACCAGCGATTCCGATTCCGCGTCCAGCGCGCTTGTGGCCTCGTCCAGCAGCAGGATTTCGGCCTTGCGCAGAATGGCGCGGGCAATCGCGATGCGCTGTTTCTGACCGCCCGACAGAAAGGTTCCGTTTTCGCCCACCGGGGTCTCATAGCCCTGCGGCAGGTCTGTGATGAACTGATGCGCATGTGCGGCCCGGGCTGCCGCGATCACCTCTTCATCGCTCGCCTCGGGTGCCGAGCAGCGCAGGTTGTCCATCACCGAGGCCGAGAACAGGAACGTGTCCTGACCGACATACGAGATTTTCCGCCGCAGCGAGGCAAAGCTGACATCCCTCAGGTCCTGGCCATCGATCTCGACGCTGCCCTGATCGGGGTCGTAAAACCGCATGATCAGGCCAAACAACGTGGATTTGCCACCACCGGACTGGCCGACAAGGGCCGTGGTTTTCCCGGCCTCGAAAGTGGCGCTCATGTTGTCGATCACCGGCACCGTGCCCTGATAGCCAAAGGTCACATTGCGCAGCGTGATCTGTCCGGGGCCGTCACTCAGGTCACGGGCCCGGGGGCTTTCCACCATCGTGTCCTCCTGATCCAGCAGGCTGAACAACAGGCCGACACCGACCATGCAGGTTTCAATCTGGACCCGCATCCTGGACAGGCGCTTGGCGGGTTCATAGGCCATCAGCAAAGCGGTGATGAAGGACATCAACTGACCCGCGGTCGGCTGTTCGGTGCCCGCGATGCCCATCGTGCTGACAATGAGAACCCCGGCAACCGCCAGACCGGCCAGAAACTCCATCAGCGGGCTGGCAATGGCCTGCAGCCGGGCGATGTCGTTCGAGCGCTGTTCGACCTTCCGGATCGCGGTCTCCATTCGGTCGATCATGCGATCTTCAAGCGCAAACACCTTGATCACCTTGATCCCCGCCGAGGTCTCCTGCAGCACCCGGATGATCTCGGCCAGCGATTTGAACTCGGCCTGCATGATCGAGCGGACGCTTTTCAGCAGATACCGCACCCCCAGCAGGGCAACCGGGCCCACCACAAAGAACATCACCGACAGGACCGGCTGCTGATACACCATGACCACAATCAGGCCGACCAGGGTCAGGGCATCGCGGACAAACCCGGTGACCAGAACATCGATCAGGCCCCGGGCCGATTGCGCGCCATTGGTCGTGCGCATCAGCAAATCCGATGATTCATTGGTCGAAAAGAACGACACCCCGTGCCGGACCAGCTTGCGGTACAGCTTCTCCTGCTGCTGGGCCACAATCCGGTTGCCCGCGCGCGCCAGAAAGACGGCCTGAATATACGAGGCCACCGCCTTGGTCAGGAACAGAAGCACAACCCCCAGCGCAATGACATGCGCCCATCCCCGCAATTCCGGGCTGGTCATGGCATCAACGATATATTCCATCATGTAAGCCGAGCCGGCGGTGGTGACCGCCACCGCGATCATCGCCAGGATCGCAACGCCGTAAAGCCCGCCCTGCGCATAAAAGCTCTCACCGACAAGCCGGCCCATATAGCCCGATCGCCACTTGTTCCAGGCGCGCTTCATCATTGCGTTCTCCAAATCCGTGAAACGGTGCGCACGCCCAGATACCCCATATCCCGCCGCGCCTAAAGGGCTGATGCTACCCTGCGGCAGACCAACCCATCCCAACATCCAAACACGCTAAATAAGACCTCACCACCAAACCCACAACCAAAAC
>NZ_JBQFZK010000045.1:0-1925 GCF_056542185.1 Ruegeria sp. AE4 | reverse complement strand
AACACCCCTATGAAGATGACGACGGAAGAGGCCTTTGTTAAGGTTTTGCAGATGCATGGTATTGAACATGCGTTTGGGATCATTGGCTCTGCGATGATGCCGATTTCGGATCTGTTTCCGAAGGCTGGGATCATGTTCTGGGACTGTGCGCATGAGGGCAGCGCGGGGATGATGGCGGATGGCTACACCCGGGCGACCGGCAAGATGTCGATGATGATCGCGCAGAACGGTCCGGGCATCACCAACTTTGTGACCGCCGTCAAGACCGCCTACTGGAACCACACCCCGCTTCTGCTGGTGACCCCGCAGGCGGCCAACAAGACCATCGGTCAGGGGGGCTTTCAGGAAGTCGAGCAGATGAAGCTGTTCGAGGACATGGTCGCCTATCAGGAAGAGGTCCGCGACCCGACCCGCGTCTGCGAGGTTCTGAACCGTGTGATCATGCAGGCCAAGCGCGCCAGCGCCCCGGCCCAGCTGAACATCCCGCGCGACATGTGGACCCAGGTTGTCGATATCGACCTGCCCGCCATTGTCGAGTTCGAGCGCCCCTCGGGTGGCGAAAGCGCCGTGGCCCAGGCGGCCGAGCTGCTGTCGAACGCCAGAAACCCTGTCATTCTGAACGGCGCCGGTGTGGTTCTGGCCGAAGGCGGCATCGAGGCGTCGAAAGCGCTGGCCGAGCGCCTGGATGCGCCGGTCTGCGTCGGCTACCAGCACAATGACGCCTTCCCGGGCAGCCACCCGCTGTTTGCCGGTCCGCTGGGCTATAACGGTTCGAAAGCGGGGATGGAGCTGATCAGCGAGGCGGATGTTGTCCTGTGCCTCGGCACCCGTCTGAACCCGTTCTCGACCCTGCCGGGCTATGGCATCAACTACTGGCCTGCGGATGCCAAGATCATCCAGGTTGACATCAACCCTGACCGTATCGGCCTGACCAAAGCGGTCAGCGTCGGCATCATCGGCGACGCCGCCAAGGTGGCAAAGGGCATTCTGGCCCAGCTGAGCGACACCGCCGGTGACGAAGGCCGCAAGGAGCGCAAAGAGCGCATCGCGCAGAAGAAATCGGCCTGGGCGCAGGAACTGACCTCGATGACCCATGAGGATGACGATCCGGGCACCACCTGGAACCAGCGCGCCCGCGCGGCCAAGCCCGACTGGATGAGCCCGCGCATGGCGTGGCGCGCCATTCAGGCGGCGCTGCCGAAAGAGGCGATCATCAGCTCGGACATCGGCAACAACTGCGCCATCGGCAACGCCTATCCGTCGTTTGAAGAGGGTCGCAAATACCTGGCACCGGGCCTGTTCGGCCCCTGCGGCTATGGCCTGCCCGCCGTTGTCGGTGCCAAGATCGGCTGCCCGGATGTTCCGGTTGTGGGCTTTGCCGGTGACGGTGCCTTTGGCATCGCGGTGAACGAGTTGACCGCGATTGGCCGCGAGGAATGGCCCGCCGTGACCCAGATCGTGTTCCGCAACTACCAGTGGGGCGCGGAAAAGCGCAACTCGACCCTGTGGTTCGACGACAACTTCGTGGGCACCGAGCTGGACACCAAGGTGTCTTATGCCGGTATCGCGCAGGCCTGTGGCCTGAAAGGCGTCGTGGCCCGCACCCAGGACGAGCTGACCGCGGCGCTGAACCAGGCGATCGAGGACCAGAAGAACGGCATCACCACGCTGATCGAGGCCCTGATCAACCAGGAACTTGGCGAGCCTTTCCGCCGCGACGCGATGAAAAAACCCGTCGCAGTCGCCGGCATCAGCGCCGATGACATGAAGGCGCAGGGCGCTTAACCCCAGGACGAGGCCGGAGCACATGACCCTGACACCCGTCGAGCTGTTGCGGCAAAACGCTCCGGCCACCCGTCCCATAATCGCCCTCAGCGAAGGCAACGACCCCCGCATCACAAAAGGGGCCATCAACGCGCAGAGGG
>NZ_JBQFZK010000044.1:0-2402 GCF_056542185.1 Ruegeria sp. AE4 | reverse complement strand
GAATTGTTTGACAGGTTCGCCATTCTTGCGCGGCGTAAAATTCACATTTGAGCAATGGTATCTTGACAGATTAATATGCCAAGAAAAATCGATTATACCTTCAACGTCATAAGTCCGACCTATGGATAACCTTACATAAGAGTTTCAATGTGATCCGAGGGAGCCTCGTGTGGAAAGCTGATCAGAATAGAGAATAGACGGGGATAACCAGACGGTTCCTTTCCTTCAGTACAAACGCCCCAGTTCCCTGATCCTTTGCGGATAATCGTCTGGAAAACGCCAGATGACTTCGCCGGGTGCGCGCACCAGTCCGCGCGCGGCGGGGTCTTTGTTGGTCAGCAATGACAGGAAAAGATCGCTGCTGGCCCATGGTGAAGACCGGAAGTACCAATGCCCGTTGCCAGTGCCCGCCTCTTCGGCATCCGTCACGTCGATGACATGCAGCCTTGGGGTCCGGGCCAGTTCCGCTTGCACCGCAGGCACTGCTTCGCCGGGCGGCGAGGTCTCTCCGACGCGCTTGCGGCCAAAGACAAACCTAGACATCGCCAGCGCGGAATCCGTTTGCGACTGATAGATCGTCAGGTCCGTAACCGCATCGAGAAGACCGTCCTCGATAGCATGAAGGAAATAAGCGCGGTCCAGGTCGCTGCCGATCAGGATGAGTTTGCCCAACCGCGCATTTTCCTCGGCTCCCAACGCGATTTGATAAGCGGCATCAAAGGCCAGCCTAGTCCCGGCGCTGTAGCCGATCAGGTGAATGCGACGGGCATCGGTATGAGTCGAAAGAAAGGCAATCAGCTCGCGCAGATAGCGTCGCGAGGCCAGCGCCGATTCCTGATCGCGGAAATAGGCCAGCGTACTTGGGGTTGCTGTCCAATTGTAACTGATGAAAGCGCCCTGATAGCCCAGGAAATGCTGCAACTGGCTTGAGACCAGGGTGGAATAGTCGAAGTCCACATTATAGCCGTGGATGTAAATGAAAATGTCGTTGTTGGCCGATTGCGCCAATTGCGCATTGATTTGTGACGCAAAACGGCGACCGGCAGATTCGACCTCGGCACGGCTGGGTGGCGTATCCATGTATTTGATTGCGCTGAACGGCAGAATGCCGGTCTCGGTCACGCCCGCCACACGTAGCCTATAGTCCCGATCCCGCGCCGCGGCGAGCGTGATGCGCCTTGCGTTTTCCCAGCTTTCAAGCGGCGGGTCCGACGCAACCTGCGCGACACCCGCCCGCAACACGTGCCCCCGTGCGTTATTGTAGCTTTTCTGTGGGTCGTCCGGTTCCGCAGGCTGGCGGTCGGTTGCGTAAAACAGACGCGTCCGCGCCTCAAAATTGCCCTCGGTCACATCCCCGAACGGGTCAAGCGTGCCATTGGCAAAGACCGTTGGCGAAGGCATGATGTCAATTTCATTGTAGGTTTTCGCCGCGCACCCCGTCAGGGTTATGAAGAAAATTAGCCAACAGAACCTATGCATCAGACACTTTACGCCCCAGAATTTCCGCCGCATTGAGATCTGCCGGCACGAGCTTTCAACCATTTTTGCAAATGGACCATCTTTGGCAAGCCTTAGAGGATGCCTGCGACAACGATGGCAGCAGATTGCGGGCCGTGACCGTGGATGATGTTGTCAGAGAGACGTTTGAAGAGTTCGAGTAATCGGCCACATTAACCAATGTTCGCCGATTTCGGGGTCGGCTTCTTGATGAGTCTTTTACAATGTGAAGCTACGCAAAGGCGAAAGGGACCATGTGAAAACGGCTATGAAACGGGCCAGATGTTCATCAAGGTGAAGGGCATGTGCGAATAGTCATGAACGTTTCCTGCACTGAAAAGGTTCGCACCAGAATTTTACCACTCTTGGCTGTCCGGCTCCCGCCGCACGTTTGTGGGCTCCAAAAGGATGTTTGTTTGCTGTTTTTTACCTTGGCCTCACCCTATCCAGGGATCGAAGCTTCCAGAGTACCCGGCGCAATTCAGCGGTTTTTCGATTGGATGAAACTCCTCCAGTGCACTGCCTGTGCCCCAAAGTTAAAACGATTTGCGATCGTGTGGCTTTTTGTTGCTTTTTCTTGACCGGGCAAACGAATTGATACATTTTACCAAAATAAAACCAGAATGGAGCACAAATTATCACGAACATAGACCGTTTTTGTCGCTCCATACCGCCCTTGAGTCAGAGGTTTCGTCTCGGTGTAAGGATGGTTTCGGAGCGGTGGCAGTGCTAATAACGGAATGTCCTGTGCGGACTGGTTATGGTAACCTGAGATAGAAAGGTATCGCCCCGACAGTTTGCAGTTAACTGCACATTTTGAGGGTGCAATTCTGTCAAATTGGCGGTCACTGGCTTCACTTGACCCAAAGCGCCTCGAAAAAGAAGGCACCCAACAAAAATGATCA
>NZ_JBQFZK010000043.1:0-2429 GCF_056542185.1 Ruegeria sp. AE4 | reverse complement strand
AAGTGGTCGACGGCCTGGCTGCCAACGGCGAAGACGGCAACGCCGAAGTCGAAGCCCGCGTCCGCGCCCAGGTCGCAGACCTCTGCAACCGTTTCCCCATATACCCAAACCTGTAAGCCGAAAGGTCCCAACCATGAGCTTTCATCCAATTGAACAAGCCCCCGCCCGCCTGAACCGCAGCGAGCTTGCCGTGCCCGGCAGCCAGCCCGGAATGTTTGAGAAGGCCGCGAAATCGGACGTGGATGTCATCTTCCTCGATCTGGAAGACGCTGTTGCGCCCGATGAAAAGGAACAGGCGCGCAGGAATATCATTCAGGCGCTGAACGATATCGACTGGGGCAACAAGACCATGTCGGTGCGGATCAATGGTCTGGACACCCATTACATGTATCGGGACGTCGTGGATGTTGTCGAACAGGCGGGCCAGCGTCTGGACCTGATCATGATCCCCAAGGTCGGGACAGCTGCAGATGTGTATGCGGTCGACATGCTGGTGACCCAGATCGAAGACGCCAAGGGATACAAGAAACGGATAGGGTTCGAACACATCATCGAAACCGCGCTTGGTATGCAGAATGTCAGCGCGATCGCGGCGGCATCAAAGCGCAATGAAAGCCTTCATTTTGGTGTCGCGGATTATGCCGCCTCGACCCGGGCGCGAACCACAATCATCGGGGGCGTGAACCCGGACTATTCGGTACTGACCGACCCGGATGCCGACGGAGGCCGCCTGACCCACTGGGGCGACATGTGGCACTACGCCCTTGCCCGCATGGTGGTTGCGGCGCGCGCCAACGGGCTACGTCCGATTGATGGGCCTTTTGGCGATTTTCAGGACCCCGACGGCTATAAGGCCGCGGCCAAACGCGCCGCTGTTTTGGGGTGCGAAGGGAAATGGGCCATCCACCCCAGCCAGATCGCACTGGCCAACGAGGTGATGTCGCCCTCGGATGCCGAAGTCACTAAGGCACGGCGTATCCTTGTCGCCATGGCCGAGGCCGAGGCAGACGGAAAAGGTGCCGTGTCTCTGGATGGTCGTCTGATCGATTATGCCTCGATCCGGCAGGCCGAAGTACTGGTTGAAAAGGCCAGTCAGATCGCTGCGGCCTGATCGCCTGCACCAAACCCGACCTGCGTGGGCGCATTGTCCACGCGGGCTCGGTGCTGCGTTGACTGGTGGATCACGAGACCAACGCGAAAGGTTATCCGTGTTCCGGGGCGGCCGTCCCCAGAAATCGCTTGTTCCGAATTTCGTCCGGGCTGACGTCAAAGCTGCGTTGAAAGGCGCGTTTCAGCGCGACAGTCGATGAAAAGCCGGTCGCTGTCGAGATTTCGATCTGCGACATGTTGGTGAATTGTAAAAGGCTCTGCGCCCGCTCCAGCCGTAGCTCTTTGTAGGTCGACAAAAGTTTCGCACCGGTTTTGCTTAGAAACCTTCGCTGTAACTGGCGGGTCGAGGTCCTGAGTACATTGGAAAGTTCCGAGATCGTCAAAGGATCTTCGATGTTTTCCTGCATCGCATCCAGCGTGCGCATGACAAGCTGATCACCTTTTGCACGGTGCACCAGACGGGCGGCAAGCGTGCTGCCGTGCTTTTGTGTGGGTTCCGTCAGTCCAATGTATCCGCGCAGTATGTCCGCGATATGTTCCCCGTGGTCGATCGACACAAATTCTGACAGCAGGCGCAGCGCGCTTAACCGGGTGGTTGCGCTATGGGCGCACCCGTCTGCGGCCAGATGCGTGCCGGTGCCACAATCTTCCAGCCCGCCCTCCAGTGCAGCGGCTGCGAAATTCGGGTGGACAGCAACGGTGTTCCGGCCTGTTCTTCCGAGTTGCGGCAGAAGCAGCACCGCGCCGCCGACCAGAACAACCCGCGAAGACAGGTTTAGGACCTGCGATACCCAGAATCTGCGCGAATGTGGAATGGACCAGATGTTCTCCAGATCTCCCCAGAAAACCGCCGTTCGTCCGGCCCAGTATAACGGTCCGCCCGCGGGTTCCGAGCCAGCGACACGAAGGTTGACCGCATAGGTGCAGTCTTCGGCCAGAGTGTTTAACGCCTGATAGAATTCGATGACCATTCCAGCTGACGCCATAGCCGCTTCACCGTTGAGAATGACATCGATATGTTTCAATCTTTCGGGTGCCTCAGGCTCCGTTTCAGACAGATTGGCGTGATCATTTTCGAGGACATAGTGTTTCATTGTTCCTCCGACGATTTGGGCGTGGCAGCGCCCCGATTGGCGCTGCCCTCAGGGTGTAAATCCGATCCGTCAGGCGAATTGACGGATCGGACAGACACGGGTTTCACTCAGCGGCGTCTTCGTATTCTGTCATTGGTGGGCATGTGCAGACGAGGTTTCGGTCGCCGTATGCGTTGTCGACGCGGTTGACGGGGGACCAGTATTTGTCGACGCCCATGGATCCCG
>NZ_JBQFZK010000042.1:0-2462 GCF_056542185.1 Ruegeria sp. AE4 | reverse complement strand
GGTCAGACTTTGACGGCTTGTAGTTCTTCGAGCAGGTCGAGGAGTTGATTGAGTTTTTCTCGTCCCATTTGTTTTTCGATGCTTTGGTAGATCTGCAGAGAGGTTCCGAGGTTTTCGGCGAGGATGTTTCGTCCTTCGTTTGTGATCTTCACCATTGTGCGTCGTTTGTCGTGGCTGTCCTGGCGGCGTGATATTTGGCCTTCGGCTTCCATCGTGCGCAGGATGCGGGTGAGGCTTGGCAACAGCAGGCAGGCCTCTTTGGCAATCGAGCTTTGCTCCACTTCACCCAACTCGTCCAGCACGCGCAGGATGCGCCATTTCTGCTCGGTCAGTTGTATCCCCTGCAGCATGTCCCGGATGGGGGCCATGACGGTTTCGCGTGCGCGCAGCAAGGCAATCGGAAGGGCGCGCGAGGTGTTCTTGGTGTGGCTTTGTTCACTCATGACAGTCTTCTAATTCGCAGAGTCAAAAGATGCAAAGATTAACAAAGCAAGTTCTTGACAGCGGGGGCTCCAATTTACTAAACATGTTTACCATTGGAGGGGAGCACATGCCACATTTTCACGTCGAGTATTCCGGCAATCTGGAGGACAGGATCGATATGAGTGGCTTGTGCGAATGCATCCGGGCCACGGCTGCCGGGATCAAGACATTTCCCCTGCCCGGTATTCGTGTCCGGGCCACGCGGGTCGATCACTATGCCATCGCGGACGGCAATCCGGCGCATGGGTTTATCGATATCTCGATCCGCCTGCGCGCTGGCCGGGCTGCGGATGTCAAACGGGACGCCACGCAGCGCATTTTTGAGGCGGTTGAGGCCTATCTGTCCCCCGCCTTCGCCGGACATTCCATCGCGCTCTCGCTTGAGATGCGTGACATTGACCCAGACCTTTCGCCCAAGACCGGCACGATCCGGGACCATTTGGGCGCGACCAACCAGGAGACCTGATCCATGAGCGCACTGGATACGAATATCGAGAAGCTGGCGGGCTTTCTGACCCGGTTTAAGGAAACCGGCATCAAGAACCGGATCGCGGGCGAAGATCGCGACGGTTCCGCAGGGGTGTTCCAATCCACCTCCCCGGTTGACAGGTCGGTGATCTGCGATGTCGCCCATGGCACAGCCGATGATATCGACGCTGCCGCCAATGCCGCCCACGCCGCATTTGCCGATTGGCGCGACATGCCTGCCACCGAGCGGCGCCGCATCTTGCTGAACGTTGCCGATGCGATCGAGGCCCGTGCCGAGGAAATTGCGCTGTGTGAATGCTGGGACACCGGCCAGACCCTGCGCTTTATGTCCAAGGCCGCGCTGCGGGGGGCCGAGAATTTCCGGTATTTCGCGGATCAGGTGGTCCAGGCGCGGGACGGTCAGCACCTTAAGTCGCCGACCCTGATGAACATCACCACGCGCGTTCCGATTGGTCCGGTGGGGGTGATCACGCCGTGGAACACGCCGTTCATGCTGTCGACATGGAAGATCGCACCTGCTTTGGCTGCCGGGTGCACTGTGGTTCACAAACCGGCCGAAGATTCTCCGCTGTCCGCTCGCCTGCTGGTGGAGATCGCCGAAGAGGCCGGGCTGCCCAAGGGTGTGCTGAACACCGTGAACGGGTTCGGCCCCGATGCGGGTAAGGCGTTGACGGAGCATCCGTTGATCAAGGCGATCGCCTTTGTCGGTGAAAGCCGCACCGGCAGCATCATCACCAAACAAGGTGCCGATACGCTCAAGCGGATGCATCTGGAACTGGGCGGCAAGAACCCGGTTGTTGTGTTCGACGACGCCGATCTCGACCGGGCGCTGGATGCGGTGATCTTCATGATCTACTCGATCAATGGCGAGCGCTGCACGTCATCCTCGCGCCTGCTGGTGCAGGACACCATCAAGGACGCGTTCGAGGCAAAGCTGATCGAGCGGGTCAACACCATCAAGGTCGGTCATCCGCTGGATCCTGCGACCGAGATCGGGCCCCTGGTGACCGAGGAGCATTATAACAAGGTGACCTCCTATTTTGACATCGCGAAAGAAGACGGTGCGACTGTCGCCGCCGGAGGTGTCAAGGTGGGCGACACAGGGTATTTCATTCGCCCAACCCTGTTTACCGATGCCAATAACCAGATGCGTATCGCGCGCGAAGAGATATTCGGCCCGGTTCTGACCTCGATCCCGTTCTCGACCGAGGACGAGGCGCTGCAGATTGCCAACGACACACCATACGGTCTGACCGGCTATGTCTGGACCAATGACCTGACCCGCGCCTTGCAGTTCACCGACAAGCTTGAAGCCGGGATGATCTGGGTGAACTCGGAAAACGTCCGCCACCTGCCCACCCCGTTCGGCGGCGTCAAGGCTTCCGGTATCGGCCGCGACGGCGGCAACTGGAGCTTCGAGTTCTACATGGAACAAAAACACGTCGGCTTCGCAACCGGAAATCACAACATCATGCAGCTGGGGAAGTGAA
>NZ_JBQFZK010000041.1:0-2986 GCF_056542185.1 Ruegeria sp. AE4 | reverse complement strand
CCGCCCAATGTCAAGCATCAGCAGCCTAACGACAGTTAATGTGGCAACACCGTTAAATCCCACCTAATCGCGTTTTTGACCGATTGACAATCAAGCCTTATGCCGAAACAAATGTCTGCCGCCTTCACCTTTGATAAGGTTGATCGCATCGCGCATGATCTCGCCAATGATCTGTTCTGCAGGTTTCGAGGTTCTTATGATACCCACACCTTCGCCGACAATACCGGGAACGATTGACGGATTTCCGGAATTCTGAGCATCGTTCCAAAGTCGTCTTTGAACATCCAAGCCGGCGTCTAGCGCGGCTTCTCGACCATGCCATTTACTGACAAAATTATTTCGACGTACCCGGATTGAGTATCGGTCCGGCCAAGAATAACCGCGAATGATGTCGGGAACCGAGGTTCGAACGGTTTCATCCCCTGATGCGCGCAAGATTTCACTGAGAATCTGTGGATGGATCAGCGCCTCATCTGCAGCAACAAACCGAGTTCCTATCACAACGCCATCTGCGCCAAGCATCAGGGCCGCAGCCAGACCGCGACCATCGCCGATACCACCGGCGGCGCAAAGTACAGCCGAACTGTTCGATGCGTCAATTTTATCCGCCACTTCGGGCACAAGCGCGATCGTGCCGCGCACCTCGCCGTGGCCACCAGCTTCGGCCCCCTGAGCCACGATGACATCGGCGCCAACCGCAATGGCACGCAGCGCGTCCCGAAGTGTCTGGATTTGGCAGATAAGCGGAACGCCCGTCCGTTTGATCCTGTCGGCAAAGGGTGCAGGATCACCAAAGGACAGAAAGACCGCGGCTGGCCCGCGCTCCAGCACGTAATCGAGCAGAGCGGGCTGCTCTGCCAACTTCCATGTGATCAGACCGCACCCGACAGGGGTGGTTCCGGCTGCATCGAACTGTTGCGCAATCCAGTCCCGATCGCCGTAACCCCCCGCCGACCAACCCAAGCCCGCCCGCCTGCGTCACAGCCGAGGCCAACGACCCACCCGCAACAAACGCCATTGGCGCCTGAATGGTCGGGTGGGACAGGTTCAGGCGCTCGGTCAGCCGGGTTTTCACGTGGCCGTCTTTCGGTAGTCGACAACCGGCAGCCCACCGATGCCCCAGTTGTCCAGATCGACCTCGTCAATCACGACGACTGTGGTTGCCGGGTTTTTGCCCAGCACCTCGTGCAACAGTTCGCT
The DNA here is from genome assembly GCF_056542185.1 of Ruegeria sp. AE4. Classification (NCBI taxonomy): domain Bacteria; kingdom Pseudomonadati; phylum Pseudomonadota; class Alphaproteobacteria; order Rhodobacterales; family Roseobacteraceae; genus Ruegeria; species Ruegeria sp. AE4. The sequence goes on along the minus strand of NZ_JBQFZK010000041.1, from coordinate 1,786 downwards.
CACTCCGGCGATCAGCTTTGCTTTCTCGCTCTGGCTTGGGCCGGTTCCGTCAGGACCACCTTCACGGGTTACTTTGATATTCACATATGGCATGGTTTTAATCCTTCCTTGGAACGTAGGAGAAGACCTTGGTGACAATCCGCCAGTCATTGCCGTGGCGGACAAGGGAAAGGTAATCCAGATAATCGCGCCCCATCATCGACATACGGGCCATGACATGGGCCAGCCTCGGACTGCCGAAGGAGATCTGCAATATCTCTTCATCGCGCGGGTCACCGCGCTTGGCTGGCGGTTCACGCTGATCCACACGGGCCATATAGCTCTCAAGATCCAGATACAGCTCATCCCCTTCGGTGGCGCAGATATACGCCAGTTTCGGGTGAAACACCTGTCTCAGGGCGTTGCTGTCGGCGTGATGAAGGCCCTCGAAATAGGCCTCCATCAATTCGACCACAGCTTTGTGATCGGCCGGGGTCATTGGATCAGCCCTTCGGCGCGCATCGCCGTTTGTGTTGCGGGACGTGCTGCCACCCGCTCGACATAGGCTTTCAGGCTTGGCCAGCCGGACAAATCGATTTCCGTAAAATTTGCCCAGTTCGAGACAACGAAAAGATATGCGTCCGCGACCGAAAACTTTCCGTCCACAAGGTATTCCCGCCCATCGGCCAGTATGTTTTCGACCTGATCGAATTTTGTTTTGACGATACTGCGCGCCTTGGTTTTTTCGGTGTCGGTGGAATCACCCTTGAACAGCGGGCTGAAGGATTTGTGCAGATCGGCCGCCACAAAACTCAGATATTCCTGAACCCGTGTCCGGGCCATCGTTCCGTTTGATGGTGCCAGATCAGAGGACGGGTTCTTATCAGCAAGATATTGAAGAATAGCGGATCCCTCCCTGACAAGTTCACCGTCGTCCAGCGCAAGCACCGGCACATATCCTCGGGGGTTGATGGATCTAAAATCCGTGCCGGATTCAGTGCGGCCAGCCGCGGTATCAACGGCCTCAGTTTCGAAGGGAGTGCCGATTTCGGTCAGCACGATGTGGCTGGCAAGCGAACATGCGCCCGGTTTGTAGTAGAGTTTCATGGTATTCCTTTCTGGGGATTACTGGTGGCACCATAGACATGGAGAAGGGCATATCCGTTGACAACTAGGTTTCTGATGGTTACTTAAAAAATAGAGTAACCCAACAGAAACCTGGTAACGACTCATGGCCCTGAAGATGCGGAACAACCGAAGCCCTGCGCCACCCGAACCCTGCATGCTGACCGAATGCATGGCTGTGATTGCAGGTGCCTGGGCGCCGAACGTGATCTGGTCGTTGCGGGCCGGGCCGCGCCGCTTTAGTGAACTGCGTTCGGATATTCCGCCGATTTCTGCCAAGGTACTTTCGGCCCGTTTGTCGGAACTGGCTGCACGAGGTGTGCTGGTCCGCCATGTCCGGCGCACGTCGCCCCCCTCGACGGAATACAGCCTGACCGAGCTTGGGGCCGAATTGATCCCGGCCCTTGACGCGATTGTTCAGGTCGGCCACCGACTGAAGGCACGACAAAGTAGTCAACAGGGGGCAGATTAAGTGGTCCCGTCTTCTCGGACAGCTTTGCAGCAAATCTAGGGTCAGGATTCATTGGTTTTTGTTGTGCCGCGTGCTTCACAGCTCCGAAAACGGAGCGGTGACATGAGTGATTTTTCTGGCTGATCGACGCGCAAATGGCGTGTCTCGAGCCTTTCTTTCTGTGTTGTCACATTAACTGTCGTTAGGCTGCTGATGCCCGACATTGGCTGT
>NZ_JBQFZK010000040.1:0-3004 GCF_056542185.1 Ruegeria sp. AE4 | reverse complement strand
CCGCTCCGGCCCCCGTGTTTATCAGGCGGTCAGGCCTTCTGGTTCTGGGAGTTTGTTTGCGCGGCAGCAGGCGGTGAGGGTGTTGGCCAGCAGGCAGGCGATGGTCATGGGGCCGACGCCGCCGGGGACCGGGGTGATGGCGCCGGCGCGTTCAGCGGCGCTGGCATAGTCGACGTCGCCGACCAGCTTGGTCTTGCCATCCCGCTCGATGCGGTTGATGCCCACGTCGATCACGGTGGCGCCTTCCTTGATCCAGTCGCCAGGCACCATTTCGGGGCGGCCAACAGCGGCCACGACGATATCGGCGCGGCGGACCACATCCGGCAGATCTTTGGTGCGCGAATGCGCGATGGTCACGGTGCAGCTGTCCCCCAGCAGCAGCTGCGCCATCGGCTTGCCCACGATGTTCGAGCGACCGATGACAACCGCATCCATGCCCGACAGCGACCCGTGGTGATCGCGCAGCATCATCAGGCAGCCCAGCGGGGTGCAGGGCACCATCGATTTCTGACCGGTGCCCAAAAGGCCCACGTTCGAGATATGGAAACCGTCCACATCCTTGGCCGGATCGATCGAATTGATCACCAGATCCTCGTTCAGGTGCTTGGGCAGCGGCAACTGGACCAGAATGCCATGCACCGCCGGGTCGGTGTTCAGTTTGTCGATCAGCGCCAGCAGCTCTGCCTCCGAGGTCTCCGCATCCAGCTTGTGCTCATACGAGTTCATGCCGACCTCGACGGTCATCTTGCCCTTCGAGCGGACATAGACCTGGCTGGCCGGATCCTCGCCCACCAGAACCACGGCCAGGCCGGGGGTGATGCCGTTTTCCTCTTTCAGCTTTGCAACCTGATCGGCCACCTGCGCGCGCACTTTGGCGGCAAAGGCCTTCCCGTCGATAACCTGCGCTACCATCCTTTGGTCCCTTCTTTCAAAACCCAAACGGGCGCAGAACGCGCCCGGTCTTTACTCGGGGCCGAGCACACGTTCCTCACGTGCAATCGACCAGTCAATCAGAATGCGCCAGAGCGTTTCGGACAAATCGGGGTCCATCCCCGCCGCCTGCGAACTGGCGCGCACCTTTTGCACCACATCCTCGACCCGGTCCGGGATGCGGGCGGGCAGGCCCTCGCCCGGCTTCAGCTCAGACGCGCGGTCGATATAGCTTGCGCGCCTCACCAGCATCCCGATCAGCTGGCGGTCCAGCCTGTCGATCTGAACCCGCAGATCCCGCATCGAATGGCAGTCCTGCGGCGGTGTCAGAGTGGGCATTATCGTCTCCTCATGGCCCGGGGGTCCCGGACCACGAGATGTCTTATTCAGCGGCTTAGAACAAGCCCTCGATCTCACCTGCGTCATTGAGGCAGATGGTTTCCGCGGCCGGTTTGCGGGGCAGGCCCGGCATGGTCATGATCTCACCGCAGACAACCACGATAAAGCCCGCGCCCGCGCTCAGGCGGACTTCACGCACCGGCACCGAATGGCCGGTGGGCGCGCCCCGCAAGCTCGGGTCGGTCGAGAAGCTGTACTGGGTTTTCGCCATGCAGACCGGCAGGTTGCCATACCCCGCAGCTTCCCATTCTTTCAGCTGCGTGCGGATCTTGTTGTCGGCCAGAACCTCGTCGGCGCGGTAGATGCGCTTGGCGATGGTTTCGATCTTCTCAAACAGCGGCATCTCGTCGGGGTAGATCGGCGCGAAGTTCGCAGAGCCCCCTTCGACGATTTCCACAACCTTGCGGGCCAGATCGGCGGAGCCTTCCGAGCCCAGCTCCCAATGGCGCGACAGAACCGCCTCGACCCCATGAGAGGCGCAATAATCCTTCACCGCCTGAACCTCGGCATCGGTGTCGGTGACAAAGTGGTTAATGGCGACAACAACCGGCACACCGAACGACTTCACGTTCTCGATATGGCGGCCCAGGTTGGCGCAGCCCGCCTTGACCGCAGCGACATTCTCGGCACCCAGATCGGCCTTGGCGACACCGCCATTCATCTTCATCGCGCGCACGGTGGCAACCAGAACCACGGCAGAGGGCGCAATGCCCGCCTTGCGGCACTTGATGTTCATGAACTTCTCGGCACCCAGATCGGCGCCAAAGCCCGCCTCGGTCACCACATAGTCAGCCACTTTCAGCGCGGTCTTGGTCGCGATCACCGAGTTGCAGCCATGCGCGATGTTGGCAAACGGGCCACCGTGGACAAAGGCCGGGTTGTTTTCCAGCGTCTGCACCAGGTTCGGCTGCATTGCGTCTTTCAGCAGAACGGTCATCGCGCCTTCGGCCTTGATGTCGCGGCAATAGACCGGCGTCTTGTCGCGGCGATAAGCCACGATGATATCACCCAGACGCTTTTCCAGATCCTTCAGGTCGTTTGACAGGCACAGGATCGCCATAACCTCGGACGCCACGGTGATGTCAAAACCTGTTTCACGCGGGAACCCGTTCGACACGCCGCCCAGGCTGGCGGTGATCTGGCGCAGGGCACGGTCGTTCATGTCGACCACACGACGCCATGCGACCCGGCGGGTGTCGATCTCGCATTCATTGCCCCAGTAGATGTGGTTGTCGATCATCGCCGACAGCAGCGAATGGGCCGAGGTGATCGCGTGGAAATCGCCGGTGAAGTGCAGGTTCATCTCTTCCATCGGAACAACCTGCGCATAGCCGCCCCCCGCAGCGCCGCCCTTCATGCCGAAGTTCGGGCCCAGCGAGGCCTCGCGGATACAGATCATCGCATTCTTGCCGATGCGGTTCAGACCGTCACCCAGACCAACGGTCGTGGTCGTCTTGCCTTCACCCGCAGGCGTCGGGTTGATCGCCGTCACCAGCACCAGCTTGCCGTCCTCACGACCCTGCACCGAGTTGATGAACTCCTGGCTCACCTTCGCCTTGTCATGCCCATACGGCAAAAGATCATCACTGGATATTCCAAGCTTCGCGCCGATCTCCTGGATCGGCTTCTTATTCGCTTCACGCGCAATTTCGATGTCGGATTTATAGCTCATTGG
>NZ_JBQFZK010000039.1:0-4323 GCF_056542185.1 Ruegeria sp. AE4 | reverse complement strand
TATTGAGTTTTTTGTGTGGATTACCTGCTGCGCCAGGCCTGTGTGCGGGCCAGGATGCCTTTTGATGCCATCAGATGAAAGATCCGGGCGGCTGCGTTGGTGTAGAAGATCATCATGCCCATTGCGGCTGCGGGTGCGATATCCCCGGCATCATCCATGTTCAGCACCGCGATGGACGCGAGTGTGGTTTTGGGTGAGTAGAGGAACACAACCGCCGACACGGTCGTCATCGCGTTGACGAACAGATAGATCGAGATGTCCAGCACCGCAGGCAGGCAGACCGGCACCGTCACGCGGGCAAACAGCTTCATTGTCGGCTGTTTGAGAGAGGCCGACACCGACTCGAACTCTTTATCCATCTGCTTGAGAGCGGTGACCGCCGTCAGGTGCGATACGGTATAGAAATGCGTCACCGTGCAAACCACCAGGATCGCCATGGTGCCGTAGATCGCATTGAACGGATTGGACGGGTTGTTGAAGAAGAAGATATACGACAGTCCCAGAACCATGCCCGGGATGGCCATCGGCAGCATGGCGAACATCTGAAAGATCGACCGCCCGGTTTTGAAGCCGTTCGATTTTTCCACCAGATACGCCCCGAAGAAGACAACCGTCGTGCCGATCACCGCCGTCAGGAAAGCCAGTTTGATCGAGTTGAAATACGATCCCCAGCCGCCGCCATCCATCTTGTCGAACTGGTAATTCTTGAGGCTCAGGCTCAGATCGTAGGGCCAGAACTTGATCAACGCCGCAAACTGACACACGGCCAGAAGACCAACAATGAACAGGCCGATCAAACTGCAGTAGATCAGGAATATGCGATCAGTCTTTGGGTTTGGTGTTGCCTGATATGGAACCGAGCGCGCAGACAGCAGCGCCACCTGCTTGGACTGAACCATCCGGTCGATGGCAAAAGCCAGAATTGCGGGGATGACCAGAACCACCGAGACCACGGCGCCCATCTCAAAGTTCTGCTGGCCGATCACCTGTTTGTAGATATCCACGGCAAGCACGTTGAACTGGCCGCCGATCACCTTTGGCAGGCCAAAATCGGTGATCACCAGATTGAACACGACAAAGGCTGCGGAAATCAGGCCATAGCGCGCGCCGGGTATGGTAACGGTCCAGAATGTCCGCCAGGGGGTTGAGCGCAAGCTGACAGCGGCCTCGTACAACCGCGCATCCGATATCGCGAGCGCGGTCGATATGATCAGGAACGCGTGTGGAAAGGTAAAGAAGACCGATCCGATCACGATGCCTATGGGGCCGTAGATACTGGCGCCGAACAGCAACTCCTTGATCATCCCCTGATTGCCGAACAGGTAGACCAGCGCGATGCCCGGCAGCAGCGAGGGAACCAGAATCGGCGCCATCGCGATCAGGCGAAAGACCCCCTTGAACCGCATGCAGCTTCGGTTCAGCGCATAGGCAAACCAGAACGCCAGCGTCACCGTAACGATTGTGCTGACAACCGAAATCCAAAGGGAGTTCTTGATCGAGTTGAACAGGGCCGGGGTTGAGAAGTAGTTGATGAAGTTGCCCAGACCCCGCGCTTGAACCGGCCGCATCTGCACCCGGCGGAACGTGTTGGAATCAAGCTCGACCCAATCGGTGCCTTCGTTCAAAGTCGACCCGACCAGAAAGCGCCCGGCCTCCGTCGTGTTCCGCATCTGGTACATGACCGGGCTGCGAAAGCTGAAATCCGGAAAGAACCCGGTCACCGGCAAACGCCCGTCCGAGCCGGTTGTCAGATCGGTGTCGGAATACACCCCCAATTGCCTGTTCAGTTCGTCAGCCGTCAGGATCGTTCCGTCGAACACACCCGCTTCATCACTGACCTGAAACTCATACTGGGACAGCTCGACCCGGTAGGTCGAGAAGGACTTGGAAAGCATCGTGTAAAGCGGCAGCGCCAGTGTCACGATCAGATAGAGCGCGATCACCATCATGCTTCCGCGCATCAGGATGTCATCGCGGCTGAGCCTGGGCCTGATATCCGGCCCGACAGGCAATGTGTCGTGATTGGTCGACATCGTGCTCATGCCGCAGCCTCCGGAAGGTCAAACGCCATCAGGCGGTTCTCGGGAAGCTCGATCACCATGCTGCACCCCTCTTCCAGCTCAAGACGACGCACGGCGTTGATCGAAAAATCCGCGATCAGTTCAGAAGATCCGAACCGCTCGTTGTTCAGGCGGCAGCGCCAGAACGAGCCCAGAAACTCCATTTCATCAAGCGTGACCTCGATGCAGTTCCGATTGCCGCCCGTGTCAAGATAACCAGCTTCATGAGGGATGATGTCTTCGGGACGAATGGCTGCGATGACCGGAGTGCCATCATTGAACGTGTGGCTGAGGCAGGCAAAGGTCTTTTCCCCGACGCTCAACCGCCCGCCTTTGGTGACCTGAGATCGGATCTGGTTCATTTCACCGATAAAGTCGGCCACGAACAGGTTGGCCGGTTCGCGGTAGATCTCCGTGGGCGATCCGACTTGTTCAATCACCCCGTGGTTCATCACCACGATGCGGTCGGCCATGGCCAGCGCTTCTTCCTGATCGTGCGTCACCATCACGGTGGTCACACCCAGCTTGCGCTGCAATTCCTTGATCTCATGCCGCAGGTGAACGCGCACCTTGGCGTCCAGCGCCGACAGGGGTTCGTCCAGCAGCAGCAAACCGGGATTGGTTGCAATGGCGCGGGCCAGCGCAATCCTCTGCTGCTGGCCCCCGGACAATTGTGCCGGGTATTTCCTGCCCTGATCCGGCAGACCAACAAGGTTCAACAGCTCGCTCACCCGAACCGCGATATCCGACTTGCTGCGGCCCGTGTTTTCAAGGCCAAATGCGATGTTCTTTTCGATCGTCAGGTTCGGGAACAGCGCATAGGACTGAAACACAATCCCGAAATCGCGCTCGGACGGGGGCAGGTTGGAGACGTCCTTGCCATCCTGCATAACCGTACCCTTGGTCTGCAGATCCAGCCCGGCAATCGCCCGCAACAAGGTGGTCTTGCCGCAGCCGGACGGGCCAAGGAAACAAATGAATTCACCTTCTTTGATTTCAAGAGAGATGTCCTTGAGTGCCAGAAAGCTGCCGAACGCTTTCCACAAATTCTGGATGCTGAGATACAGTTCACCGGGTGGTGTTTTCTGAAGCACGGGAGAGGTCCTCACATCTGCACCTCGGGCACGACCGATCCTGGCCGGTGCGCGCCGGGTGAGTTGGTTGTGTTGGTGGGAACAAGAGAGTGGCGGGCAGGAGAGGCACAAAAGCCCCTCCTGCCAATGGAATTATTTCGCTTCAGACTTTCCGTCATAGCGAGACTGCCATTCCTTCAGGATTGCCGCGCGATTGTTGGCGGCATACTCGAAATCATTGTTGATCATCGCATCCAGAAGACCTTCTGGGAAGTGTTCAACCGGTTTTGCAACGCCGGGATACGCCACGACCGCATAGCCGGTATTGTACATCTCGTTGGCCTCTTTGGTGACGGTGAAGTCCACCAGCTTCTGCGCGGCTTCCAGATTTGCGGTACCGGCCACAATCGCGGTTGCTTCCATGTCCCAGCCGACGCCTTCCGAAGGCACAATGATCTCCAGCGGTGCACCATCAGCTTTGGACTTCGCCCCACGGAACGCAAAAGAAATACCAATCGGGATCTCGCCCGCCGCCGCCAGTTTGCAAGGCTTCGAGCCGGAATGGGTGTAGCGCGCAATATTCTCGTGCAGCGCATCCATGTATTCCCAGCCACCTTCTTCGCCAAACATTTGAAGCCAGCTGGACACATCAAGGAACCCCGTGCCCGAGGAATTCGGGTTCGGCATGATCACCTGATCCTTGTACATCGGATCAGTCAGGTCCTTCCACGAAGTGGGCGGCTTCAGCCCGGCCTTTTCCGCCTCAACCGTGTTGTAGCAAACCGAGGCAACCCAGGCGTCCATGCCAACCCAGGCAGGCGGGTTGTCACCATCGACGAATTTCGCATCCAGCTTGTCTACGCCAACCGGGGCATAAGGCTCCAGCATCCCTTCGGATTTCAACAGCAGCAGAGAGGTCGCCGCCAACCCCCAGACCACATCCGCCTGTGGGTTGTCACGCTCAGCCAGCAGCTTCGCGGTGATGATCCCCGTCGAGTCCCGAACCCAGTTGATCTTGATATCAGGGTTACTCTGGTTGAACGTCTCCGCATACCTCGCCAGATCCTCCGCCTCGACAGCGGTGTAAACTGTCAGTTCCGTCTCCGATGCCGCAACCGTCGCAGTCAGTAAACCGACCGCCAATGCCGAATAAAATGATGTCGTCCGTTTCATGGTTTTCCTCTGTTGGT
>NZ_JBQFZK010000038.1:0-4417 GCF_056542185.1 Ruegeria sp. AE4 | reverse complement strand
GGTGGGCATGTGCAGACGAGGTTTCGGTCGCCGTATGCGTTGTCGACGCGGTTGACGGGGGACCAGTATTTGTCGACGCCCATGGATCCCGGAGGGAAGCAGGCCTGTTCGCGGGTGTAGGGGCGGTCCCAGTCGCCGACCAGATCACGCACCGTGTGGGGGGCGTTTTTCAGCGGGTTGTTTTCCGCGTCGATCTTGCCGTCGATGATGTCCTGCGCTTCCGAGCGGATCGAGAGCATGGCGTCGCAAAAGCGGTCGAGCTCGTCCTTGGGTTCGGATTCGGTGGGCTCGACCATCAGGGTTCCGGCCACCGGCCAGCTCATCGTGGGCGCGTGGAAGCCTGAATCGACCAGACGTTTGGCCACATCGTCGACGGTGACATGCGCCGCCTCGTCCAGCGGCCTTGTGTCGAGGATGCATTCATGTGCCACCCGACCCGTTTCCGAGGTGTAGAGGATCGGATAGGCGTCCTTCAGCCGCGCCGCGATGTAGTTGGCGTTCAGGATCGCCACTTTGGTGGCCTGCGTCAGCCCCGCGCCGCCCATCAGCAGCACATAGGCCCATGAGACGGGAAGGATCGAGGGCGAGCCGAAGGGCGCCGCCGAGACCGGGCCCACGGCGGTGCCGTATTCCGGGTGGCCCGGCAGATGCTCGGCCAGATGCGCCTTGACGCCGATCGGACCCATGCCGGGGCCGCCACCGCCATGCGGGATGCAGAAGGTCTTGTGCAGGTTCAGGTGGCTGACATCGCCGCCAATGTCACCCGGACGTGCCAGCCCGACCATGGCGTTCATGTTGGCGCCGTCGATATAGACCTGACCGCCGTGATCATGGGTGATCTGGCAGACCTCCTGCACGGTGGTCTCGAACACGCCATGGGTCGAGGGGTAGGTGATCATGCAGGCGGCCAGATGGTCCGAATGCTTTTCCGCCTTTTCGCGGAAATCATTCAGATCGATATTGCCCTTGTCATCCGATTTCACCGGCACAACCTGCCAGCCCACCATCTGCGCCGAGGCCGGGTTGGTGCCATGGGCCGAGGTCGGGATCAGGCAGACATTGCGCTGCCCTTCGCCGCGGGCGAAGTGATAGTTGCGGATGGTCAGAAGACCCGCATATTCTCCCTGCGCGCCCGAGTTGGGCTGCTGGGAGATCGCGTCATAGCCGGTGATCTGGCACAGCTTGTCGTTCAGATCCGCAATCATCTGATGGTAGCCCTGCGCCTGATCTTCGGGCACGAAAGGATGCAGGTTGCCGAACTCGGGCCAGGTGACCGGGATCATCTCGACCGTGGCGTTCAGCTTCATGGTGCAGGATCCCAGCGGGATCATCGCCCGGTCCAGCGCCAGGTCGCGGTCGGCCAGACGGCGCATATAGCGGGTGATCTCGGCCTCGGCCCGGTTCTTGTGGAAGATCGGGTGGGTCAGGTACGCGCTTTCGCGCAGCGCGTAATCCGGCAGGCGGTATTGCTTGTTCGAGCTGTCATCCTTGCGGTCGATGCCGAAGGCACCCCAGACCGCCTCGATGGTCTCGGGGCGGGTCTGTTCGTCCAGGCTGATGCCCACGCGGGTCTCGCCGACCTTGCGCAGGTTGACGCCACGGGCCACGGCGGCCTCCATAACGACATTCTGCAGATGGCCGACCTCGACCGTGATGGTGTCGAAGAACACCTCGGGTTCGACCGCAAAGCCCGCCTCTTCCAGACCGGCGGCCAGGCGCGAGGTCTTGCGGTGCACCGATTGCGCGATCGCCTTGATGCCGTCGGGGCCGTGATAGACCGCATACATCGAGGCAATGACGGCCAGCAGCGCCTGCGCGGTGCAGACGTTCGAGTTCGCCTTTTCGCGGCGGATGTGCTGCTCGCGGGTTTGCAGCGACAGGCGGTAGGCCTTGTTGCCGCGGCTGTCGATGCTGACCCCGATGATCCGGCCCGGCATCGAGCGCTTCAGCTTGTCGGTGGTCGCCATATACGCGGCGTGCGGGCCGCCATAGCCCATCGGCACGCCAAAGCGCTGGGTCGAGCCGATGGCGATATCCGCGCCCATCTCGCCGGGGGATTTCAGCAGCGCCAGTGACAGGATATCGGCGGCGACAACGGCGATGGCGTTATGTTCATGCAGCGCCGCGATCTCGGTCGTGAAGTCGCGCACATGGCCATGGGTGCCCGGATACTGGAAGATCGCGCCAAAGACGGCACCTGCATCCAGCTGATCGGGATCGCCCACCTGCACGTCGATGCCCAAGGGTTCGGCGCGGGTTTTGATGACCGCGATGGTCTGCGGATGACAGTTGCGATCCACGAAGAAGGCCGCGTTATTGGCCTTGGACCGGCCGCCGCGCTTGGCCATTGCCATGGCTTCTGCCGCAGCCGTGGCTTCGTCGAGCAGCGAGGCGTTGGCCACATCGAGCCCGGTCAGGTCGCTGACCATGGTCTGGAAGTTCAGCAGCGCCTCAAGCCGGCCCTGGCTGATCTCGGGCTGATAGGGCGTGTAGGCGGTGTACCAGGCCGGGTTTTCCAGGATGTTGCGCAGGATCGGCGCCGGAGTGGTGGTGCCGTAATATCCCTGACCGATCAGCGAGGTCAGAACCTTGTTCTTGCCCGCCACCTGCTTCATGTGAAAGAGCGCATCGCGTTCCGTCATCGCCGGGCCCCAGTCCAGCGGTTCCTTCTGCCGGATCGCGGGCGGGACGGTGGCGTCGATCAGCTGGTCCAGCGTCTTGAAGCCGATCACCTGCAGCATGTCGCGCATTTCGGTGGGCGACGGGCCGATGTGGCGGCGATTGGCGAAGTCATAGGCTTCGTAATCGGTCAGTTTGAAGGCCATTGCAGCGCTCCTCAAGGATAGGTCAGACCCGGCGGAGACGGCAGGAGCCTCCGGCGGGAGTATTTGGAAAAGATGAAGCAGGGAGCCCCGGTCTCTGGGGCTCCGGGCCGGATTTAGCCGATGAAGGCCTTGTAGCCGGCTTCGTCCATCAGATCTTCCAGCTGCGCGGCATCGGCGATCTTGATCTTGTAGATCCAGGCCTCGCCCTCGGGGTCGTCGTTCAGCGCGCCGGGGTTGTCAGCCAGCGCCTCGTTCACTTCCGTAATCTCGCCATCAACCGGCGCGTAAAGCTCGGAGGCGGCCTTGACGGATTCGATCACGCCGATCTCGCCATCCTTCTCGAACTCGTCGCCCACCTCCTGCTGCTCGACAAAGACCACCTCACCCAGCTGCTCGGCCGCGTGTTTGGTGATGCCCAGCGTGGCCGTGTCGCCGTCGACCGCCAGCCATTCATGTTCTTCGGAATAATAGGTTGCCATGGTGTCTCTCTCCTGACTTCAACGCTTGTAATTCTGTTTGACGAAGGGCAGCGCCACGATCTGTGCCGGTTGCGCCTTGCCCCGGATGATCAGGTTGACCTTCTCGCCCGGCTCGCCATGGCCCGCGGACACATAGCCCATCGCAACCGGGCCGCCGACCGTGGGGCCAAAGCTGCCCGAGGTGATCTGACCGATGGTGTTGCCCTCAAGGCATTGCACCTCGACCCCCTGACGCGCGGGCGCGCGGCCGTCGGGCTTGATGCCCACCAGCTTGCGCGCAGGCCCCTCGGCCAGTTCGCGCTGCACACGTTCCGCACCCGGAAAGCCGCCTTCTTCCTTGCGGCGCTTCTGCATCGCCCAGCCAAGGCTGGCCTCGACCGGCGAGGTGCTCTGATCGATGTCATTGCCATAAAGGCACAGACCGGCTTCAAGCCGCAGGCTGTCGCGCGCGCCCAGACCCGCCGGTTCGCAATCCTCATGCGCAAGGAACGCCCGGGTGATCTCGATCGCCTTGTCTTCGGGGATCGAGATCTCGTACCCGTCCTCGCCCGTGTAGCCCAGCCGCGAGATGCGGCATTCGACACCCAAGATGTCGGCAATCGTGGTTTCCATGAACTTAAGATCGCGCGCCGCGGGGCAGAGCGCGCCCACCACATCCTCGGCCTTGGGGCCTTGCACCGCCACCAGCGCGCGGTCGAAGATCTCGGTCACCTCAACCCCGTCCAGATTGGCGCGCATATGCGGAATGTCCTGATGGCGCAGCGCCGCGTTCACCACCACAAAGTAATGATCCCCCGCGTTCGACACGATCAAATCGTCCATGATCCCGCCTTCGGCATTGGTGAAGAACCCGTACCGCGCCTTGCCTTCCTTCAGCGTCGCATAAGCCTGCGGACACAGTGCTTCCAGCTTCTCGCCCACATTCTCGCCCCGCAATATCACCTGACCCATATGCGACACATCAAACAACGCCGCCTTCTCGCGGCACTGCTTATGCTCGCCCATGATCCCCAGCGGATACTGAACCGGCATCTCCCACCCGGCAAAATCAACCATCTTGCCGCCCAACTCAACGTGAAGCCCAAAAAGCGGCGTGCGTCTAATCTCGGTCAT
>NZ_JBQFZK010000037.1:0-5946 GCF_056542185.1 Ruegeria sp. AE4 | reverse complement strand
GGCATTCGAAGCCTTGAATGCTGCCACTCGAGCCGCTTGAATCCCGACCATCAGCATTCCCTCGTCGACCGGACGTTAACGTGACAACACCCGCGTACGTCCTGATTCATAAACATCTCCTTTGTCCCCGAAATGGGAGGTCGAAGGAAATGTCCCGCGAGTAACGGCATATCTACAGGCGAGTCATTCTGCTCGCCAGATATGCACCCAAGCCACAACGGAAATGGCTAACCAGACACCCGTGCGCAAGGTCATCGCGCCGAGGGTGCGCATCTCATAGGCATTGCCTTGCAGCACATGAGCGCCGAAGGCCAGAAAAACCAGAACGGTGGCAACCAGAATGCCTGTTGATATCCAGGCCGCTGACCGGTGCCGTAGAAACAGTCCAAAGCCGGCCACGACATAGGCGAATCCTGCCAGAAAGTTGAACCACAGCACGAAGGGCACTGCATTACCAACGGCGGCGCGTGCTTCATCGCCACCAAACAAGGCCCGTCCGCCTGAGAAAACAGTCAACGCGCCGAACACTATTGCCACGCTTGCCGCTATGTTCAGGGCGCGGTTGCCAGTGGTTGCATTTTTCATGTCGCGCCCCCTTCCGTTCCATCAAGTCGGCCGTCGCGTAAGTGGAACAGCTTGTCGAACCGGTCGTAAATCTTTTCATCATGCGTCACCGCGATGATGCAGGCGTCTTGCTCAGCTGCGAGCTTGCGCATCAGGTCCATCACGATCCCGGCCCTCTGGCTGTCAAGCGCCGCAGTTGGTTCATCTGCCAGAATGATGCGCGGGCTGTTGGCAAGGGCGCGTGCGATGGCCACACGCTGCGCCTCACCTCCGGACAGAAGCGCGGGCATCGCATCCCTGCGGTGACCGACCTCCAGATAGTCCAGCAGTTCGACAGCGCGCCTTTGCGCCTCGACCGTCGACTTTCCAGCCAGTTTCAGCACCAGAGCAACGTTATCCTTGGCATCGAGAAATGGCAGAAGATTATGGAACTGAAAGATAAACCCGATCTTGTCGAGCCGTAGCCTACGCAAATCGTTTCGCAGCCATTGCTTGTCGTAAACCGCCTCATTGTCCAGCGTAACCTTCCCCGTACTCGGAGCAATGATGCAGCCAATGACATTCAGAAGCGTCGTTTTACCCGATCCAGACGGGCCGAGTAGTGCCACCACTTCGCCCGCCTCGACTGACAGATCAACACCCTTCAGTGCATCGACACGTGCACCGCCCTCGCCAAAGTGCTTTGAGACATTGGTAACATCTACAATCACGCGGCGCGGATCATTGAGCATGACGTCACCCTCCGATTGCCGTAGCCGGATCGACCTTGAGTGCTGCACGAACGCCAAGGCCGCTGGCGACGATGCAGACAATGAGGATGATCCCTGCCAGCGCGACGGCGTTGATCGGCTCCAACACAACCCGGCGGGGGAAGTAGTCTTTGACAAGCAGGATAAGGATCAGACCGAAACTCCAGCCGACCGCACCAAGTGCAATGGATTGCTGCACGATCAGCCCGATGATCGTGCGGTCGGGGGCGCCGATCAGTTTGAGTGTGGCGATCTGCTTTAGCTTTTCCATGGTCATCGTGTAGATAATCAATGCGATCACAACGGCTGAAACGGACAATAAGATGCCCAGAAACAAACCTATCTGCCGCTTTGCCCGATCCACCACAGACATTAGCAAGATAGACTCCTGATCGGCTTGTGTCAGGGCCCCAAGATGTTTCCATTGGCGCACCGACTGCGCCACTGCTTGCGGGTCTGCAAGCGGTTCAAGCCGTGCGATCACAGCCGCAACGCTGTCCTGACTTTCGCGCAACCCCGCGCCTCGTGCCTCCTGGACGCGTTGAGCCGACGGGGCCAGTTGCGTCTGTAGCACTTGCGCATCGCGCAAGGTGATAAACGCCGCCGGATCACCGGCGGAATTCATCGTATCCTCGACCAACCCGACCACAGAGAAAGGATCGCGGCCCAGTCGGATCACATCGCCGACGGACAGTCCGGATTTGGCATCTGCCACGATCTCGAAATGGGACTGGCTGATCCCACGCCCTACCGAGATTGCTTCGGGTCCACCGGGGTGACCTGGCTCGTATCCGATCACGTACAGGCGTAGCGTTTCGCCGCGAAAGGGCGCTTCGACGGTCTGGTATGTGATGCTGCCCGCTTCGGCCACGCCATGCAATCGCCCCACGGCATCACGGGTGCCGTCGGGAATTTTCGAGGCTTCTGCAAACGGTCCGCGTGTACCAGATTCAACAATCCAAAGATCTGCTCGAGGTGCTTTGACGATGTTCAGCGCGTCCGCAACCAGCCCATTGTAAATACCAATCATTGCCAGCACGACCGCCATCAGAAGGCTGAGGCCGAGGCAAGTCAGCATGAAGCGGAACAGATTGTGACGCACATCGCGGTAGGCGAGGTTCATGGCGCATCCCTCTCGACGACCCGAACCATGCGCCCCTCAGACAGCCCTTTACCGGGTGCCAGGATGACCTGCGAGCCGTCGGGAATACCACCGACCAGTTCGACCCGCGCATCCTCGGTCCGGTGACCGAAGACTGCCGACACCTGATGCGCACGCCCATCCTGCGCGACCCATATAAGACCTTCATGCCCGTCAAAACCGGTTATTGCGATCTCGGGAACCAACATCGCATCGACCAGCTCTGTCACTGTGATCCAAGCTTCGGCCTGTTCGCCAAGAAAAACCTGTTCCGGGCACTGATTGCATGCAATCCAGACCCGGCGTTCTTCGTTCACCCGGTCACTTTCTATACCGATCCGCGCGATCTTGCCTGTGAAGACCTTATGGGGCAAAGACCGCAACCTCACTTCGGCAACTTGTCCGAGTTGCAGGGGCCCGGCCCTCTCTTCATCAATGTAGGCCAAAGCCCAAACAGTGTTCGGGTCCAAAAGGGTAAAGATAGGTTCACCAGCGACAACAACAGTACCTGCTTCGACGTGGCGCTCAACAACGACCGCGTCAAATGGCGCCCGCAACACATGATGATCAAGCAGCACACGCTCGTATTGCAGGGCTGCCTTGGCGTCACTTTGCATGGATTTGGCAACCTCAACATCACTTTCTGCTACGGCCAGATCAGCGGCTGCAACATCGACATCCCGCTGCGCCTCTTCTGCAGCCTGAGTCGAGACGGCATTGCGCCCGGCAAGTTCCTGCTGGCGCGCATTTGTCGACTGCCGTTGCGCAAGAATGGCACGCGCGCGGATCACATTTGCCTCAGCCTTGCCCAAAGTGGCCTCTGCGGCGGCAATCCCGGCTTTGGCGCGCGCGACTTTTGCTTGTTGTTCCGTCGGATGAAGCCGGGCAAGGACTTGCCCCGCTTTGATCGTATCACCACTGTCGACCGAAAGTTCTGTCAGCGTGGCACCAACTTCAAATCCGACATCTGAGACGATCCGGGCCTCGACCGTCCCCAGCCCATAAACACGAACAGGGACATTCTTTTCAATTGCGGCAGTGGAAACATTAACCGGGCGCTCTGTAAGGACAAGCCAGCCAAAGACGGCGAGGCCGACAGCAAGGGTAACACCGAAGATGATACGGCGGTTCATGGCGAAACCCCTGTACTTGCTATTCGGAATAGCCGCATCTGAGCGTCGAGCAATCGGTGCCCTTCGGATTCCAATGCGAAACCGCGTTTCCCTAGAGTCCAGCGGATCGCCAACCCTTGTACCAGTGAGATCAACAGTAGCGCTCCGTCTTCAGGCGGCAGGTTTGTGTCGAACAGGCCCGCTTTCTGTCCGTTGGTCAGCTCGATGGACAGCAATGCGACCAATTCAGTCATCAGCGTAAGAACAGCTTGCCGGAGATCGTCGTTTTCTACCTGTAGCTCGCGCGAGAAAAGAATAGACGGGATGGCCGGCATAGTCTCGATCTGGTGCAATTGAGCCAAAATCAGCGCTTTGATCCGCTCTGCCGGATCGGCAGATGTCCTAAGCGCGTCACCCCACGCGGTTCGGAGGCGTTCAGAAATCTCGTTAGCTACCGCCAACCATAAATCCTGTTTGGTCGCGAAGTGCCGGAAGATTGCGGGCTGCGTCAGCCCGACTGCATCAGCAACCGACTGTGTGGTCAGGCGATCAGGGCCCAACTCGTCCGCGAGGCGCAGCATGGCTTGTACGATCTCGGTCTTGCGTTCATCTGCGGGCTTGCGGGCGGGCATTCGAAACCATTATGTTAGTGAGTAATAACTAACTTATTAAGGCGAGATACACTTGACGTCAAGCGCATCTGGATTTGATTACGTTATCAGGGTCGGAAGGGGGCATATGGCAACTTTTGGTAGCAAGAAGATCGACAGATAAACGGTGGGCAGCACCCGATAACTGCGCGACACCTATAGTCAAACTTTGGGAATAACACGACATCAAGCCGCTTGTGCTCGTCGCTGACTTCAAACGCAACGCAGTCTCCTGTGAGGTTATTTCGCGTCAACGCCGCGTGTCATTTGGAAGGGCATGCCGGATTGCCGGAAAAGGCTTTGACCAAACAGATCGACGCAACCTACCTGAAGGCACATCGGACAGCGATCAGTTTGGGCGTAACAACTGGGGGCGTAGACGCCTGATTGATCGGACCAACGGTGTCATGAACACAAAGCTGCACACCGTCTGCGACAGTCAGGGGCGTCCGATCAACCTGTTCGCCACCGCTGGAAAGGTCAGCGCTTACATCGGGGCGAGGGCATTGCTAAGGACTCCACCAAATGTCGAGTGGCTTTCGGAAACCGAGGCTATGATGCAGACTGGTTCAGAGAAGCTTTAAAATACTGCAGACTGTAACGCGTTTCATGGGGCTTTTTGTCTCAATAGGTTTGTTCGGCGCCCCTTTTAACAAAAGCGCCGCCAAATCTTAGCTTACACCGACCTATTTCTTGAGATTGGTCCAGATCTGGTCATAGACAGCCTGAGTTTCCTCGTCGCAGACTTCGAGGAACACGCCTTGACCCGCGCCCGCATGAGGGTTCTTTTCAGGCTGCGCTGCCAGCTCCGGATCAAGGAACTCGGTCACCCCGTTAACGCCCGCGTTATACTGCGCATAGTTGGTCACTGCGGCAATGTTTTCCGGTTCCAGCAGGAAGTCCATGAATTTCAGGGCATTATCGCGGTTCGGCGCATCTTTCAGCAGAACAACATTGTCCATCCACGCCACGTAGCCCTGAGTAGGGAAGGCATATTCGACGTTGGCACCTTCTTCCCGAGCCTTTGCGGAAAAGCCGTCATAGATCTGACCGACTGCCGCATCACCGGACACCAGCACCTCTTTGGCGGTATCCGAGTTGAACGACACCCAGTGCTGTTTGGCGTTCTGAAGCATATCGTTCAGTGCCTTCAGTTGCTCACGATCGTTCGAACACTGCGGGATGCCCAGGTGTAGCGAGGCCATGGCCATCACGTCACCTTGGCTGTCCAGCATGTTGATCTTGCCTGACAGTTCGGCGGGTGGGTTGAACAGGATGTCCGTAGTCTGAATGTCGCCACTGTATACATCGCGGTTCACCGCAAACGAGGTCGAGCCCCACTGATACGGGATCGAATGAGTACGGCCCGGATCAAAGCTTGGGTCGGCCCATTCGGCCGAGATGTTGCCCTTGTTGACCAACTCGCCCTCGGCGATGGTATCCAGCAGCCCTTCGCCAGCCATGATTTTAACCATATAATCGCCGGGCACTGCCACGTCATAGGTGCCGATGCCGCCTGCTTTCAACGTGGCCAGCATCGCTTCGTTCGAGTCGTAGGTGTCCATTGTCACGGCGATACCGGTTTGCTCGGTGAACTTGTCCAGCAGTTCCTGCGGTACGTATTCGAACCAGTGATAGACTGGACCTGTCCCGTTTTTGTGCCGCCCCAAGTGCTCGTTTAAGCCACTTTCCTTTCGAATGCGACAGGGCTTTTCCAGCCCAATGCTGAG
>NZ_JBQFZK010000036.1:0-2500 GCF_056542185.1 Ruegeria sp. AE4 | reverse complement strand
ACTCGGAGATAGCTGGTTCTCTGCGAAATCTATTTAGGTAGAGCGTCATCCGAATACCCCGGGGGGTAGAGCACTGGATGGGTAATGGGGCCCCACAGGCTTACTGATCCTAACCAAACTCCGAATACCCGGGAGTACTAGATGGCAGACACACTGCGGATGCTAACGTCCGTAGTGGAGAGGGAAACAACCCTGACCTACAGCTAAGGCCCCCAATTCATGGCTAAGTGGGAAAGCAGGTGGGACGACCAAAACAACCAGGAGGTTGGCTTAGAAGCAGCCATCCTTTAAAGATAGCGTAACAGCTCACTGGTCTAAATAAGTTGTCCTGCGGCGAAGATGTAACGGGGCTCAAGCCATGAGCCGAAGCTTAGGATGCCGTAAGGCATGGTAGCAGAGCGTAGTGTGACATAGAACTCATCCGTATTTGCATCTGTGTTGTGTAACAGCAGCGGGATGTAATGACGGATCGAGTTCTTTCGATGAAGCCGGCCTGTGAGGGATCCGGTGGAGAGATCACTAGTGAGAATGATGACATGAGTAGCGACAAAGAGTGTGAGAGACACTCTCGCCGAAAGTCCAAGGGTTCCTGCTTAAAGCTAATCTGAGCAGGGTAAGCCGGCCCCTAAGCCGAGGCCGAAAGGCGTAGGCGATGGGAACTAGGTTAATATTCCTAGGCCAGGAGGATGTGACGGATCACAGGTGTAGTTCAATCTTATCGGATTGATTGGGCTGCTGAGTGGTTCCTGGAAATAGCCCTCCATCAGACCGTACCCTAAACCGACACAGGTGGACTGGTAGAGCATACCAAGGCGCTTGAGAGAACGATGTTGAAGGAACTCGGCAAAATACCTCCGTAAGTTCGCGAGAAGGAGGCCCGGTTCCTAGGCAACTAGGGGCTGGGGGCACAAACCAGGGGGTGGCGACTGTTTATTAAAAACACAGGGCTCTGCGAAGTCGCAAGACGACGTATAGGGTCTGACGCCTGCCCGGTGCCTGAAGGTTAAAAGGAGAGGTGAGAGCCTTGAATTGAAGCCCAGGTAAACGGCGGCCGTAACTATAACGGTCCTAAGGTAGCGAAATTCCTTGTCGGGTAAGTTCCGACCTGCACGAATGGCGTAACGACTTCCCCGCTGTCTCCAACATCGACTCAGCGAAATTGAATTGCCTGTCAAGATGCAGGCTTCCCGCGGTTAGACGGAAAGACCCCGTGCACCTTTACTACAGCTTCGCACTGGCATCAGGATTGTGATGTGCAGGATAGGTGGTAGGCTTTGAAGCAGGAACGCAAGTACCTGTGGAGCCTCCCTTGAGATACCACCCTTCGCACTCTTGATGTCTAACCGCGGTCCGTTATCCGGATCCGGGACCCTGCGTGGCGGGTAGTTTGACTGGGGCGGTCGCCTCCTAAAGCGTAACGGAGGCGCGCGAAGGTTGGCTCAGAGCGGTCGGAAATCGCTCGTTGAGTGCAATGGCAGAAGCCAGCCTGACTGCAAGACTGACAAGTCGAGCAGAGTCGAAAGACGGCCATAGTGATCCGGTGGTCCCGAGTGGAAGGGCCATCGCTCAACGGATAAAAGGTACGCCGGGGATAACAGGCTGATACTGCCCAAGAGTCCATATCGACGGCAGTGTTTGGCACCTCGATGTCGGCTCATCTCATCCTGGGGCTGGAGCAGGTCCCAAGGGTACGGCTGTTCGCCGTTTAAAGAGGTACGTGAGCTGGGTTTAGAACGTCGTGAGACAGTTCGGTCCCTATCTGCCGTGGGTGTAGGAGACTTGAGAGGAGTTGCCCCTAGTACGAGAGGACCGGGGTGAACGATCCACTGGTGGACCAGTTGTCGTGCCAACGGCAGTGCTGGGTAGCTATGATCGGACAGGATAACCGCTGAAGGCATCTAAGCGGGAAGCCCCCCTCAAAACAAGGTCTCCCTGAGGGCCGTGGAAGACCACCACGTCAATAGGCCGGAGATGTAAGCGCAGTAATGCGTTCAGTTGACCGGTACTAATCGCCCGATAGGCTTGATTTGATCCAGTAATGGAAAGACACCCACCGCCTCAAGTAGCGAAGCGGTAGGCGAAATCAAAAAGCCAAAAACATACACACCTTGAACATGGACAGCGCGTGCCAACGCAAACGGCACTGTTGATTGATTACACAACCGAGTGGCACCGCGCATTTGCTTCACAAATACGCTGCCTGCCACCCGTCGCTTTTTTGCTCCGCAAAAACAGCGACGTGGGGATTTTCCTCGGTTTGGTGGTCATAGCGCAAGTGAAACACCCGGTCCCATCCCGAACCCGGAAGTTAAGCACTGCCGCGCCAATGGTACTTGGGCTTAAGCCCCGGGAGAGTAGGTCACCGCCAAACCTAGCAAAATCCCCAAATCTCTCTAAAACGATAAAAACAAATCTGACTCTGACGCGGGATGGAGCAGCCCGGTAGCTCGTCAGGCTCATAACCTGAAGGTCGCAGGTTCAAATCCTGCTCCCGCAACCA
>NZ_JBQFZK010000035.1:0-7388 GCF_056542185.1 Ruegeria sp. AE4 | reverse complement strand
TGCCTCGGTCCCATCATCACCGCACCTCCACTCTCAAAAACGAGTGAATCAGCGACAGGCAAACCAATCAACGGAATTTTTCAACACTATGCGGACAAAGGGAACTTTCACCGGGCAGGTGCCAAGGTCTGCTTCCGGATTTCTTTAAGATTTTCGAGCGTTTCTTCTTTGGCTGAATAAGGAGGCGATTGCGGCTTCAAAAAACACTAATGTCGGCGATCTCGCTTATGCCAGCGTCGATACAGGCGTCCTTTGAAATATCTACTTGCCACGCCACAGCAACCAATACGTGACACCAAACGCCAGACCGAGTCCAGAATACCCAACGAAATAAAGCGGCTCCAGGTCCGTCGTATCGAGTGTAATGACCTTTCTGGCAACGGCCATCAGGGCAGTTGCAACTACCAGCTTCACATGTATGACATCGGCCGTCAGGCAGAGCGTGACATTCGTGTAAATCTCGATAGCGATCAGCACAACAAGCGCGGCCGCAAAAACCTCCAACAGAACACTGACGTCAAGAATCAGGGCCGGTGGACTTACAAGCTTGATGTAGAACGAGTAACCGGCGTCGATGACGGCAAATCCGATCACAACGACCATGAACAAAGACATCACCCGAACGGCGTGTCGAATGAGCCGATTGCAGCTTCTGACAATCAGATCCTAATGGTCAGGGTCAAGCTCGACATGCGCTTGCGCATTGCGTTGCATCTGATCGGCCATCAAGACCTCCCTATTTTCGACGTTTCATAAAAAGTTCTTCAGCCAAACGTCAGCGCCCTCTGGGCAAGACGACCTGAGCCTGCAAACGCAAGCGAACGCCTTCGGCACCCACTTCGGGCGCTTCGAGCCAATAGCCCGCCCCCGCTTGCAGATTGACCGGCAGCGCCCCCCATTGGACCAGCTTGGAGACCGAAGCGTTTATAGGCACAGCCCAGGCATCAGTTTCCCAGTCATAGGCGCTTTCGCTTTGCAGCGAATAGGTCCACGCGCCTTCGGTGGAATAAGCAAGAAAGGGCTGGACAAAACTCACATTCGTGGGGGTGTCGGGGTTGCTTTCTAGATCCCACAGATGATTGGCCAGCGCACCATAGGTCCACGGACCGGTCTGTCGCAGTGCAATGCCGGTGATCCCAGCAGCCCATGTATCACTCGATACGTCGCTAAAGGTTGGAAAGCGCACAACGGGACCCACGCCCCACGTTATGTCCCCGGTTCCGATTGGCGAGAACCACGCAGAGAAAAGGATATCTCCGAACCCCTCCTGACGTGTGCCCGGCACAACGTCTTCCTGCCAGATGTAAGGAATGATAGTTCGGGTGATCAGGTTAAGGTCATCGTTCAGTTGAAAGGGCACGACTGGTTGAAAGTTCAGCGTGGTGCGCGAGCCCTGATCAGAGACGCCCAGATTTTCATCATGGTTCAATTGAAACGGAACCGAGACGATTGCCGCAAGCGGGTTGGCCAGTTCCTGGGCCAGATCGGATGCCTCGTCTGCAACGGTTGTGGTTCCGGCACTGGCTGCAAAAAGCAGCCCCATAAGAGTATGGGATCGACGCATAGCCGTGTACTCCTTTTGAAATGCAGGTTGGGCGAGTGGCCTAGTTGATCGGCTCCAACTTCGGGAAGGTCCAATTGCCGTTCAGGATTGCATCCTCCGGCTCATAAAGGCGGATCGCATAGTTCCAGCCCGAAGTGATCGGCAGACAGTTCACGCGGCCATCGTCGCACCCACCGAAATGCAACGTGACCGAGCCGTCTTCTGCTGCTTCGGCTGTGTAACCGTTGTAGCTGTTTACGCCCAGATCATTGGCTTCCAGAAAGCCGTCACCGTTATAGACAGTCACCGACCAGAACGCCCGAACCGGCACATCCTTGACGGTTACCGCATGCGGTGTTTCGCCGTCATTCTGATCGACCGCGTCCAACAGATAGATCGCGGCCTCAGGCGGAAGACCGCCCCAACCCGAGAACGCACCGACCAGAAACTGAACCGGATCAATCTCGTCCTTTGTTCTGCCAAAGGCGCGGGCTGAATCGGTGCCCAGCAAGGATAAATCGTTTATCGCCTGACGCGCAGTGGCAAGTTGTTCGGTGTTCCAGTTGGGCGCGTCAAACGGGCCCGTTCCACCGCCGCTGACGACAATTCCATCCTGTGCCGCTTGCGCGGCGGCAATATCATCCGGGTCAGTCACATCGACGAATGTGCGAAACGCGATGAAACCAAAGCGCGTACCAAGGTCTTCCTGTGTGATTTGATACGTGCGGGGCTCTGCCTCGGCATACATGAAGTGGTCCTGATTGATGACATGCATCGAGATATAGCGGCCATCCGCTTTAGGCAGTGTCACTTCGACGGGTTCGCTCAAATCCAGCAGAACGCCGGAGTAGAGCGTGTCCTGGTTCATGCGGATGACGGGCTGGTTATCCGGTGTGGTGGCTTCGCGCATATGCCCCAATTCGCCAACAGCGAGGCCGAGATTGGCCATGTTGGTCCGAAACATGTGATCTGTCTCGGCGCGCACAAGGGTGTCGACGGTCACATCGACCATGTCTTCGGCCCAAACGCCTGTCGGGAGTGTAAGCGCGACTGTCAGAAGAAGCTTTTTCATCGTAAGCATCCTGTTGTTCAGTTTGCGGGTTCTACGGAGGGGAAGACCCAGCTTCCGTCGATGACCTCTGGGCCCGGCTGATAAAGGCGCACGGCATAGTTCCAGCCATCCATGATCGGGAGACAGTTCACACGTCCGTCGTTGCAACCGCCGAAGTGCACGGTCACACTGCCATCGTCATTCTTGGTGCCTGAGACCGAGTTGACCACATACGTGTCGAGGGAATTGAGTTCAAAAAACCCGTCTGCATTATAAAGGCTCACGGACCAGAATGCGTTCACTGGCACATCCGCCGGGACCTGGATTTTGTATTCCCCAAGCGGCAGGCCGGGCTCGATATTAAGATAAAAGGCCTCGTCTTCTGGCAGCCCACCAAAGCCGACTGCTGTGCCAAGGAAATGGCGTAATGGGTCTACATGATCTGCCTTACCAAAAGTCCGGACGCTGTCTGTGGCGAACCTGCCCAGCTCAATTGCGGCTTGGCGCAGCGCCTCAAAGCTCTCCGCGTCGTAATTGGGCATTTCGAAGGGCGTTGCGGAGGCAGCATCAATGGTGAACCCGTCCTGAATTGCATTGACCGCCGCAACATCCTTGGGGCTCTCGGCATCCACCAGTATTCTCATGAAAACAAGTACGTAGGGGGTATGGAATGTACCCATGTCAAGCTGGAACACACCGCCACCGTCGAACACTTCATTGATGAAATGATCCTGATTGACCACCATCGTCGTCATGTATCGGTCGCCCACATCGGGCAGAGTCAAGGTTGCGCCTTGGCTGATATCAATAACCGCAACGCTGTAGAGTGTGTCGCGATTCATCCGAATGGTGGGCTGATTGTCGATGGGGGTGGGTTCTTTGAAGTGAAAGAACTGATTTACGCCTCCGGCCAGGCCATTGTACGTCTTCAGTTCATTGTCTGTAGCAGCCCGAACAAAGTTGTTTATGGTAATGGGCACTTCGTATGTCTCAGCAAGTGCATCGACCGTGGTATCAAAGCTCTGAGCGGTCGCTGTGCTTCCAATCAGGACAGCTAAAGCAGCAAGTTTCCAGCGTTTGTGCGTGAGATTCATAGTTTGCCCGCTCCACTAGCCAATTACAGAAATGCATTGCTTGATGGTCCCGGCACCTGATCAAAAGCGCATTCTCACGCCTCTCATTTTGTTGTTTTTTAAAATGCTACAATTGGAGCCTTGGCCATCTCTCTCCAACAAACCACAAAGTTCGAATGTATGCCCTGACAGATTGGAGCGACCGCTTCCGAAAACTGGTTAAAAATGACAGGTAGCGATAGCGTTTCGGCCAACAACTAGAAACTCTCTTTGCATATTGACCCGACGGCGGTCCTATTATTCGTGTGGTGATGTCAATCTCTTAGAGCGCACTCTCTGCGGGTAGCGTGGTTCAATTCGATTGAGCCCCTACCAGCGGGCACCTGACTTTTTTACCTCAAAAAGTGACTTCCGCTTTGACGCAGGTCAGGGACACAGAGCCGCGCTGGTCTATGCTTGACGTGCCCGACCTTTCAATTGCGGGGTCTTAAGGAGCTATGATGACAGGGCATGACGCACATGCTCAACACAGAACACCGCCGCTTACACGCGGGCGGGTTATCGTGCCGCTTTTGCTTGCGTTTCAAGAATCCGGTCAATCTGTAGAAAGTCTCCTAGCGGAATTCGATCTATCCTTCTCGGAATTGAACGCTCCGAGTTGTTTCATTCCGCACGACACTGTCTATGCCGTGTTTGAAGCCGTCGCACAAAAGACATCCCCAGACTTTCCAGCACTTGTTGGTCAAACTTCAGATCCGACCGTTGCATCCCCATTCGGACAGGCCTTTCGCGTAGCAAAGTCGCTGGCCGATTTCATTGCCAGGTTTTGCGTTCATGCGGGAAACAACACAAACGCGGTCACCATGACACTCGATGTCTCTGGAGAGTTCGCCGTGCTGTCCGCCAAACGCAGGTTCACGCCATGCTGTTCGCCCGCCTATATGGATGCGTTTCAGATCAGCCGATGGGCTACGTTGCTGCATGAAACCGCAGGTCAGCGTTGGGAAGCAAATAAGGTTCTTGTGCGTGTGAACCGTCCTGATCTGCTCCCGTCTTACTTCTACGGTATCCGGGCGGTAGGTGCGGGCTCAGACGGGTATTCCATCCGCTTCCCAAGTGCCTGGCTTTTGTTTGAACTGGTTAACCGAACCGCGACCGAGTACGTGTTGACCACTCAGGACGAAAAAAACCCTGTACCTACAGACTTGTTGAGTTCGATCCAAAGCGTTGCCAACTCAAGGGTCGGGCGCACGGACTTGTCGGCTACGGCGCTCGCCAAGGCATGCGGTTTTCGAGGCGCGGTTCTCAACCGACGGCTTGCTGTCTATGGGACATCACTGTCGCGCATCGTCATCGAAGCCAAATGTGACCAGGCGAAACATCTGCTTTCCAAGTCTGAATTGTCGGTGGGCGATATCGCTGATCATTTGGGATACTCTGACGCGACGGCCATGACACGGGCCTTCAAGAAATGGACGGGTCAAACACCGTCAGAGTTTCGCGCCCGTGAAATGAATAGCGTTAAGGCATCTGTTCCGATACTCGACCCGGTCGAATGCGATTGTGAAACGTAACAGGACAACGGCGCGGCCCATCTTTTGCCGCGCCTCGAACTCGGGATAGGCAAAGGGGGGAGCGGGCCATGGCGTGCTTAAAAATACGGTGTATCGCAAGCAGTTTTCTGGTTGCGGCGACGATGCTGCCCGGCGGATCAACAGCAGTGGCACAGGACTCCGACTGGAGTTTTTCCGGCAGCTTCTACATCTACGCGGCGGACACCAAGACAACCATTGGATCGCTGGAGTCGGAACTCAGCTTCAGTGAAGCGGTTGAAAACCTTGATCTGGCATTCATGGGTACACTTGAAGCGCGAAGTGGCCGGTGGTCGCTGATCGCGGACTACATGCGCACAGACCTGTCCTTTGACAATGACACTCCCGGCCCGGTGTTCAGTGGCGCTGAAACCAGTCTGAAGACGCAGTTTTTAAGTGGATATGCCGCTTACACGGCCTATCAAGACCAAAACCTGGCCGTCGATCTCGGTGGCGGGTTTCGCTGGTTTGAGACGAGCAGCACGATCACTCTGGTCGGCGGCCCCACCCCGGCACCAAGTTCCAGTGCCAGCGACGATTGGATAGACCCTCTGATTGCGGCCCGTATCCGGTATCAGATCAATGACCGATGGTCGGCCGTTGCCTTGGCCGACTATGGTGGATTTCGCTCAGATCGCGAAACCGCACAGTTTTTGGCAACGGTAGGTTATGCGATCGCTCCAAAGTGGAATTTGCGCGCAGGTTATCGCTACATCATGGTCGACAAAGGTGAAGTTGACAGCAGGTTCAAGCTCTCACAATTCGGACCCGTGTTGGGTGTGACCTACAGCTTCTGAGTAAGGGCATTATGCGAAAGGCGGCCATGCCGAACACAAACAGGTCTGTAGTATCGAAGTTGCGCCAAGGCGCGAGCAGCGGTGCCGACATGCTTGGGACCGACAATTGCAGCCGGATGCGAACAGTCGGACAAAGGCAATTCAGAAAAGGAACGACGAGGCGACTGATTGCCAGAGCTTTGCCTGCGGCAACCGTGTGTTCGTTCTGTGTCCTCGCTGCCTGCGGGCCAAACATCTATGACGAAATTGAACTGATGCCCTCCCCAACGGTCTATGCCGAGGCTGCTTTTGACCCTTACAAGGACATCACGGAAGACAATTTCGTGCAGCGTTCGCAGCTATTCTACGCTACAGATCGGCTGCCCGCGGTTCCCGGCGACCCACAAGCCTATTACAACAATGAGCGCGGTCACATTCTGCGTACCGGCATTGCCGAAGTGCAAAGCAACCCCCCATTGGCGACGTTGAAAAAGCTTCGCCACGTTACCATGACGCGCGACCGCGCTAAGGACTACACGCTCAGCTTGTCTGACGTACAAGAGATTGGTGTCATGCCGTTCAGTGTCACGCGCTACATGAACGATCCACCTTCGCAAAAGGAGATGAAGGCAGCCGGACTTCGGTTTGCCCAATGGATTGACGATCACCTTGCAGCCTCTCGCAACAAAGACATTTTCATCTATGTCCATGGCTACAATGTCGATTTTGATTACTCGACCCTTGTCTCCAAAGAGTTGCAACACTTTCTGGGCTATCAGGGCGCCTTCATCAGCTACAACTGGCCCGCTACACCCAATCGCTTGGCGTATTTTCGGGATCAGGAATCTGCATTGGCGACGCGCCGCAATTTGCGTTCTCTTGTCGAATACTTGTCGGCAAACACCAACGCCCGGCGCATTCACCTTATAGGATACAGCGCAGGCTCAAGGCTCGCATTTGAAGCCGCCTATCAGATTGCTTTGCGGCCTGGGCCAAAGCCGCGGCTGGGGCAGTTGATCCTGATCAGCAGCGATCTTGATCGAAGCTATTTCTTGCAATCAATTGAAGACGGCCTTCTGGATGCCGTTATAGGTGTGACACTCTATCAATCGCAGACCGATTCAGCGCTGGCGATGTCACGGTTGGTCTTCGGCCGCGACCGTCTGGGTCAGGTTTCCGATGAAGCAATAAATGGGTCTCTGTTCCAGCGCCGACTGTCTGAGATGAAAACCCTACATATCATCGATGTGACCGAGGCCGAAGTGGACGTGTCGCGGTTTGCTGCCGCTCCTTTGATAGCATTTATTGCAGCAAAGGAGACGAACTATGGGACTGAAACGGACGGACGAATTT
>NZ_JBQFZK010000034.1:0-8159 GCF_056542185.1 Ruegeria sp. AE4 | reverse complement strand
GGCATTCGAAGCCTTGAATGCTGCCACTCGAGCCGCTTGAATCCCGACCATCAGCATTCCCTCGTCGACCGGACGTTAACGTGACAACACCGTTTCGGATACTGCGCACCTTTGAAATAAATCATGGACTGGTTCTCGAGTGAATACACCGGCGACCGTTCACCGTCTGCATTCGAGCGCGTCAATAGTCAAAAGTTTGCAACAGAACCCTTTACGGTGCCCGGCCAAATCACAAGCCCGGCCCTCTTGGTCAACTACTCTGCTGCGTCCGAAACCGTGGTTTCTGAGTATATCCCTTTCACACGTTCCTTTGTCGGATCAAAATGAGGGAATGGAACGATCCTGGCTTTCAGCCGTTTTTGTTGGCCGTCCAATTGCCCAATTTCGATGTCTGCCCCAATTGTCGCGTGGGTAACTGAAATCCGACCCAAAGCGATGACTTTCCCTAAAACGGGTGATTTCATTGCGCTGGTAATCGCTCCAACCTGCGCCTTTCCGACGCGGACGCAGTCGCCGGGTGACGGGACGACGCCGCCTTCGATTTCAAAACCAACCAGCCTTCGGTGGGGGTGCGCCTTGCGTTCTTCGATTGCTGCCCGCCCGATGAAATCGTCGGTTTTTGATTTCAGCGGCACGGTAAAACCGATGCCTGCTTCAAACGGGTCCGTCTGGTCGTCGAATTCTGACCCGGCAAAGATCAGGCCCCCTTCGATCCGCAGCATATCAAGTGCCCCAAGGCCCAGCGGCGTGATCCCATAATCCTGACCTGCCTCCCAGACTCGGTCGAAGATTTCCACTGCATCTTTGGGATGGCAGAAGATTTCATATCCCAGCTCACCGGAATACCCAGTTCGGGAGATCACGACAGATGTTCCGCGCACATCTCCGACCCGTGCAACGGTCAGTCTGAACCATGGAAGTTCGTCAATCGTTGGTTGCTGTGGGGGTGTCCAGAAAATTCTGGAGAGAATGTCGCGACTGTGCCGCCCTTGAACCGCGATGTTGTGCAGCTGATCCGTCGAATTGCGAACCCAGACATTCAAGTTGCGTTTTTGCGCTTGTTCCTGAAGCCACAATCCACTGGTGTCATTCCCGCCGATCCAGCGGAAGTTCGTCTCACCCAGACGATAGACGGTGCCATCGTCAATCATCCCGCCGTGCTCATAACACATTGCGGTATAGACGACCTGACCGACGCTTAGCTTTTTCATGTTGCGGGTCACGCATAGCTGCATCAGCTCTTCTGCATCGGGTCCGACAACTTCGTATTTACGCAAAGGACTCAGGTCCATGACGGCAACCTTGTCCCGACAGGCCCAGTATTCAGAAATCGCACCATGATTGGTCATCGTGTTCGGCAGCCAATAGCCGTTATACTCGACGAAATCACGGGTATGCCGCGCAAAGCAGTCGTGAAAAGCAGTTTTCTTGGTTTCTTCCACATCCGCCTCCGCAGATTTTCTATAGCCGTAGGATCGTTGAAAATCCTCGGTCGCCTTGTACGTTCGCACCTGAATATCGGTCGGGTTCCACCCGTTTGCCGGATCGATGTCGCAGGGACATGCCGTGCTGATGCAGACCAGATCGGTCAGCGCGCGCAGCAACACGAAGTCACCCGGTCGCGACCAGGGATCGTCCATGCCAATGGCATTGGCGTCATCCAGCATCGTGTTGAAAAAGAAGTTGATCGCAGGCCAGCCGCCGCGCGGCTTGATGCCATACTGGTCCAGATCTTTGTTAATATTGTCCGAACAGTTTACGTGGCCGGGATAGCCAAGGTCTTCGTAGTACCGCGCCGTACAAGCAAGGCCAAACGTGTCATGACGACCGCAAGTGTCCTGCACGATTTCGATCAAGGGTTCCTGATCGACGGACCAGTATTTCGAAAATATCCCCGGTTGCGGATACAGGCTGCCCATCAGGCTGCGGGTCGTCGTCGGATCGATTTCGCGCTCGATCCCCTGATCCAGCGCCCGGCGGCTGAAGGCCTGAAAATCCGAGCATTCGCGGCCGCGAATATCCAAGATCTGGATGAATTCTCCAGCTTTGACCTCATAAGATATGGCGTTTCCCGGTTGAATGTTGATGTCCCTGAGAGGGTCGGCCAACGGCTCAGGCGCGCCAACACCCGGCTTTTCCAGACCCGGCGCGGAACGCTGAATATAGAGGATGATATCCGTTGGAGGGTTGTTGTTTTCCGGGCGCATCGCCTCGCCGGGTGCGGCGACGATCAGAAGACCATCGCTTTCCGCCACGAAATGCACCATGTCGCCGGGGCGCGAGCCTTCGACAAAAGCGCGGATTGCGTCGCCCTGCCCGATGTCAAACCCCGCAGCCTCGAGCGCGCGCAGAACCTTCCGGCCCGAAGCGGAACCGTTTGCCAGCGTTGCGATCACCCCGTCGGGACACCCGTGTCCCCGCGCGCCGAGCATCGCCGCGTCCGAGCTTCGGTCGGGGGCAAAAAATACCATCTCAGCGGGCTGCATTCCATCGCGATCCAGCAATGTGATCGTGTCCCCATTGGACACCGGAACGGCGCGCGATCCCATTGCGGGAACCGGATGGCGTTCTGTGCCATGCGGCAGGATGGGCAGACCAGGAGCCAGCACCCCGCTGCGTTCGAACGGTACCTCAAACAAGGGTTTGACGTTCATCTGAACAACTCCGGTTAATCCAGCCCCAAAGCGCGCTTGCGCTTTTCGGCCCAACTGCTGATTGCCATATCAAAGGTCAACGCCATCAGAGACACGTTCAGACCCAGTACAAAATTCTTGCCCAATTCGGTGCCTGCCAGGGTTCGCTGCAATTCCTGCCCCAGATCCTGCGTGCCGATGAACGCGGCGATAATGACCATGAAGAACGCGAACATGATGGCCTGATTGAACCCGACGGCCATAGTCGGCAGCGCCAGTGGAAACTGTACTGACATCAGTTTTTGTCTGCGCGTCGAACCAGACATATCCGCGGCTTCGGTCATTTCCGGCGGCACGCTTCCCAGACCGATGATGGTATAGCGGATCAGCGGCACGGCGGCGAAGATCAGGATGGAAAACACGACCGCCACGTCATTGACGCCGAACAGCATGATCGCGGGGATCAGATAGATGAAGCTAGGGAAGGTTTGCGCAGTGTCGCAGGCCAGCAGGATACTCTTGGACCAGCGTTTGGACCGAGCTGCGACAACGCCCAAGGGGATACCGATCAGAGTTGCCAACACAACCGCTGAAATCACTGTATAGAGCGTGATGACCGAGCGATCCCACCAGCCGGAAAACGCGACAATTGTAAAAAACACCGCAGCATAGATACCGGGTTTGCGGCCTCCGACCCAATAGGCAAAGGAGACAACCAGTAGGATGAACGCAGGTGTCGGAATGGCAAGCAAAGTATCACGAAACGGGATCAGAACTTTGACGTTCAGGAACCAGCGCAGCCATTCGGTTGTCCCTTTGATCACATCGAAGGCCAGAACCGACTTGATCACATCGTCGATTTCCTTTCCCTGGCTCAGATGCTGCTTGCGACCAACTTCAGCCAGGATCGGAAACACTTGCGACAGCAGGGTGAACCCGACGAACAGACCCACTGCGATTAGCGGATTCCGGTGCCGTTTCCACCATGGCGTTCCGCGTTCGAAATGAATGGGCTGCTTGACGACCCAGGCCTTCGACATCCGGTCAAGCATGACCGCCAGAAGAACGATGGTCACGCCGATTTCAAACGAACGGCCAAGTTTGAAGCTGCCCATCATTGCAAGCAACTTGGCTCCAAGGCCTGGCATGCCGATAAAGGCGGTGAGAACCACCATTGCCAGACACAGCATGATCACCTGATTGACACCTACCAGCACTTCGGTGCGGGCGGCTGGGACGTATACATGCCGCAGCATTTGCCAGCGTGTACATCCAGACATATGGCCGGCTTCGATCACTTCGGGGCTGACTTTCTTCAGACCCAGTGTGGTCATCAGGATCATCGGCGGGATGGCAAAGGTGATTGTTGCCACGGCCCCCGCGGTTGGTCCGACTTTGAAAAAGATCACCGCTGGCAAGAGATAAGTAAAGAAAGGCAGGGTTTGCAGAACGGACAGGATGGGTTTCAGCACCCGCTCGAACCGGCCATACTTCCAGGCGGCGATGCCCAGCACCAGGCCCAGCACAAACGCCAGCGGTGCCGCCACTACAATGACCGACATGGTCTGCATGGCGATGTTCCACTGGCCGATTGCAGCGGTCCAGATGAACGTACCCGCACCCAGAGCCGCCAGCCGCCACCCTCCCACGGCATAGCCCACAACAGCAGCGACAGCAGCGATTGCTGACCACGGGATTGGGCCCAGATAAGGCCAGCGGCGCTTGCCTTCGAGCAGGTTGGCCGACATATCCAACAGGAATTCCAACGGGCCTTCGGCGATAAAGCGGGTCACGTAGATCAGACCAAGGTCGTTTTGGATGAAATTGAAGATCGCATCCAGCACCTGCGCCGTCGGCGGGATTGCTGCCTCGGGAATGCGGTTCAACCATTCAGGGAGAATTCCGACCGCCTTGGCAAGGATCAGCGCAAAGGCGGTGATCAGAAGTGCGGTAAGGACTCTGGTGCGCCCCCACGCACCGTCTGCCGTGTCCGGTAATTCGGTGGACAGTGTCGCCATCATTCGGCTCCGAGCAGAACGTTCAACGCGGCATCGCGATCCAGAACACCGGTGACAACGCCAGTTTCATCCGCAACCGGCAGCAGGATACGCTTGTCATTGACCAGAACCCGGGCCAGTTCATGAATGGTTGATCCGCCATTGATCGGCGCGCCTTCAAGGGTATGGCCGTTCACCGGTTTTGCCAGCCCTTTCGCATGCACCACGCGGGCCTTGTCGATATCCTCGGTGAATTTCGCCACATATTCGGTCGCCGGGTTCATCACGATCTGATCCGGAGTATCGCATTGTTCGACCGCACCGTTGCGCATTATAGCAATCCGGTCAGCCAGACGCAGCGCCTCGTCGAAATCATGGGTGATGAAGACGATGGTTTTGCCCAGCATCTCTTGCAGGCGCAGGAATTCATCCTGCATTTCACGGCGGATCAGCGGATCAAGCGCCGAGAAGGGTTCATCCAGAAACCAGATATCCGGTTCGATAGCCAGCGACCGGGCGATACCGACCCGTTGTTGCTGGCCACCGCTCAATTCCCGTGGGAAGTATTCTTCCCGTCCTTCAAGGCCCACCAGCTTGATGACCTCCAAAGCGCGTTCGCGCCGGTCGTGGCGATCCTGCCCACGCATTTCCAGCGGGAAGGCGACATTGTCCAGAACCGTGCGGTGCGGCAGCAACCCGAAAGACTGAAACACCATCCCCATCTTGTTGCGGCGCAATTCGATCAGATCGCGCTCGCTGAGTTTCATGATGTCCTGACCGTCTACTTCGATCGTGCCTCCGGTGATGTTGTGCAGACGCGAAAAGCACCGCACCAGCGTGGATTTGCCCGATCCTGACAACCCCATGATGACAAGCATCTCGCCACGGCCAACCTCGATCGAGACATCCTTGACCCCGGCGATATACCCATCCTCACGGATCTCGTCGAAACTGCGGCCTGCCGGCATGGACTTCAGATAGCTCTCGGGCGAGGGTCCAAACAGTTTCCAGACATTCTTGGCTGATATGACAGGCGCGATGGCGGGCATGGCTGCTTTTCTTTCTTGTTGAGCGCGGCCCTGGATCACAAAACGATCAAGGCCGCGCCAGATTCATTATACGTAGCCGTTATCAACTGCAGGCATTGATCCAGGGGTCAACAACGGCACGGTTGGCGTCCAGCCATTCCTCTGCCGCTTCTTCCGGCTCAAGCTCATCAGTGTCGACCAGCTTTGCCATTTCCGCGATCTGAGGGTTGGTGAAAGAAATCTGGGTCAGGGCGCAATACGCGGCTGGCCACTTGTCTTTCATGCCATCCCAAGCCGCCTTTTTCAGATATCCACTTGCCGGGTTGCCACAATCATACAGCGCGTCCGGGTTCGGACCCTTGGCAGGATCCTTGTCGCAGCCGTCTTCCCATGCAGGGAACTCCACAAACTCACCGGGCCAGACGGCTTCGGCAAAGTTTGGCGTCCAGTTGAATACAAGAACCGGGGTCTTGTCGGCCTCGGCGGCACCAATCTCGGCCCACAACGCTGCGGCGGAACCCGCATTGATCACGGTGAAGTTCAGATCAAGCGCTTCGGCGCGTTCCTTACCATGTTTCAACCAGTCTACCGGACCATCAAGATACCGACCCTTATCCCCGGTCTCGGCCGTGGCAAACAGGTGCGCGCAGTCGTTCAGTGCATTCCAATCAGGCAGGCCCGGGCAGGATTCCTTGGTCCACATCGGGTACCACCAATCTTCGCGCGTGACGGCATCATGATCGCCCGCGTCATGCAAACCGCCCTTTTCCAGCGCGGCCCGGTAGGATGCGCCAAACGCGCCTTCCCAGACTTCCATCTCAAGCGCGACGTCGCCCAAGCGGACCGATTCATAAACCGCCTGGCTGTCGGTGGTGACATATTCGACGTTGTTGCCCATCTCTTCGAAGATCAGACCGACGACGTTGGACATCACGATCTGGCTGGACCAGTTGTGAATTGGAATGACAATCGGGTCGCTGCTGTCTTCGGCAATCGCCCCGGTTCCCGCTACTGCCGCCAAGGTTGCTGCGGAAAGGAGGTTTGTAAGTTTCATGTTCGCTCCCTGAGTGAGGTTCGTTTTTTGTCAAAGGGGCTCTTCCGGCCCGCGAATTTGTGCATTTTGCCTAGAATCGCTCATAATGCAGAAAAGAAATTTGAGGGGCGTTGACCATAAAATCTTGAGGCAAACTCAACTTTTTACTATGTTAACAGTCGGTTGCCCGTTCAGACGGCAACGGGTGACCATGAATGTTTTTGCGTGTGGCCGCGTCCAGATCGGGAAAGATCCTGTAAATGCCAAAGAAAACATCAGTCACAGGGAAAGTCCTTCCTCCGCTTGATTATTTGTTGGCGTTTGAAGCCGCGGCAAAAGCGCAAAGCTTTGTGCAGGCCAGTAAGGTGCTGAACATCTCGGAAACCGCGATCAGCCGCAAAGTGCGCCTGCTGGAGCAGCATTATGATGTGCCATTGTTTGTCCGGGGTCACCGTTCGGTGTCACTGACGCAACAAGGTGCCATTCTGTTGGCAACTGTCGAAAAGTCTCTGGATCAGATGCGGGACGTCAGCCGTGAGATGCTGGCCAAGCATCAGGCCAACAAGGTGTCGATTTCTGCGACGAACTCTGTCGCGTCTTTGTGGTTGATGCCACAACTGCACAAGTTCAACAAATCCAACGGCCGTATCCGTATTTCGCTGGTGTCTTCGGACAGTGACGCAGAGTGCCTTTCGGATTCCATGGACCTGACAATATTGCGTGGAGATGGCGAGTGGCCGGGATACGAAGCAAAGCTTCTGTTCGGAGAAACAGTGTTCCCGGTTTGCAGCCCCGAGTACCTCAGAAGCAACCCCAATGCGGCAGTTCTTTCCGCGCTGCCGGAACTGGACCTTATTGAAGTCACCAGCAGCCATGCGGAGTGGATGACATGGCGTACATGGTTCAGCGGTAACGGTGTTTCCACCTCAGCGATGGAACAAGCTGTGGCTTTCAACACCTATCCACTGTCGGTTCAGGCTGCTGTCGATGGTTTGGGAATTGCATTGGGCTGGGCCCATCTTGTTGACCCCTTGCTTGAGAGCGGCGCGTTGGTCAGGCCGGTCCAGAACGCTTCGGTGCGAACGCAATCCGGATACTACCTGCTGAAAAGGCCGTCTCAAAAAGCTTTCCCGGAACAGCGCATCGTCGAGGATTGGTTGCTGGGTCTCAGCGCGGGTCGAAAAAGATACGCCTGATCCTTGTCGCAACCCCCGAATCTTGACTTGATGTTTGGAAACATCCCTTGGGTACTTTAAACTCACGTATTGACCCTTGGGAATATTTATTTACCTTAAAGAAAATTTTGACCGAATCTGGCCCTGCGTTTTGTCGCTCTGGCCGGACCAATCCAGACTATCTCACGCAGGGAGACCAAACCCAATGAGCTATAAATCCGACATCGAAATTGCGCGTGAAGCGAATAAGAAGCCGATCCAGGAGATCGGCGCGAAGCTTGGAATATCCAGTG
>NZ_JBQFZK010000033.1:0-8856 GCF_056542185.1 Ruegeria sp. AE4 | reverse complement strand
TCAGCATTGGGCTGGAAAAGCCCTGTCGCATTCGAAAGGAAAGTGGCTTAAACGAGCACTTGGGGCGGCACAAAAACGGGACAGGTCCACTTTGGAAAGATCACGAAGAAGATCGAAGATATCCGGAAAGCTCACAATGACCAAGTAGCCAATCTATTGGCGGCCGCAATTATCCCTCGAGGAGCGCCGAAGAAGGCCTTTTCCCAGTACGGCTCATTTCAAGATGGCGCATTCACTTATCCTATTCGTCGGTGTGGTCGAATCCGAGATCCATTAGCCACTTCGCTGCTTTCGGCATATAGTCGCTATTTGGCAAGGGATGCTTACGAGCATGACTTTTCTCGAGCCGAGCAAACCTAGAATAACATTCTGATAGATCTCCGAATTCGGTCCTCTCCATTTGATGGAGCGGGCCAGGTTGTGCGCGGATTGTCCCTGAAACGGGCTGAGGACGTGTGCTCCAAATTCGACGGTAAGCCGTTTACATCTGCTACGGCAAGCAACGCGGACCAAAACACTCTACCTCTTTTGGTAACTTGGCATTCCCTGATTTGGTGTGAATGCATGAGCTATCACTTGCTTCGCGCTGCCCAGACTTTTCTTAAGCATGGCTGCTAGTTTTCGCATCAGATTTGGATCAGACAAATCGGGGAGTGGATCGATATCAACAGGGGTCAATTCGCTGCAACGATTATCGACGAATTTTTGGACTGGGAGTGTTAGATCCGCGCCCGCCGTCGCCAGTTCGATCTCTTCACCCCTTAGTTCGTCGCTTGGGCTATTTTGACTATCGAACCCATCAGTTTGAGCAAGGCATTCTGTTGCCTGATCAATGTTTGATTGCTCTGGTGAATCCGCTCCTGCCCACTGATGATCTCCAAGAGTAGATCCCGCAGCGTGTTCTCGGATTTGATCTGCGCTGTTTTCGGTTCTGAGGTCATTCAAATACTCCTTTGTTTCCTTAATAAATGTGGCCACTTTTGCGGCGTTAATTTTCAAAGTCCGGTTTGCGTTGTGATCTTTGACGCCTGCCGGGGTTTTGATCACGATCCGGCTGCGGCCTCGGCCCACCTCAGTGGCGTCGGCCAGCTCCAAACCCTCTCGGTCGATCAGCTCGGCCAGTGCTCTAGGCTGCTTTGAACGGTCCAGCTTGGTCAGCATTTTGAGCTGCTGCCTTAACGCAGGCAGGTCAAATTTCTGGCGGCGGGCTTGCTGGTGCTGATCATGGTTGAAAGCTGAACGGGGGTTGTCACCGTCAAGCGCTGCAATCTGATTGGCGTAGTCATCGCGCCCCATTTCCCGCATGCGCTTTTCAGAAAACACATTGTGAGCGCCCATCACGAGTTGGTGGCCGAATTCCAGTTCCAAGAAACGAGAAACTGCCTCATCCTTGGCCATTGATCGGAAACGTTTATATGTTTTGCCGGTTTCTGAATCTGCGGCTGCGGTTATTAAGTGCCCATGCTGTTGCATGCTTCCGTCAGCTCGGTAGCATTCATGGATGACGAATGATTCAGGGCCATCGGGATTAAACCCATGCTCGACCCTGATGGCTTCCAGTGCTCTTTCCCATTGGTTACAGGTCATTTCCCGGCCCGGATTTATCGTTGTATGGATGAGCCCATTTTTGCGACCTTTGAGTACGGCGAATTCATCGGCCACAATGAGTTGATCGGTGTTGTCCTTCAGGACGATCACCCTTTCATTGTCACCCTGTCTAAGCGGGTAATTGGCAGCTCTAACACCGTCGCCTGATTTCACGGTGCCGCTTTTGATAATCACGGCTGCGACTTAAATTTGGTTAGCTCGGCTCTTAGCTCGTTCAAAGGCTCGAGCCAAATGCGGCGGGCTTCGACTATGACTCTGTACATTGCTTTGAACTGCGAACTATTCAGAGTGCCATCGGCCTTGGATTCGTTAATAACTTTCTGGGCTTGATTGATGTTTGCGCCGATGCCTGCGAGTTGGCGGCAAATCGCTTCTAGCTTCGACGCATCCGGCAACGTGTAGGACGTCTGTCCAAGAAGTCGGAACCGTCCGAATTCTGACTGACTCAGCTCGTGCTGATGCGCCATGCTTTTCACTTGTGCGGCTTGTTCCGGCGTTAGGTGAATTTTGAGCGTTTTTGACTTTGAGATTATTGAGGCCTTCTGGGGGACCTGGGTCTTTGGTGTAATAGGTTTCATAAACAATCCTCTTTTTCTGGGCGCAACTCAGGGGGTCAAGGGGGAGGTTTCCTCACCTTTGCAAGTGTCTGGATGGCCCCTGTGGGGGCAGACAGTCCCACTTGCTCCTCATTTTCAGGCGCTCTGAATTCTAAATTGTCGAGAATTCTAAAAATGCAAACTCATCGTGTGATAGCGGGACCATCAGGGCAAAGGACGCATGGTGAAAACAATGATATTTCAAAGAAATCGGCAGTTGAATTGGAAATTGTTTTTGGGGTCCGAGGGCCGACGGGCATTAGGAATTGATCGGGCAAAACAAATTTTAAGAGGGCGCAGACGGCCGACTAAAGGTTTATGAAAGGTTAACGCGGGCTTGCGTCGTGCCTCCTGTCGCGCACCTAAAGATCAGGCGACAGGAGACCAAAATTGACAATGCGGACAGAAGATTATTTTGAGATCAAGCGCGCGATGGAGTCATATTTTCGCGAGCAGAATTTGCTTCAAGAACAAATCGCGACTGAGCTGGTGTCGATCAGTAAACAGCAAAAAGCATTGCTGCTGATCTTTGGCCATGCCACCGAAAAAATGTGTGAAAACAAATGAATCTGCTTCGTGGACTCATGGGTACGGGGTTCGTCCTGACAAAGACACTAAACCGGTATCTGAGGGTTGCTCTTCGTGCTGCTGGTAACCAGAAAGTCCCGACCGATACTGCCATTACACGGGCGGCTGCTCTAAGGTTGCTCAGGGCTTGGGCAATGCTCAATGCAGCGAACAAGGACGTGACCTATCGCGCCTGTTTAGGGGTGTAATCAGGGCTTCATCGCATCGGCTATAATCTGATCAACATCAATGCCGGTGCCACCCTGATCACCGTCAGAATCAACATCAGGTTTAAGCATATTGCGGACGTCCTTGACGTCAGCTCGCATCAAGTAGGCTATGGCTTTTTCACCTGACGTTTTTGACTTGTCATAGCCGATGCTCTCAGCCAGCTCGACAGCGTGTTCATAGTCAAATCTATGGCGTGATCCTGGGCGGCGTATCGCCCAAAGCTCGCGTTGACGCTCTTTTGCCGCTTTCAATGCCGCTCCTGCACCGGAGAGCATTGTTTGCGCTTGTTCAGGGGTCGCATCGGCAGGGATAATCAGAAATTTCTGAAGCACGTCATCGCATCCGTGTTTTTCGTGGGTCATTCGCAAACTCCGTTATCTGCAACGCAGATGGTCGAGCTGATGCAAGAAACCAATTTGGCCAGATGCTGAAAAACCCTCCGTCGGAAACATTGCAAATTCTTGTCCTTAAATTATTCAGTATTTTAGGCACTAAAACAGATTTTCCCGCTTCTTCCTAAGGTCCGTTTTCAGCGCTGCCGGTGAGGTGATCGAATATTGAAACTCGATGCTTTGCCGCGTGTCGCAAATCAAAAATCTGTTGTTCGGGTAAATCGCCCCACCACCACCCCGCCCCTTAATAGGGGCAGGGGTGGTGTGGCGATTCCGGCGAATGTTTCTCACAGCTCTAACATCTTTTCGGAAGTTCAGTTTCGGGTAGCCACTCTCCCACTTCTACACAGGGGCGAGGGTTTCGTTTCGCATCGAGTAAGTCGACCTTTTTCAACGCACCGGATTTCAACCAAGCGTCGATCAATTTCTTAATACGCCTACGATGAGTCTTGGGGTTTAGGTCCAATACTTCGGCGATTGTCACTCCCACCCAACCTTCTTTGGCCTGATCGGAGTATCGCAATCCTTTATTGTAGATTGCGTGTTGAACTTTTCGTAGCTCAGCATCGAAAACTCCGTGGAACAGATCTGGCCATTCCCAAGCTTCAACCACCCCAACACAATCGCCGTTATCCAGCTCAACCGAAGCCATTCTTCGCCACACTCTACTACCAACAGGAGCGAGATTGGCCTTGTCCCGAGATACAGAAAAGTAAGTTGCAGGGTCTTCTTTCACGCCTGCTTCGGACTTTTGGTTCTCGGTCATCGCGTTTAAGACACGCCCAGACCGAGCTCCAAATACGAGTGCCGTCGCACCGCGACCACTCTCAGTAGTCGCATCCTCGCCGTTTGTTTTTCTTGTGTGATGGACCAGTTCAATCGCACAATTGCACTGATCTGCAAGCCGGCCCCATTCCTTGACTACCATGTCAATAGCACCATTGTCGTTTTCACTGACCTTGTGTGATGAAACAAATGGATCGACGATCAGTACATCAAT
This sequence comes from Ruegeria sp. AE4, assembly GCF_056542185.1. NCBI lineage: Bacteria > Pseudomonadati > Pseudomonadota > Alphaproteobacteria > Rhodobacterales > Roseobacteraceae > Ruegeria > Ruegeria sp. AE4. The sequence goes on along the minus strand of NZ_JBQFZK010000033.1, from coordinate 4,462 downwards.
GCCGTTAGACTTTATTTCTTCGGCCAGACTATCAATCACGGGTTTGGCGATTTGAACACCGTCCCGGTTCTGAAAGGCGGTAGTCAGTTCCCTTTCCCGGCCTGAATCGACAAATAGGCGTCCATCAACCTCTGAGGGTCTAATGTCGTGATGTTGCATCGCGGCGAGAATTCGGCGGTCCAATTCGTCGCGCCCGTCTTCCAAGTTATATATCCAGACCCTTAGATTCTGTTCTGTCCATTCGCCCAGGATTTCCCGACCAGAGGTCATCGCAAGACCTTCACATATAGTCAGAGATGATTTTCCAACTCCTCCTGGTGCGACGGTGACCGAGACGTGGCCGCGTATTAAATGGCGCCCGTACACCCATGGGCGTGGCGGTAAGGTTTCTGGGTCACGCCATACAAAACGGGTTGGTGAGCGGCGAGCCTCTCCATTCGGGAAATCCTGCTGATGAGCGTCGATATACCCGGCCATTTCCATAAATCTCTCCATAGTAGTATCTTGCCCAACAGTCATGCGAACTCCCGTCGCGCAAATTTCAAAAAATCTGCTCGCCGGTTGGCGGACATCGCTTTAAAGCACGCCAGACAGTACGCCTCTAACTCTCGCGGCTCTGCCAGGTCCGCCCAAAAAGCTGCTTCATCAATGAACCTGAAAAGAGGAGCTATCGGCATTGAGGAAGAGCCAGCCAGGGATTCGAAAACCGCATTCGCGAACGCTTCTCGTTCTGCAATTTCGAGCCTAACGGACATTACGAAAGACAATCCGATCCAGGCTTCGGTGGTTCCAAGTGTCAGCGCATATACGACGGTGCGCGCAACTCTTTGATAGTCATCTAACGCCTTGCCGATGGAATTGACAGGATGCTCATTTGTAGCGCGTACTCGGCCTTTTCCTGCGTGTTGTTCCGATGATTGAACAGTCATGCTTATGCTCCCTTCCGAAGAGATTCCTCTTCGTTTGAAAGCAACCACGTTCGAATTGCCTCTTCACGGTACACGACTGAACGGCCAATCTTTATTCGAGCCGGTCCTAGGCGCATTCTGTACCAGCGATCTAAAGTGTGCGCTGACTTTCCGAGCTTTTTCGCGGCCTGCTTCTTAGTGAGAAATCCCGGTAATAGGCCTGCATCATCAGTACTTGTATCCACAACAATGCGTTTTTTCATTTCTGCTCTTCCGTTTTTCAGGCTGCATCAACGTTGGTCGCTGATGTGCAGCAGTCTGCAAACGGAGATAATTGACTAACAAAAATGCGTCACGAGCGAGGTTCGTGCTTTAACTGCCTTCTGTCGCTGGTTTAATTTTAGCTCTAAGCTTTTCTATCGCGGCTGTAGCAGGATTGCGTAAAGTTTTCACATCTACCTCCAAAATATCGAAGGCTTCCTCCAGCGCGACGGTGAATGCCCCGCTTGGAACAGGTCCATTCATGCCAAACGTGGGGATCTCGCCGCAGTGATTGAAATATATCTCTGCAAGTATTTCCGCGACTTCGTATGCTCTTACGTTTATCGGTGGGCCCTTCTTATTGAATTTTTCAAGCTCATATTCCAACTCAGAGAGCATTCGGGAGAGTCTTTGTTCCAGGCAACTAACAGATTCTAATGAAAACTCTACCGGGCCACCCAATTCCACTATGTTCTTGGGGGCAAGGCCAAGAGTGAGGTTGAGCGCTGCGATATCAGTGGCGGATTCGATCTTATCAATAAGCCCACCATGGTTCAATTTGGCTTCTTCGATTGCTTCCCGAAATGTATCCGCCGACTTACTTAAGCGTAGTATGACCTCTCGTTCTTCTAGCAATGGACCTTTTTCGGAGGGGCTTGGATACCAAAAGAAACGCAAGATGTGCTCGGGAAAGTCTTCTGGCTCCTTAGGTGAATACTCACTATCAACTTGAGCCCCGATCATCTTCTTTATTGCGAGATCGAGCTTGGTCATCTGTCTGATGGCCGAATTAAATTCCTGCTCAACTTGAATTGGATCATGAAGTTTTGAGTGCGAGGGTGAACTTTGTGACTGCATGTTTGAGTTTCGCTCTGCCTTTTGCCCACTTTCTAGTCAAGTTTAGCAAGAGACTGAATGTGAGATGCCCACATTTCTAACGCTGCGAGCATCTCGCCTCGATAGTGGTGGTGATCATAGTCCGCTCCAGAGCCGCGAGCCGGGGCATGATCGAGCAAGATATCCCGTATATGTGGTTGAACACCAAGCTCCGCCATTCTTGTTTCTGCGGTGTGGCGAAGAGCGTGGAGGAAAAAATCATCGATACCAGATGCCGTTTTGATGTCGTTTTGATACTTAGAGCCTGGGTGGAATTTGGATCCGAGTTTTTTTCCTGGAAAAACGTGCGGGTTTAACTCGAGCTCGCTTGGGTCTGGTCGAAGTGGCACTAATGTTTCAACAAGTAGCTTCGGGAACGGTATCGCACTGAGGCGCTTGTTTGTCTTCTTTGCTTTCGTAGGCCCAGGCGGCTTCCAAAACCAAGTGTTGTCGATTTCACTCCACTTCATAGATGCAATCGCAGTCCTGCGTTTGCCGGTCAAAATGGCAACTTTTAAGTACCCCCCCCGAACTGGTCCAAGACTTTCCGAGGCCTTCCATAATTTCCTCAGCTCATCGTCATCGAAAAACCTGTTCCTTTTGGCTTCGCCGTTCCACGGCCGTCGCATGCCAATCATTACTGACTTTTCGAGCTTCTCAATTCCGGGTTCGGCGCACCATGAGAAAAAAGTTTTTAGATATGCGTAGAATCGGTTAGCGAGATATGGGCGCGGCCGCGACGCGGGGGACGCATCAATATCACCGTCCCTGATTAACTCGATTTGCTTTCTGATATCTACGGCTGAAATCTCGGAGAGTGGAGTGTCCAACCACTGAGGCGCATCGGTCAATAATCGCCGCCGAACCTCTTTTGCCGTCGTGTTGCCTCGCGTGCCTATTTGCTCTCGCTTTATGTAATCTTCCACCGCTTCTCGATAGGTTTCAGCTTCCCTTCGAGCTTTGTGTTCGGCTCGCTGACTTTGGCGAAAGCCTTGTGGGTGATCTTCGCCACGATCAATTTTTCGCCTCCACTCTTTTGCCTCATCACGCGCGGCCGAAACGCTCCAAACGGGGTACGATCCAATAGTGTGCCTGTACTCCTGAGTTTTGCGGGTAATTTCGGCCGCGGTGTCAATAAAGACGTAGCGAAGCACAAATGACTTAGAACCTTTTGCGGTCACCCTGACTCCAAAACCCGTTACGTCGGTGTCGTAAACGATCCTGTTGCCCTTCTCGGGCGGTGTAAGATTCTTAACCAATTTATCGGTAATGCGTTCGCTCATCCGTGTCCGCCTTGTGTCCGCTCATTTCTTGTGCTTACTTGCCTGCGAATGTACACGAATGCCGCTGAGTAATCCAAGTAATTTATTGAAAATAAACAGACAATATTGGTTTCATCCATGAATTGTGCGTGTTTACAGCAAAGGCGATCATTGACTTTTAATCAGTGGGTCGCAGGTTCGAATCCTGCACGGCTCACCACTTTTTTCAATTGTGAATGAACCATAAGAGTGCAGATTTGGAGCATAAGCTTGCAAATCTAGAAATCTCTTTGTGGGCTCTGGAGCTGTAGGCTGCAACGCACGCGTTTGAGGATGGTGGGCAGATCTGGGTGCTCACTTTGCCGACGAAAGAAATAGTTTTTCCGATTTGTTTCTTAGCGGGCTGCGTTTCTATGTACTACTCCGCAGTTCTACCGAATCCCAAGTAGACTGCCGGCACTTTGTTCGTGAGCCAAACACCATTATCGGCACGAAAAAACTCAAAGCCGTCTTCGAACATTCGTTGGGCTTCTACACGTAAAACAACTGGTTTTCCGTGTCGTTGGCCGACGCGTTCGGCCGTGTCAGGGTCCAAAGAGAGATGCACCTGCTTACGACGTCCGGGATTAAGTCCGTCGGAAAATATTGCATCCAAACTTGCGCTGGCCGTGCCGTGATACAACTCGTCCGGCGGGCGTTGAGTATCCAGACCTAGATCCACATCAATTGAGTGTCCCTGAGCTGCCCTGATCCTCTGGCCATCGTCAGACAGAGTGAATCGTTTTTTGTCGTTGTTATCGATCAGCTGAAAGAGCTCATCACGGCTTAGTTTGCGGTTGGCTTTTTTCAATTTCCGCAGCAGATCATCAACACGAGCCCATCCATGTTTATCAAGCTGAAGGCCGATCTCTTCAGGTTTGTGTCGGAGCACCAAACTTAGAAATTTACTTTCTCTGCTCATTTGTGAACTGCTCAAATCTAGGAACTTGGATAGTTTATAGCATGAGCCGACAAGTACGAAAACTCGACGAAACCAAGAAAGACCTTTGAGCTACCAGGGGCGGTATGGACGTGTCGCGGTTTGCTGCCGCTCCTTTGATAGCATTTATTGCAGCAAAGGAGACGAACTATGGGACTGAAACGGACGGACGAATT
>NZ_JBQFZK010000032.1:0-10855 GCF_056542185.1 Ruegeria sp. AE4 | reverse complement strand
GCCCGCCGGCACCTGAAACCATCATCCCGATGGATCACAGGCCGATGATGCACTAACAATCAACTTGGACCAGTCAGATGAGGCTGCTCAGGTGGCTGACAAAAGTGACGACTGCAATCTGAAACACGAACCGAACTATTGGCCGGGCTGTATACTGCTGTGCGGCGAAACGATTGGCAACGTTTCCAACTGTCAGAATACCAAACCAATGACGGTTCGCGTGTGGCGTAAGAAAAATAAGATTTGCCGAGATCGCCGAAGCGGGTGGTTTTGGTCACAATAAGGGTTGGTAAGGATGCCAGATTTATCAGAATATCGCCGGTTGGCCCGTGAAATCTCTGTCGATGCCGTGGCATTGGTGCCGGTTCCGAATTTCGACCGAGCCATGGGCAAGTCTTTCATGACTAACGAACGCCCCATCGTGGTTGTGATCCCCGCATCAGGAGAACCCGCTGCCATTGTTCCAAATCTGGAACTTGGCTCGTGGGATCAATTAAGGTTCGAAGGAGCGGTATTCGATTGGCGGGATGAGGCGGGTTACAAAGGGGCTTTCACCGCTTTGGCGAACCACCTGAGCATCGCGTCCCTTGCAGTTGAAGGACAGGTCATGCGTGTTTTTGTCTCTGACGCGCTGACCGAAGCTATGCCTGGGTTACAAATTACTGATGCGGAACACCAAATCTCGAACCTGCGACTGATCAAGTCCAGCAAGGATGTGGCCTCCATGCAAGCTGCGATCACCATCTCGGAACGTGCGCTTGAGCGGGTTATCGGAACGGTACACGCAGGTCAGACCGAGAAACAGATCGAACAGGATTTGATCCAGGCAATGTTTGCCGAAGGTGCCGATTCACTGGCCTTTACACCGATTGTGGTCGCTGCCGACAACTCGGCCCGACCGCACGGGAAAGCGCGTATGGATTATCGGATTCAAACCGGCGACGCGCTGCTCTTTGACTTTGGCGCGCGCAAGGATGGATTTGTCGCGGATATCACGCGAACCTTTTTCGTTGGCGAAGTCTCAGATGAGGGCAAGGCTGTCTACGAAACTGTATTACGAGCAAATCAGATGGGTCTGAACGTGTGTCGCCCCGGTGTGACGGCCCATGATATCGATGATGCAGTCATCGGCGTTCTTGAAGCATCCCCTTTCGCCAATCGCATCCGCACCAAGACAGGCCACGGATTGGGTCGGGATGTGCACGAGGCTCCATATATCATGCGCGGAAACAACCAGGTAATGCGCGCAGGCATGGTCTGGACCAACGAACCGGGTCTGTATGACCTGGGCAATTTCGGTGTCCGTATTGAAGATGACGTCTTGGTCACAGAAGATGGATGCCAATCACTGACCAGTTTCCCGAAAGAGCTTATTGTCCTGGGGGCGGGACGTCGATAACCGGGCTGTCCCATCCACACGGTTGGGGTCAGTGGATAGCAGCCAACATGATGCGGGTTGGATATGTCGCAAAGCACTGATTGTGAGGCATTGTCTTGGCAATCGCAGGGCACGGGTTCCCCTTCTGCCATGTCTTATCAAGTACAGGAAGTTGGGCTATTGTACCTGGCATTGCGCCTACACATGACGCGTATAAAGCGCTGGCAACCTGTTTCATATGGATGTTGCGAATTACAGGCAAAAAAGACGCGTTGACCACAAACCTGAAAGGTGACCCATGTCTTTCTCAAGCCGTTCTTCAATTTCACGACGCCGCTTCCTTGCCACGACAACCGCTGGTGCGGCGGCAATTACCCTGCATCCGTTTTCGGTGGCGGCGGCCAATAATCAGGCGCATCTGCGCATCATGGAAACCACCGATATCCATGTCCATGTGTTTCCTTATGATTACTATGCGGACAAACCCCGCGACACGGTGGGCCTGTCCCGCACAGCGTCGATCATCAACGAAATCCGATCTGAGGCGACAAACTCGCTCTTGGTGGACAACGGCGATTTTCTGCAAGGTAACCCGATGGGCGACTACATCGCTTACGAGCGCGGCATGAAGGACGGCGACAGCCATCCCATCATCACGGCCTTCAATACGGTCGGGTATGATGCCGCGACGCTGGGCAATCACGAGTTCAACTACGGTCTGGATTTCCTGAACAAGGCTTTGGCCGGTGCCGAGTTCCCTGTTGTTCTGGCCAACGTCGCCAAGGAAAAAGGTGCAAACCCGCGTGACGACAAGACCCTTGTTCAGGCCTATGCCATCCTCGACCGTGAAATCGAGATGGGCGACGGCACCAAACATCCGATCAGGATCGGTGTCATCGGTTTTACCCCGCCACAAATCGTGAACTGGGACCGCAGGCACCTGGAGGGCAATGTTCAGGCCCGCGATATCGTCGAGACGGCTCAGGCCTATGTACCCGAGATGAAGGAACAGGGATGTGACCTGATCATCGCCCTGTCGCATTCGGGGATCGGGGGGGCCGATCATGAGGACGGCATGGAAAACGCATCGGTGGTTCTGGCAGGGGTCGACGGGATCGACGCGCTGGTCACCGGCCACAATCACCTGGTTTTCCCGTCACCGACATTTGCTGACCGCCCCGGGATCGACGTGGAAAAAGGCACGCTGATGGGCAAACCTGCCGTCATGGGCGGTTTCTGGGGGTCGCATCTTGGCCTGCTGGACCTGCTTTTGGAACGGGACGGCAATGAATGGCGCGTCGTTACCACAACCTCCGAGGCGCGCCCGATATCCAAACGTAACGAAGATCGATCAATCACCGCTCTGGTCGAAGATGATCAGAAGGTTCTGGAATCGGTTGCGAAAGCTCATGACGAAACGCTGGCCTATGTTCGACGCGCGGTCGGCAAGACCTCGGCCCCACTGCACAGCTATTTTGCGTTGGTCGCGGATGATCCGTCTGTGCAGATCGTCTCGATCGCGCAGAAATGGTATGTCGAAGACATGCTGAAAGGCACCGAGCATGAAGGGCTGCCGATCCTGTCTGCGGCAGCACCGTTCAAGGCTGGTGGCCGCGGCGGTCCGGAGTATTACACCGATGTCCCGGTCGGGGACGTTGCCATCAAGAACGTGGCCGATCTGTACCTCTACCCGAATACCGTCCGTGCGGTTCGCGTGAACGGGGCGCAGGTGCGTGGCTGGCTGGAACGCTCGGCCGGTATGTTCAATCAGGTTGAAGCTGGGTCCAAGGATGCGATCCTTCTGAACCCCGAGTTCCCGTCGTACAATTTCGACGTGATGGACGGTGTGACCTATCAGATCGACCTGTCGCAACCGTCGCGCTTTGGACCAAAGGGCGAAGAGGTGAACCCCGACGCAGCACGGATCGTGAACCTTGCCTTCAATGGCGCGCCTGTTACGGATGACATGGAGTTCATCATTGCCACCAACAATTACCGTGCATCCGGTGGTGGCGCGTTCCCGGGCGCAATGGGCGACACGATCGTGTTCGAAGCACCGGACACCAACCGCGACGTCATTGTTCGCTACATTGTCGAACAGGGCACAATCGATCCCAAAGCGGATGCCAACTGGTCGTTTTCACCGTTGGAGGACACCACGGTGTTGTTCGAGACGGGTCCAAAAGCCCGCGACTATATGGGCGACGTCAAAGGTGTGGCAATCGAGGACGCCGGGGAAGGCGCCGACGGTTTCGCAGCCTTCCGCATTAAGCTCTGATCCGAAAGAAATGTCGCAACGATAACCTGCCCCGCCACCTTGGTAACTCGGTGGCGGGTTTGCGCTGAACACCCGTACAGCTCGAAGGCATCTGCCCCTGCAGAGTCAGATGCCACATTTTCAATTCGCGTTCCCGACAAGCGTCGTGGCGGCAGGTCATAGAACTTAGCGAACCGTTGGATCACCAACAGAGCTTCTGCGCTCCCAGTTCTGTCAAAGAAGCTGAATGGATGAAGGCAGGGGCAAGTTGGTGAAATTTGTATTCAAAGATCTCGCGGCAAAGGGAGATTGAATACCCTATGGCAGGTAAAAAGTAGTCGCCTGCTGAACGGCATCTTGTTTCTCAGTTTTTTGCAAAGGCGACGGGCTGCGATCTGTAAAGCACAGCAACAAAAGGTCTTTCAGCTTCTGAACTACATTCGATACCATGAAAGACTCCGCTCTGTTGATTTTGAGTTCCTGTAATCCCGTCAGTTTGTTCAGTCTCATTTGTACCAGAGGCCGAATTGAAGATTTTGCCTTTCCCGTTACTTTCGTCAGCGTTTTAAGCCTGAGTGCAGTTGGATATTACAACGCCATCGGCCAATTCCAAATTCTATTGTACGCCGTGCGCCATCGGACTCGTTGTCTTACGTCGCACTTTGGGGTCTTCATCGCTGTCTCGGCTAGCCTCTTTTTACTTACTGCCGAGTTTTGACTGATCCGACGTGTCAACTCTCGGCCTTGATAGCAGCGATCACAATGTCGATTGCGTGGTCCAGATCCGATTGTGAGATGGTCAGCGGCGGCGACAATGTCAGAACGCATCCCTGACTGATCTTATAGCTCAAACCGGCCTCCAGACAGGCGTAGTAAATCCGTTCGGCACGCGCATTGCCCGGTATCTTTTCAACGCGATCATCAACGATTTCGACCCCGAACATCAAACCCCTTCCCCGGATGTCTCCGACGGTGGGTACGTTCTGAAGTTCGTCCATCAGACGACCAATTGCGTGCTCACCCAGCGTGGCCGACCGATGAACCAACCCCTCATCTTCGATGATCTGAAGTGTTGTCAAAGCGGCCCGCGCGGTGACCGGGTTCTTTTCGTGTGTGTAATGACCGATGGCAAAATCTCCGCAGACGTCCAATTGTTTGCGGGCAACACAAGCGGCAATGGGCAGGATACCACCGCCAAGCGCTTTTCCAAGCGTCACAATGTCGGGAATGATCTCGTCATGTTCAAAGGCGAACATCCTGCCGGTTTTGCCAAGGCCGGTCGGGATTTCATCCATGATCAAAAGCGCGCCGTGACGATTGCACGCCTCTCGCACGGATTTCCAAAACCCCGGCGGTGGTACATAGGGCACCGCGCGCATCGGTTCGGCTATGACTGCGGCCACATCTCCTTCACGCTCCAGAACATATTCGACCATTTTCGCGCAGGCCAACCCGCAGGTTTCCGGTCCCGCGTGATTGTATGGGCAACGGTAGCAGGCGAAGGGCGCGACATGTTCAGTGCCCGACAAGAGGGGGCCCGCGATATGACTGCGGAACGTCGCCTCGCCACCGACGCTTGCGGCGCCAAAGCCCGCGCCATGGAAGGCATCCCAGAAGCTGATTGTTTTGAACCGACCGGTCGCGGCACGCGCGATTTTGAGGGCAACCTCGTTGGCGTCAGAGCCGCCAGTGGTAAAGAGCATCTTCCCCAGATCGCCAGGCACGATATCTGCCAGTTTTTCTGCCAAATCCACTGCCGGGTCATTGGTAAAGCGGCGGGGTGCAAAAGGAAGATCATCAAGTTGCGCTTTGATGGCGGCTATCAGACGCGGGTGCCCATAGCCTATGTGATGCACCGAGTTGCCATGGAAATCCATGTACCGGCGACCCTCCATATCCTCGATCCAGATTCCCTCGGCCTTTGCAATAGTGCTGACGCAGGGTGATGACAGAGATTGATGCAGGAACACATCCGCATCGCGTTTGAGCAGAGGTGCCGACTTCGGTCCCATGGACTTTTGCAACCATGCCTTGCGCGCTTCGGATGTGTTTGATTCCCCTTCCGTGTGGACAATCTGTGGCATGTCCGCTCCTCATTTCTGTCATCAAAAGATGCGGGCCCCAAAAGGCCCGCCAGTATCAGGGAGGATTTGAAGCGTCCTTCCCGTCTGTGGGGAAAGGACGCAAGGTTTAGTTGGGCCAGGGCAGCGAATAGGTTTTGACGTTGGTGAAGAACTTCATCGCCTCGATAACGCCCTCTTTCACCCCGTTTCCGCTGTCCTTGATGCCGCCAAAGGGTGACATTTCAATGCGGTAACCCGGCTGTTCCCAGATGTTGCAGGTGCCGACATTCAATCCGTTGATAAAGGCGATGGCCCTGTTCAGGTCATTGGTGCATACCCCCGAAGACAGGCCGAACTCGGTCGAATTCGAGATCGCCATCACCTCTTCGTCATTGTCTGGTACGCGCACGATCGGCACGATAGGACCGAAAGTTTCTTCCATCACCAGCTCGCTGTCATGGGGAACCTTGTCGACAACGATAGGCGGCAGCAATGCGCCCTGACGGCCCGGGTGATACAAGATTTCTGCACCCTCTTTCTCAGCCTGCAGAACGCGGTTCTCGAATATCTCCGCGGCTTTGTCGTGGATCACACACCCCAGCTCGGTTTCGGGGTCTTGCGGATCGCCGAATTTGATCTTCTTGGCCTTCTCCAGAACCAGCGGCACAAACTTGTCGGCCACACTTTCCTGCACGAGGATGCGCTTGACTGCCGTACACCGCTGACCGGAGTTTCCGGTCGCACCCGCCACTGCAATTGTTGCGGCTTTGTCCAAATCCGCATCGCTGAGGTCATTCAGAACGATCAGAGGATCGTTACCCCCAAGTTCCAGCGCCTGCCGCTTGTAGACGCCTTTCTCAGCGATCAACTTGCCCACCGGCACACCCCCGGTGAAGGTGATGATGTCGATATGTTCATTGGTGATCATCTCATCGCCAATGTCAGCCGGCCAGCCGGTCACCACTTGGAACATCTCATGCGGCAGGCCTGCTTCATAAAGTATGTCGGCCAATGTCAGCGCAGTCAGCGGCGTCAGTTCCGTGGGCTTGCAAACCATGCAATTATTGGTCGCAATCGACGGCGCGATTTTGTGGCTAACCATATTCAAAGGGTGATTGAACGGGGTGATCGCACTGATTGCTTTCACCGGCTCTCGGGTGGTGAAAATCTTGCGGGCTTTGCCATTGTGGGTCAGATCGCAGGAAAAGATCTCGCCATCGTCCTTTAGCGCCTCAGCCGCCGCAAACTGATAAACATCCTGTGCGCGTTTGGTTTCGTAGATCGCATGCTGGTGGCAGATGCCCAGCTCCAACGTCAGCCATTTCGCAAGGTAATCGCGTTTCTCGCCGATCAGCTCGCCTGCGCGCTGCAAAATCTGGCTGCGCTCGTACCGGGTCAGTTTAGGTTTGTAATTCGCCGCGATTTCGAATGCCCTGCGTGCGTGTTCTGCGGTGCCAGCGGGAACATGGCCCACGACCTCGTTGGTGTACGGGTAAAGAACAGGAATGGTTTCATCGGTAAAGACGATTTCGCCACCGATCCGCATTCCTTCGTTACGTACTTCGATTTTCGACATGGTCTGGTCTTTCATGGCTTACTGTGCCGCCGCTGTAGTTGCGTAGAAAAAGGCATCAAAGTTGCGCAGCACGGGTTGGTTTGGCAGGTCGATGACACGGTTCACGATGAAGGGAACTTCTTGTTCCGTCAAACCACCATGGCTGCGCAGGGGCTCTTTGAGCGCTGCCAGATCGTGGCGATGCTCGGACGTTCCGATGCAAATGTTTTCGCCAGAAACCATCACAATGTCGCCAATCCGATCACCGGGCAATTCGAACCGTTCAATGGCCTGAGCCTTGGTCAGCACATGGGTGATCCCTTCGGTCGCCTTGAGTTTGGCAATGATGTCACTCTGATCCGCGCCATCCGGCAGGTAAGCGGTCGCGAACGAACCCAGTGCACCATGATGCACGACATAGGGGTCAGTGATCGGAAGGATGACCCGCGCCGCATCCTTGCCCAGCCATTCGTCCATCAGGTCCTGCACATAGACGACCGAAGGGGATCCATCTGCCAGGTGCTTAGGCTTCATGCCATGATCAGCCGTCACCACGATGGCGGCCCCCAATGCGTCCAACTCGCCCAGATAGCGGTCGAACATGGCGTAGAAATCAAGTGCGCCCTTTTGATCGGGTGCAAACTTGTGCTGGATATAGTCGGTAGTCGACAAATACATGACGTCGGGCTTGAACTCTTTCAGCAGCTTGACGCCAGCAGCAAAAACGAATTCCGACAGCTCGGCCGAGTATACCTCGGGCACGTCCATGCCCAACCATTTGCTGGCATTGTCGATGCCATGTTCCTCAAGCGTCGTTTCGCCCGAACGCTCAGAAGAGAATGCAACCGCCCTGCCCTCGTCAAACTTCAGCCCGGCACCAAGCAGCGCGCGAAGCTTGTCCTTGGCGGTTACCATCGCCACGCGGAAACCTGCATCATAGAACTGTGAGAAGATGGTCGGCGCGCGCAGGAAGCGGACATCGTTCATCATAACCTCTTCACCGGTGTCGGGATCAATAAGGTAGTTGCCGCAGATTCCATGCACGATCGGCGGACGCCCGGTGGCAATCGAAAGATTGTTGGGGTTGGTGAACGACGGAATAACAGAATGCGCCAGACGGTCTGTACCTTCCTCCCGCATCCGTTTGAGGTTGGGCATCAGCCCTTTCGCAATCGCCACGTCGAGGTATTCAGGTTCACATCCATCAAGGCAGATGGCAATTGCGGGCACCTTCGGCGTTGGGTAGACGCGCTCATTTGCTTCGACAGGGGTTTGAATGGTCATCTGTGTTTTCCTTGATTTTTATGCGGCCAACTTGGCGCGTTCTTCCAGTGCCCGGAGAGGAGGCGCAGCGCTTGTCACGCCCATTTCTTCCAGAGATTCTTTTGCAGCGATCACAACTTTACGCATGACATCTTCGTCCATCTGGCCGATGCAACCGACGCGGAAACTGTCGACGACAGTCAGCTTGCCCGGGTAGATAATGAACCCTTTTTCTTTCATCCGGTTATAGAACTGATCAAAAACGAAATTCTCATCAGCCGGGCAGAAGAAGGTAACGATGATCGGGCTCAACCAACGATTATCCAGCAGTGTTTCGAAACCCAGTTCCCGCATGCCCGCGACCATGACGTCCCGGTTGCGGGTATAGCGGGCGCCTCGACCTGCAACACCGCCTTCGGCAGTGTGCGCCCGAAGTGCCTCGATGAAGGCCGCAACCACATGCGTCGGCGGGGTAAACCGCCACTGTCCCGTTTTGTTCATATGCGCCCACTGCGCATACACATCCAGAGACAGCGAATGACTGTTGCCTTTTGCGGCTTCCAGCTCGGTCTTGCGCGCCACGATGAACCCGAAACCCGGAACGCCCTCGATGCATTTGTTCGCCGAAGACACCATGGCCTCGTAACGAATTTCAGTTGGTTTGAGCTCAATCGCTCCAAAGGCGGACATCGAGTCAATCAAGAGCTTGCGCCCGGCGGCATATGTGACCTCCGAAATCTCTTCGACCGGGTTCAGAATGCCCGAGCTGGTTTCGCAGTGAATGGCGACGACATGCGTGATGTCCGGGTCATCCGCGAGAATGCGCGCAACCTCATCACCCCTCGGCGGCAGGTAATCGCCTTTGTCCAACACAACATGATCACGACCCAGGTACTGCAACGTTTGTGCTGAACGCTGCCCGTAGGCACCATTTGCCAATACCAACGCCTTTCCGTCTCGCGGAATAAAGGATGCCAGCATCGCCTCGACGGAAAACGATCCGCTGCCTTGCATCGGTACGCAATCGAACGCGTCGGCACCCTCGCCAAGCAGGTTCAGCAGGCTTGACCGCACCTCCCGCGTCATGGCGCGGAAATCATCGTCCCAGCTACCCCAGTCACGTAACATTGCCTCTTTGACCGCGTAGGACGTTGTCAAAGGACCGGGCGTCAAAAGGTAGGGTTCACCAAGGCGCGGTTGCTCTAATTTTGGTTTGGATGGCGTCATTACCAGGCTCCAGAACAGCGTTTTCAGGAACACAATTGCAGCAACGCTTGCTATATGTGAAATTGCAATTATCAATCTAATCATAAGCGCAGCCTATGAACGCATCTACAGGGAACTGCCATGCGACACAGCCAGTTGAAAGCCTTTCATTACGTGGCCAAACATGGGGGATTCTCCCGTGCGGCAGAGGCTTTGTATCTGACCCAGCCAGCGATTTCCGAGCAGGTCCGAAAACTGGAACAGGATCACGACCTGCTGCTGTTCCAGCGTGAACGAAAACGCGTGAACCTGACGCCCGAAGGCGAACAGCTTTACAGATTCACAAAACAATATTTCGAGATCGAAGATCAGATTGAGGACTACCTCTCTGAAACCAAAGCCGCGATCGATGGTGAATTAAGGATTATTGCCGATTCAGCGCATCACATGACGTCTTTTCTGGGTTCGTTCCAAAAGAAATATCCGAAAATCACGATCACTGTGCGATCCGGCAACACCGAAGAAATCCTGGAAGAGCTTCGGTCTTACAATGCGGAAATCGGCGTTGTTGGCAGCCTGTCTCCTGGCAAGGACATGGACGTATTGAATTTGGGGTCCACTGAAATTGTGGCCTTTGCTGCCCGGGGCGTGCTGTTGGCATCCAAACCCACCCTGACCCTGGAGGAGCTTGCCGAGTTGCCCCTGATTTTCAGAGAGCACGGGTCAAAAACACGCGAGAAACTGGAAGAAGCCGCCGAGAAACAAGGTATCAGGTTAAACCCGGCGATTGTTGCTGAAGGCCGAGAGGCCGTTCGCGAACTTGTTGCCTCGGGTGCAGGTATCGGTTTTGTTTCTCAGGCGGAATATGGGCACGATGATCGATTGCGGCAAATCAAATTGAAGGGCGTGAATCTGCAAATGGGTGAGAGCATGATTTCCCTTTCCCAGCGTCGTGACGTCAAGATCATACGTGCGTTTATGGATTTTGCGGAGCGGGTGCATAAGGAGAAGGAAACCCCCGCAGATATGTGATCTGCGGGGGTATTGAGTTTTTTGTGTGGATTACCTGCTGCGCCAGGCCTGTGTGCGGGCCAGGATGCCTTTTGATGCCATCAGATGAAAGATCCGGGCGG
>NZ_JBQFZK010000031.1:0-14641 GCF_056542185.1 Ruegeria sp. AE4 | reverse complement strand
CTCAGCATTGGGCTGGAAAAGCCCTGTCGCATTCGAAAGGAAAGTGGCTTAAACGAGCACTTGGGGCGGCACAAAAACGGGACAGGTCCAGAAAACCCTAAATCTGTCCGGTAGGCGCTGACTTCAGACACCTTAACATAAGTGTGGACCAGTTCCGTTGGGGAGGCTCATTGGGAGGCTCATTTTCCGATCTATACATCCGGTTCTCCTCGCAGTATGGACTGCGCTTCTACTATGACCCGTGTGTCGGAAGCTCTGAGGGTGACCGTATCACTCCGGAGAGCTGAGCCATGAACCCGACACTCGCAATCGCATTGAAGCGTAAAGGATATGACACGCTGACCCCTGTTCAGGAGGCGGTGTCCGCACCGGATTTGCAGGGACGAGACTTGTTAGTTTCGGCGCAGACCGGATCAGGAAAAACCATCGCGTTCGGCTTGGCCATCGCACCAACAATTTTGAGCGATGCGCAGGTTTTCGATGTGGCAGGCGCGCCTTTGGCGTTGGTTGTTGCACCGACGCGAGAGTTGGCGCTGCAGGTCAAACGAGAACTGGGGTGGCTCTATGCGGATGCGGGGGCCTTCATTGCCTCATGCGTTGGCGGCATGGATATGCGCGACGAACGCCGGGCGCTGTCCCGAGGGGCACATATTGTGGTCGCGACACCAGGGCGGTTGCGGGATCATATAATGCGCGGCTCGATTGATTTGGCATCCGTACGCGCCGTCGTGTTGGATGAGGCTGACGAAATGCTCGACCTTGGATTCCGTGAAGATCTGGAATTCATCCTCGAACAAACGCAATCAGACCGCCAGACACTGTTGTTCTCGGCAACGGTACCGCGCGCCATCGCCGCCTTGGCTGCCCGGTACCAAAGGGATGCCGAGCGTGTAAGTACTGTCAGTGAGCGGATGCAACACGCCGATATCGAGTACCGTGCGATGAATGTGGCTCCACGTGACGGTGAAAATGCTATCATTAACGTGCTACGCTACTACGAGGCTCCTAACGCCATCGTTTTCTGCAACACGCGCGCCATGGTCAGCCGTCTGACAGCCCGACTGTCCAACCGCGGGTTTTCGGTTGTGGCTCTTTCCGGAGAACTGACCCAAGGTGAACGGTCAAACGCCTTGCAAGCCATGCGTGACGGACGGGCCCGCGTCTGTGTGGCGACCGATGTCGCGGCGCGCGGAATTGATCTGCCAAATCTGGATCTGGTGATCCATGCGGAACTGCCCAGCAGTCATGAAACGCTTTTGCACCGTTCAGGCCGAACTGGACGTGCAGGGCGCAAAGGTGTCAGCACACTGATCGTTGCACCGGCTTCTTACAAAAAAGCCCAAAGGCTGTTGAAATTCGCTAAACTCACGGCTGATTGGGGTGCGGCGCCCTCCGCTGAAGAGGTCAAAGCGCAAGACCTGCAACGGATGTTCGGATCGGAGGACTGGTGCTCTGAAATAACAAAGACCGAGCGGCAGTCAGTCGACGAACTGGTAGAAAGGTTCTCGCCAGAACAACTCGCTGCGGCATATGTCCGTCAATACAACAGGGCGCATTCCGCTCCGGAAGAACTAAACGACATTCAGGAAGCAGCGCCAAAGCAAAGCGCACCTTTTGGTCCGAGTGTTTGGTTTTCGCTGTCAGAAGGGCGCAACGAAAACGCGTCTCCGCGATATCTACTTCCTATGGTGTGCAAGGCGGGGAACATCACGAAATCCGATGTCGGTGCGATCCGTATCGTTGACGACGAGACCTATATCGAAATTCGCGAAAGCAGCGTCGCCGGATTTTTGGACGCGATTGGGCCGGAAATGAAGATCGAGGGTACAAAAGACATTGTGCAGTTGGATTCAGCCCCCGATTTGTCGAACTCAGCAAAGACAAGCTTCAACCGGGCTGCCAGAGGCAAGAAAGGTCTGGAAAAGACTGCACGCAAACCGAGCCGACTTGTCGAGCTGCAGCCTGCGAAAGCGCGGAAAAAGACAGTGTCCAAGCCCCCTGAAAAGGCCAAAGTTGAAGCCAAGCCCAAACGCGATGACGACAACCGCAGTGGTCTGAGTAAAAAACTTGACCGCCGCCCAAAAGGCCCGCCACCGCCAAAGGGTAAGCCCAACAGCAAGAAAAACCGTGCACGCGCTGCGGCAAATAAGGGCGGTAACGCTGTGCCAAGGCGTTCAAAGTAAGTCGAAGCGTTTGCACAGGCCCTTTCCGGACATTGGCCATGCCAAAACTCCGCTGGGTTCCGCCCGTTAGACCAGACTTTCGCAGCGCCTGCGAGCCCTGGCGATAGACATAATCATACTCTGCGGACCATACTGTCGCTCCAATCGGCCATGCAAATTGATGGCAGACTCAGCTCGAGTTCTTGATAACCAGAGGATTATATTGTGATGATGCCGGGAGTTTTTTTCGGCCAGCGCCCTGACGAATTCTTTTTTGGGATAGAACGGAAAACGGTTCGGTGCTGACAGCACCTGCTCTTTGGAGAAGTACCTTCAGTCGATCCGATGCATCGGACCTGTGGATATGTCGGACCGCACCAAAGCCAAGTGAGACAATGGAGGTACCGTTGGGTGCAATTGAGTTTCACCGGCGCTGCCGTCTATTTTTCCCAATCCTGCGGGTCAAAGCACATTGTTATCATCTCGTTGTGCTTGTAAGGACGTTGCACTGTCCGAAAGGGCCGCGCCGTGCGGGCGTGATGGAATGGTAGACATATCAGACTTAAAATCTGAAGGGCGTATGCCCGTGTGGGTTCGAGTCCCACCGCCCGCACCAGGCACTTTCGAAAGCTGCATTCCGCCGCCCGGTTTGCGCGTCTTCGGGACCGCACATGCAGTGAAGCGCAGACTACGTCGTCATGGCGTCCTATTCATGACCCGGCCTATACCGGATACCCCAACTCCCGGATCAGCCTCCAGATGTCCTGGTTCGCGGCTGAAAGCTGATTGACGACCGCTTCGATTTCGCGAAGCGCGTCATCATCTACCGTATCCGCGCGACCCAGTTTTATGTCGGTCTTGCGGTCAGCAATCCGCATCAGGATCGTTTTTGGGTTTCCACTCTCCTGATCGAATGAATAGATGCAGTGGTTGTACTTGTTTCGGATGCCCGAAAGCTTGCTGAGCCGTTGCGTGCGTTCAAGGATCGGGTCGCGAACCTGCGCGGGCCGTCCCTCCATCTTGGCAAGCCGTTCGACCAGATCAATACGCGCGCGGGTTGTGTTCAGGGTCAGGAAGATAATGACGGCCACGTCTTTCGACGTTCCGGAAAGGCCAGCGATCAGGTGGATCAACAGGCTTTCGGTGTTGGTCCACATATAGTTCAGCCTGCCAACCAGAAGGATCAGGCGATCGAACCGGGCTTCGAACGTATCAGTCAACGGCGGAGTGCTGCGCCTCGTGCGGCGCAACCTCATAATAGAAATGCGCGGCAGCGGTGCGGTTGCTGACGCCGATCTTGCCAACCACGTTGTGCATATGCAGTTTGACCGTGTGTTCCGTAATTCCCAGTTTGGCCGCGATCAACTTGTTGCTTTTGCCCTGCGAGACAAGTTGCAGGACCTGCTTCTCGCGACGCGTCAGCTTCAGATACCGCGACTTTTGATCGACTCCGTTAGGTGCGCTTGTCGCTGGACGGGCAGGGATGCCCCGCGTGCGCTGGCCCAGGAATGTGGCGCA
Organism: Ruegeria sp. AE4; assembly: GCF_056542185.1. Taxonomy (NCBI): domain Bacteria; kingdom Pseudomonadati; phylum Pseudomonadota; class Alphaproteobacteria; order Rhodobacterales; family Roseobacteraceae; genus Ruegeria; species Ruegeria sp. AE4. Next base: position 10,961 of record NZ_JBQFZK010000031.1, on the reverse strand, counting down.
ATCGGCAAGGAAGCTGGGTAGGTACAGTTCTTCATGCATCAGCAGCCTTAGGATGGCGCGCCAGGCATCGGGCGCCACATTCATCGGCAGAAATCCAACTTCGCCGAACTGCGCGCGATCCCAGGATTCAAACATATGCCGGGCCGATTCTTCTTTGCGATAGGCAAAGGCAAGACAGCCGGATCCCGTACTTTTGGTATAGGCCATTGGTCGCGCCAACAGGTCTTCAAGCATCATCTGGTCAACAACAATAATCTTGCTGCAACCGGGTGTGTGGCCGTTCATCGCTTCGAGGGTTTCGAACCGCCGGGCACGAACCCCGAATTCAGTTTGAACGCTTCTTAGGGTCTGATTGGAGTAGAATAATTCTTTTCCAATAAAGACAACCGAAAAATCTTCTGAATAAAGATCCTGATTGGCAGTTTCTTCTATCAATGACACACTCATCACATTCCCTCGCAAACAGGGTCAACCAAAAATCTCTTTTTTGAATTCTGGCGGTCTAAAATAGTTAACTAATCAAATAGGTAATTAACTTTTATTATACTCGAAAGCATGGTTTTCCACAACCAGGAGGAGTTCCTCCAGAGCCCGTTCCATAGAACTTTCGGTTAGGTTTCCGCTTGGATATTTGTGCAACCAGCGGAAACAATTGAATTATTTTGTTGCGATTTTTTGTAGGTGGGTCATGCGGGGCAGGCGAGCGAAAACTCAGGTGTATTCTAAAAGTAAATAATAAAAACAACACTGTAACTACTTCAAAACTTTCGACTAGCTAGGCGTGGGCGTGCGTCGCTGCGAACATGGCTGGGCTTCAATTGTCGAAGCGCCTGTCCCTGTCGCGCCGGTCATTGCGTATTTCAGCAGCCTTCATGATCCGCCGCGCTTTCGGCTTAGCCGGGAAAGGAGGTGGCCATTTAGAAACTTCCACAGACCGCTTTCAGCGCGTTCATGCGCTGCGCGGATATTTTTGTTTCAATCTCGCCTGATGCCGCTTTTTAGATGAATGGCGGTCTGGCGTTCCAGAAATAGGAATTTGTCATGAGACGTAATGTGAATAATACAAACGTAACGACCGTCGACGAAATTAATGTCGAGAACCTGGAAGCTCCGGTTAATGTCGAAATCCCGATTGATGAGGCGTTTGTCGAAGCTGATCTGACTGCACAACAGCAGCAACAGGACCAGACTGTCGAAAACTCCAACGATCAGGGTCAGGACCAAAATCAAGGCCAGGATCAGGGTCAGGAACAAGGCCAGGACCAAGGTCAAGATCAGGGCCAGGATCAGGATCAAGGTCAGGATCAGGACCAGACGCTCAATGCCGGAGATAACACCAACGACAATTCGAACAGCAATGCGATCAATATCGACTTTGGTGGCGGAGAATGGATTCCGCGCGATGACGATCAGGTTGATCTGGACTTCGGAGATAACGCGTCGGTTGGCGACGTAATCACTGCAGGCCGTGATCTGAACTATGATCCTGGCGATGACATGAATGTCGATATCTCAATGGATGGTGCCGGGACCGCGATGGCGGCTGTCAACAGTCAGATGGCCAGCCTGAGCGATGACGACACGCTGGAATCGGCGTCAGTTTCGAACAATTCCGGTTTCTACCAGAATGGCAGTGCCTATGGCGGTACCGCCAATGCTGAAGAAGGTATCGGCGTCAAGTCCAACGGTGGAGATTCGGGCGACGGTGGTACCAGCTATGGTGGTTCGGCAGACTCGACCACGCTGGGCAGCCATGCGTTTGGTGCCGGTGGCGATACCGGCAGCGCCGACGCGGATTCGAGTGGCGGCGCAGGCGGTGATACCGGTGACGCAAATAACGCCAGCATTGGTGTCGGCCTGTCCGGCGCAGGGGCTGACGGTGACAGCACCGGCGGAGACGGCGGCGACGCTGACAGTTCGTCTTCTGCTGACAACGACGGCAGCACAAGCGTTGACGGTGACGGAACTGGCGGTAACGGAGGAAGCGCAGATTCGTTTGGTCTGGGACTGGGCCTTGGTCTGTCTGGTTCGAATGCCTCGGGTAGCGCCGATGGCGGCGACAGCGATTCCGACTCGAACGGCACGGGCTTTGGTCTGGCCGGCAATGACGTAGACGCCGAAGGTTCCGACGGTGGTGACGGCAGCGCTTCGACAGACGGTTCGTCGTCGAATTCCAGTGACAGCACAACCGAAGCCAATGATGCGACTGCCGGCAGCAACGCAGCAGAGGGCAGCGCTGACAGTGGTGCGGACAGCTCGGCTGATGGAACTGGCGGACCTGGCACCGGCGGTGAAGGCTCTGGCGGCGAAGGGACCGGTGGTGAAGGATCCGGTGGCGACGGCACAGGCGGTGATGGTACCGGCGGTGACGGCGAAGGCGGATTTGCCGCTATGGTCGAAGCTGCAATCATGGCCCTGCAGGAAGAGCTTGGCATGGTTGATGCCGAAGCGGGCGAAGGCGGTGACGGAACCGGCGGTGACGGAACCGGTGGCGATGGTTCGGGCGGCGATGGCTCTGGTGGCGATGGCTCAGGCGGTGACGGTTCGGGCGGCGATGGTTCCGGTGGAACCGCCGACGCGGATTCGGATGCGCAGGGTGTTGGCGACCAGTCCGCAAGCGGCCCCGACATCAACCAAAGCCCAGGTGACGTGAACGGTGCATCCAGCAATTCGCAGAACACGGATGGCAGCGGTGGTGATGGCGGATCAAATTCGGCCAACGGCACAGCGGACGCAGCAGGTTCTGGTACGTCTGCAGCAGACGGTGACGGCGGAGCAGGCGGCACAACGACGCCCACATCCACGTCTTCGGGCAACGGTGCCGGTTCTGCCGATGCGGCGAATACCGCCGGTGATGGCGGAGCGGCGGATGTATTCGGTGATGCCGATACAAACGGAGCCGCCGACAGCCTGGCTGAAGCAATCGCTGGATACGGTGGTTCGGGCATGTCCGATAACGATGCCACATCGACCGGTTCGGGCGATGCGACCGGTGCGGCCAGCTCGGGTGCCGGTGGTGCCGGTGGCGCGTCCGCCGCAAATGGCGGAGCCAGCGGATACTCGACCGGTACAGCTATGTCCGGTGACACCATGGGTGGAACCATCACGGGCGGCAGCGCGGCTGGTGCCTATTCGGGTGACGGTGGTGCAGGCGGCAACGCTGGCAACTGGGGCTCGAACAACGGTGGCGATGGTATCGTGACCGGCGAGTCCTATGCCTCGGCAGCGGCTGTTGTCGACACCTCGGCCTTTAACCAGTCGATCGTCATGGGCGCCAACGTGCTTGGCAACTCGGTCGACACGACCATGGTCGGTGGTTCGATGACCTCGTCCTACGCAAGCGACGACAACGACGCATAAGTCATAAGGCGAGGCCCGCATTATCGGGCCTCGCTATTTTCGAAAATGCCGGGGCCGCGAGCAGTGGCCCCGGCCCAACTGAACCCAAAGCGGAAATTCTGGCCGGTGCGGGTGAAAAAGGATGACCGATATGGCCCTTGACGCAATTACGGAAACAATAGCGCATTTTGTTGGAGCATTTGAACTTACGATCGAACAAGCCCGGCTGCGGGACCAGTATGACGAATTCACCGCCCTGAGGCGAAAAGCCGAAATTGACGGGCTGGACGATCCTGCTGCGATCCACATCAGGGCCGACCTTGATATCCCGGTGGGCGAGTACAAGCTCCTCCCATACAATTTTGCCCCACCTCAACCTAACCTGCCGCTACCAGACGCGCCGAAGGGGCCTGTGCATGAATCGGTGATTATCCTTGGTGGAGATGGGCCGGTTTCCGAGCGTTTTGTCCCAGACGACACGATTGGACCATCATCCGTTCCCACACTCGTCATTCTGCAGCCGGACAACGTGCCGTTGGGGTCTGCGGTAAGTTACACCATGCAAAAGGTTTTCCTGCGTGACAACGATACGGTGGGCAAGGGTGAATTTCGCGACACGGACGCGCTGATCGCGAAAGGTGAGCAGATGCTGGACATGGCGTTGTCCCTTCATGCCGTGGCAAGCCCGTCATTTTCACTCGCGGACTACCAGTCAATCGAGATGGTCGAGGCACTGGCCGAACAGATGCTGAATCCGATGAACGGGGATGTGGATGGCGTCACCGTGTATCAGTTCCATGGCGATGATGCCTTGGGCGTGATCGTCAATGGCGAGCACATGGCCGAAGCACCTGAATGGACCGACCTGCTGCCCGCTTTCCATCAGCCGGATGAGGCGACTGGCGATGAAGCGGAAACGCCGTTGCCTGCCGAATGGGACCAGTCCAAGGATTCCGATTTTGACGACGGGCATCTGGTGGTGACCGGTGGTAATCTGGCGATCAATGCAGTGTCTGCGACTATTGGTTGGGTGGATGCTCCGTACATTGTTGTAGGCGGGCAGGCCATCAATCTGACGGTCATCAGTCAGGTCGCGCTTGTTTCCGACTGGGACGTAGGTGCCATGAATGCCGGAAGCGGTACCAACCTGGTTCAGTCTTCGGTGATCGAAGTCGAAGGCAAAGAGGCCGCCTGGCTGGACGATGTCGACGGAACAAGCGGCCAGCCCGCATATGTTGTTGTCGACTGGGTTCACGGCGATCTGGTGGTCGCGAATTTCATCAACCAAAGTATTGATGCCACCGATATTGATCACATTCAGACCGAAATTTCAGCCACATCCACGCTTTACGTGCTGGGCGACAACGAAATGTACAATGTCGCCGATATCGTGCAGTTGGGCAGCTATTACGATCTGATCATGATCGGCGGAAACATGATTTCAGTCGATGTGCTGGTTCAATCCATGGCCCTTATGGATGACGACATCATCAGCGGCGGAGTGCCCGCGTCGGTGATGGACGGTGATGAAAACCTGCTCATGAACGACGCGTCGGTCAAAACGATCGGCAAGGACATTCACCAGGATATGCAACAGAATATGGCGGACGCGCTTGCCATACCGGAAATGGACATGGACGCGTTGGAAGACGCGCTTCTGAATGATCCGATGTTCGCCGGGATGGAGCAGTTGCGCGTCCTTAAGATCGACGGCGATCTTATACAGGTGAACATCGTCAATCAGGCCACGATGATGCTGGATCAGGATGATATAGACCTGTCCGGCCCAAATGCTGCCGGGGCCGATGTAGTCGCGGGCAGCAACGCCATGCTGAACACCGCGCATCTGACCAAGATGGGTGTGGACTCGACGGTCATGGCAGCTGACGGGTCGTATTCCGATCTGCTGCTGCATCAGGCCAGCCTGATCGACATGCCGGACAACGACGAGATTACCGCGATGACCAATGAGGCAATTGCGGCCATCATGGGTGACATGACCGTCGCGCAACCGGATGCGGCCCTGGCACTGAATACCCCAGCTCTTGATGTAACAACACCTGACGACGGCCTGCAAACCATGCTGGCCTGATCCCCCAAGATTTTACCGAGTGACCAGAAGGTTTCTACATGTCGTTTGTTTTTTCGTCGCGCCGCCACCCCTTATCCAGCCCGCTGGACAGGCAAGGCGGGTTGGGTCTGAAGCGTCAGGGGGCCGAACCAGGGGCAGATCCTGCAAAACGGGCCACAGGTGCCACCACCCGACTGCATCTGACGCAGGAGTTCCGAGTGCCTGAACCAGATCAAAACCGGCCGGTTGAAAACGATGCGTTGAAACCGGCCAAAGACCAGAAACACTCATGTGAACAACCGCGCGCTGAACCTCCCCATTGGCGTGCGCCGCCGCAGCCCGTGCAAGACAAGGACATTGCGGGCGGTGGTGACGGGGTGGCTGATGCTGACGGCCCGGATCATGCAACCGCGGACGAAACGACAGCGCGCAAGACCCCCTCTGCGCGCGCGTCCGGCGCGGATCACATGGGCGCGACGATCGAGGCCAAGGCAAACCAGCCACTGTTGCGGACAAACTCCGGCGGCGGTGACGGGAACGGGCCACCCCAAACCTTTCACAAGCGCACCCCGCCCGAGGATTTCCAGCGCACATTGCGGGATTCGATCCGGGCGATCCGGCGTAACCTTGCATTTGTTCTGGTGCTGACCTGCGCGACCAATATTCTGATCCTGTCGATTCCGATCTACCTGTTTCAGATCAGTGACAGGGTTCTGACCAGCCGATCTTTGGATACGCTGATCATGTTGACGGCAATCGTCGCCGGGGCCGTGATCTTTCAGTCAGCCTTTGATGCGGTGCGGCGGTTTACGCTGATGCGAACCGGTGTCGAGGTTGCCGTTCGTTTGGGTGCACCTGTGCTTAGTGCGGCTGCGCACGCGTCGTTGCATGGAAACGGGCGCGAATATCAGACGCTTGGCGATTTGCAGCAACTGCGCGGTTTTCTGGTTTCCGGCACGCTGATCTCGTTTCTGGACGTGCCATTTGCCCCACTGTTCATTTTGATGATCTTTCTCGTGCACCCGCAATTGGGCATGATCGTCGTGGTGACAGCGCTGATCCTGATGACGATTGCGCTGATCAACCAGAAAATGACAGCCAAACCGTTTGCCGAGGCAAACAGGGCACAATCCATGGCGAACCTGCATCTGGATTCCATGTCGCGCAACAGTCAGATCATCAACGCCTTGGCCATGATCCCCGAGGCGGTGCGGATCTGGGGGCGGGACACCGCCCAATCCCTGACCTGGCAGGTGCGCGCGCAGGACCGAAACGTGATCTTCGCAGCGATTTCGCGCGCTGTTCGTCTGCTGACTCAGATTGGCATTCTGGGATGGGGCGCATTTCTGGCACTGCAGGGAGAGATTACCGGCGGAATGGTGATCGCGGCCTCAATCATTGCCGGGCGCGCCTTTGCGCCCATCGAAGGTTCGATTGAAGGGTGGAACAGTTACCTGCTGACGCGCGCGGCCTACGGGCGGATCAAGGCGCTGCTGTCAACCTCGGCCCTGCAACACGAGAAGTTGCGCCTGCCGCGCCCCGAAGGCCGGCTGGATGTGGAGCGGTTGCTCTATGTCCCCGGTGGAACCAAACGTGTGGTTCTGAACGGGATTACCTTCTCTCTCACCCCCGGTGAAACACTGGCCATTATCGGCAATTCAGGTGCGGGCAAAACCACCTTGGGCAAAACCCTTGTCGGGTCCGTTCTGCCCACGTCGGGAAGTGTGCGGCTGGACCTGATGGATATCCGAAACTGGGACCCGCGCCAGTTTGGCGAAAGCATCGGTTATCTGCCGCAGGATGTGCAGCTGTTCCCCGGAACCATCAAGGACAATATCGGCCGGATGCGTGCCGATGCCACGGACGAACAGATCCATGACGCCGCTGTTCTGGCCGATGTACACAACATGATCGCAACCTTGCCGCAGGGATATGAGACTGTGGTGGCCTCCGATGGATCGCCTTTATCGGGCGGACAGAAACAACGCATTGCGCTGGCGCGGGCGTTTTTTGGGAACCCACGAATGGTTGTGCTGGACGAGCCGAACTCGAACCTTGACGTTGCCGGGGACAAAGCCTTGGCGCGTGCCATTGAACAGGCGCGCGAAAGCAAGATTACCGTGGTCGTCATCACGCAGAAACCGACCCTGCTGAATGTGGTCGACAAGATCATGTTGCTGACCGATGGGCGCGTCGCATTGTTCGGTCAGCGCGAGCAGGTTCTTCAGCAGATCAACGGGCCGCGCAAACGGACCGGAATTGAAGGGCAACAGGGAGGCTGACCATGAATGACCTCGTACCCGTAAGGCACTCTGCCGGTGAACCTGACGTCTGGTATGCGGAAGTTCCGCGCTCGATCAACCGCTTCATTGTCATCGGTATAATCATGCTGGTCGTCTGTTTTGGCGGTTTCGGAGTGTGGTCCTTCAGCGCCCCGCTGGCGGCGGCGGTCATCGCGCAGGGCAGCTTTGTCGCCACCGGACGCAACAAGATTGTCCAGCACCTTGAAGGCGGGATCATCGAAGACATCAAGGTCACCGAAGGGCAATCGGTTCAGGCAGGTCAGGTGCTGATGACGCTGGATCAGACCTCGGCGCAGGCCAATGAGCGCGAGCTGTTCATCCGCAAATTGCGCTTGCAGGCGATGACCGAGCGATTGCTGGCGGAATATGGGGAACGGGATCGTCTGGTCTTTACGCCAGATCTGGTCGAGGCCTCCAAAGACGTGGAAGTCATGGCCATTCTCGACGGTCAAATGCTGAGCTTTGATGTGTCGCGCAAGACCTTGCTGAATGATGTGGCACTTTTGGAACGCAATATGGAGGCTTTGAAGATCCGGGCAAGTGGCTTTGAGGCCCAATTGGACAGCATGGTCACACGTGCCGAGATCTTGCAGGAAGAGTACGAGTCCAAAAACCAGCTTTTCCAGAAAGGGCTGGTTCGAAAGGGCGAATTGAACACGATCCGGCGTGTGCAGGCCGAAGCCGAGGGGCAGCAGGCCCGGTTGCAGGCCGAGGCCGCTGAAATCAATCAGATGCTTCTGAAATACCAGGAACAGATTACGCGCACCCGATCCGCCTATCGCGAGGCTGCACTGGATGAATTGGGCGTGGTCGAGGCAGATCTGGAAAGCGTGCGCGAAAAATCCCGTCAGGCCCGTAATGTCCTGGACCGGGCCGTGGTACGGGCTCCTGTGACCGGGACAGTGGTTCGCCTGCATTATCATACTCCGGGTGGTGTGATCGAAACGGGCGAACCCATTGCCGAAATCCTGCCTGCCGATGCGCCGTTGATTATTGAGGCGCAAATCCCACGCACCGAGATTGATAGTGTGGTAACCGGGCAGACCGCCTCGGTGCGACTGATCGCGCTCAATCAGCGCACAACGCCGGTTTTGTACGGAGAAGTCTTTTATGTCTCTGCCGACGCGCTGCTTGAAGAGGCGGCAGGCGTTCCAAAAGAGGTATATCTGGCGCGTATCTCACTTACCCCAGACGAGCTGCACCGGGTCAGCGGCTTTGTTCCGACCCCCGGCATGCCTGCGGAAATTATGATCCAAACCGAGGAACGAACTTTTGCGGCCTATATCGCCAAACCTGTGTCGGACAGCATGTCGCGCGCGTTTCGCGAGCAATAACCTAGGTGCCTAAGGCCGTTGGTTCATCTACCTCAAGTCGCGTTCTGATCCTTTTGGGAAAAGCGTGAAAGTGAGGGTGTGTACCTTTGACGGCGCAAGACTTGGGATTTCACAAGCTCCACATCCTTGGCGGGTTGGCGGATCGGCTCAACGGTGGTTGCGAAATCACAGGTTCATGAAGCGCCAGATTTCCGCATCTGATGCAAATCAATGCAAAACACATTCGAATCGAGACATGTTTGGCCGGAAGTCATCATAAGGAACACCCGACCATGTTTCGCCTTGCCGCCATGCTGTATTCACTGATCGCCACTGCCATTTCAGGTTCTGCCGTAATCGCTGTGCTGTCTGCGGGATTGGTTTCCGTCAGCGCAATTGTCGGCGCAGCAGTTGCCGGGGCGGTGATCGCTGCTCCGGCATCGTGGATGGTGGCCCGGCGCTTGTACCGGGGCACCTGATCAGGCGTTCAGGAACGTCCGAACCGCTGCTTCGAATTCACGTGGTTTTTCGGCGTGCAGCCAATGCCCGGCTCCGGGTATTTTGGCAAAACGCGCGCCGGAAAACAGCGAGCGGATTTCAGGGCGGTGTTCCGGCAGGACATAATCCGATGCCGCGCCCGACAGGAACAGGGCGGAGCCATTCCATGTGGCGTCCAATTTGGGGAAGCCCATGATCTTTGGCATCTCGGCTGCAAGAACATCCAGATTAAGCAACCACCGTTTTCCCTTGATATCCAGCGATTGGGTGAAAAAGCTTTGCAACGCTTTCTCAACGCCTTGATCGGCCAGCTGCATTTCCGCATCCGACCGGCGGGTGATGCGCGAAAAATCAACAGCCCGCATGGCCTCGATGAACTGGATTTGGCTGTGCGCGTATTGAACCGGCGCGATGTCGGCGACCACCAGCTTGTTCACCAACCCATTGTGCCGCAGGGCCAGGGTCATGGCAGCCTTTCCGCCCATGGAATGCCCAAGAACATCCGCCACGCCGCCGATCTGTTCTATGACTTCGGCGATATCCTGTGCCAGATGGGGATAATCGTGGCTCGGGTCCCACATGCTGTAAGCATGGTTGCGCATGTCCACCGCCACAACCTGCCGTTCGTCTGAAAGCCTTTTGGCAATGACGCCCCAATTCCGAGCAGATCCGTAAAGGCCGTGTGCTATTACCAGCGGTGGGCGGGCGGTCGGTTCGCCATGTACAATCGTGTTCAGCATAGCTTGCGTGATACAAGCGCCTACAGCGGATCACCAGCCCCATTGTAGGTCTTTGTGGTGCAGGCTAGATTGCGGCGGCAGGAGAGAGCCAATGCCTCAGGACCCAGACATTCAGACCCGGATCGCCGAGACGGTGGCCTTGCTGCGTGCCAAGCTTGGCGTGCGCGACAAGACGCTAGAGGCATCCATTCGCAAGGCAAAACGACGCCTGCCGCGCCGGGTGTACCGGCAGGCCATGGTGCTTGCCCGGTCCGAGGCGATGGCGTCGCACCCGAAGATGCGGTTGATTCTGGATACTCCCAAGCTCGTCAGGGCGTCGGACGTAGTGCAGGATCATCTGGGAAGCATCAATCTTGCGGATCGCAGGTGGGGCTGGTTCCTTGGATTGCTGGGGGGGCTGGCTTTCAATCTGTTGGCTCTGACAGCGCTGTTGCTTGTTTTTCTGTGGTGGCGCGATTTGATTTGACTTTCAGACGGCTGCCAAGCTGACGCGTGGCCAGATCCCCCTCTATCGAAGCGACTGCTCAAACAACAAAAAAAACGGCGCCTCAAGAGCGCCGTTTTCTTTTCTTTTTAAACGTTTACAGGTTCGGGTATATGGGGAAGCGGTTGCAGAGGTCTGCGACCTGGGCGCGGACGCGGGCTTCGACTTCGGCGTTGCCGTCTTCGCCGTTGGCAGCCAGGCCGTCGACCACTT
>NZ_JBQFZK010000030.1:0-21219 GCF_056542185.1 Ruegeria sp. AE4 | reverse complement strand
GGCAGGCGCTTCAGGCCGAAGCTTCGGGCGGTGGCTACAAGGTGCTGTGGCAAAATGCGAACGGGTCATATGCTGAATGGACCACGGATGCTTCGGGGCAATACCAAGGCGGTGTTAGCATCGCCAATGTTGTGGATGTCGAAATCTTCTACAGTCACGATATTGATGGAAATGGGACCATCGGTCCTGCTCAACCAAAACTGAGCGCTTTGTTGGCACCCGAAAACAATACCGTGACGGTGGCCGAGGAGTCCGGTGCCTCCGAATGGGACGAAGATGTCGACTATCTGGAATTCGTGCCAGACTTGCCCACCTTCCAGAATGAGGAAGATATCTATGGATTGGTTGTCTCTTGCGTGAAAAACAACATTTACGGGCCTTCGACAACCATCCTGGAAGCTGTGTGGCATGAAGCCACAGACAATGTGTCAGAAGAGGATGCCAACCTGACAATTGCATCCTTGATGGAGGATGACAGCTTCTTTTGGTAATGTTGACCCCGCTCTGTAGGAGATGCTGATCGCGCTGCGATTGCCTCGGATACATTTCTGGTGCGAAAGAAGTGTATCTATGCCGAAGAAACGATTCAGTGACGTGCAAGTTGCCTTTGCGTTGTAACAGGCTCTGAGAAAGACTTGGGTCAACTGGCCTCAGGGAATCGTATTCAAGATCCAATTGGGGTCAGGTTTATGTGGACGGCTCAAGGCTGACTCTTCGGGGTTGAGATATTTGAATCCATTGGGGCGTATCGCACGTCAACAAACTTTCGTTTCACGTCACGTCAAAGGAGGTATGGCGACAGTTGGCCAACCTTCTGTTGATACAAGAATAAGGGACCTTTCCAAGGTCGCAGAGGAAAACCCCAGGCGCAGCGACCGCATATACATGGCTTGCAATTGGTTCGAAATCCGCCCGGAAATGCGCTGTGCTTTTGACGCAGATCACCGAATAACTCAGAGGGTTTAACCCGATATGTGTGAAATGTGCGCGATCCAGGCATTGGTTTCGTATGCTTGTGACGACAAGGTCGATCTCGGCGTCGTGTCCAACCAAGCGAAGCGCAGCTGTCTTGCCAAGCGTAGCTGTTCCGCCGCCATACATTTCACCGGTATAGCGGCATGTGCCATCACTTAAGGAAAGCACTTCAAACTCTGCCCTGAATGGAACATGTCCGGCCAGGTTCGACTTTGCGCCGATAGCCAAAATGATCCGTGCGCCCTCCCCTGCCGCATGGGCCTGAATGGCACTTTCCGGATCATGGAACAGACCCATCAGAACGTTTTTTACCCCGCCCTCAATCAAAGCGGCCAGCAGCCCCGTTGTATCTGACGTTCCGCCTGCGCCCGGATTGTCCTGAACATCGGCTAGAACGATGGGTTTTTCGCGCCTTTGACGACATGTGGAAACGGCCTCTTCCAAAGACAACATCTTACATTCAAGATTGGCCTCACGGGACAGGAACATGCTGACAATCTCTTTGGCAGCGGCAGCCGCTTTTTCAGCAGTCAAGGCATAAGCAAGGCAGGATGGTCCGGTGTCAGGATAATCCGCCGCCGTAAAACCAAGAGCGATCTCTGCCAGAATGCCTTGCTGTTCAAACCTGACAGGCAATTGATAGATATCACTGATCGGCGCAGAACCCGTGTGTTGCGCATGCAGGGGGATCAGGTAAGGCACCGGTTGGAACGTTTTGTATAGGGTTTCACCCGCCAGCAGGCGACGCAAGACTGGAACGCATCGTGCACCCGCTTCCGCCATATCCAAATGTGGGTAAGTGCGAAAAATCGACAGGTAGTCTGAGTGTTTGACCATTTCGGTGGAAATGTTGGCATGAAGGTCCAAACTTGCGACCACTGGAACGTCTGGACCCACAGTTTCACGAACGCGACGCAAAAGCTCTCCTTCACCGTCAGCAAGGCTTTCGGAGACCATAGCTCCGTGCAGATCAAGATAGACACCGTCAATCTGGCCTGCGCCCCATATTCCGTCCAACAGCATCCCGCAGATCGTTTCGAATGCATGATCGGTGACATGGGCGGACGGTTCGGCAGAGCACCACAAAACGGGAATGACATCAAATCCCGTTGCCTGTGCCGCGGCGGTGAAACCCGCGATCGGAAGGTTCATGCCCCCGGTTTCCAGAAGAACCTGTGAACCATGCAGCATTCCCGGCCAGGAATCCGCCATCTCAAACTCAGGCATCCCAGCTTTCGTTACACCGAAACAGTTGGTTTCATGTTGGAACCCCGCGATCACAATACGCTTGGTCGCCATTATGCGTGCTCAAACTCTTGTTCAGTACACACAGCGGAAAAAACCCTTTCGCCATAGCGGATGGTTTCAAGCACGACAGTGTCTGACAGGCGGTCCGGGTCGTGCAGTGGATTGCGCGAAAGAACAACAAAATCTGCAATTTTACCCGGTTCTATGGATCCGCGTTGATCTTCCTTGAACACCTGCCAAGCGGCTTCGATGGTTTGGGCCCGCAGGGCTGAAATAACGCTGATCTTCTGATCCTCGCCAAGCACACGGCCAGAAGCGGATTTTCGGTTCACCGCGCAATGGGCAAGATGGATTGGACGCGTCGGTGTGACCGAGGCGTCGTTGTGGATCGTGTATCGCACGCCATACCGTTCGGCTGACGCCGCCGGCGATATCCGTTCGGCTCGCTCGGGTCCCAGGAAAGTATCGTAATGACGATCCCCCCAAAAGAAGACATGGGCGGGAAAGAAGCTGACGGTCAGACCAAGCCGGGCCATACGCTCCAATTGGTCATCCCTCAGAACCTGGCCATGGATAATGGTATGTCGATGATCCTGGCGCGGGTGTGCAACAAGCGCCTTTTCCACCGCATCTATGAACATCTCGGCACCGGCATCGCCATTGCAGTGGCAGTGAATCTGCAAGCCCTGACTGTGGAGCTTTTCTACATCCGCAACCAGCTGCTCTTGCGAGGTATAGGTCATTCCACAAGGATTATCAGGGCTGGCAGGTTTGAAATATGGAGCAGACAAATACGCGGTCTGTAACTGAAAGGCCCCGTCCGTAAACAGTTTGCGCGGACCCAGCGAAAAATGCGGGTTGCCCGGCCAGCTCGTTCCAATCCAACGCGAAGATAACTCTGGCTCCAGATCTCCGACGGGCAAAAGCTCGATGTCAATTCCCGGATCCTGATCCGCAGGCAGGCTGGCGAAGTGGTCCAGCATGGGCTGCGATGCCCAGGCATTTTGGGCATAGGTCACACCATGGGCCAGGTATTCGCTGCGGCAGGCGTCAAAACCCCGCCAAAACCGGTCGCGGTCAATCAGGAAATCAGTATCGCCCATTTCACCCATGGCCGACAGCCCTTCCATCAATCCGGTCAGTGCTCCGGTTTCCGGATCGCGGCCATAACGGCCCCCCTCTGGATCAGGAGTTTCACGAGTTATCCCGCGTCTTTCCAGCGCGAGAGAATTTGCCACGCCATTATGACCCGACGCGTGAATGACCCAGATTGGATGGCGTTGTGACACGCCGTCCAGTTCGGCCCGTGTGGGCATTCGACCTTCCAGAATGGACGTATTGTCAAAGGACACCCCCATGACCCATTCACCCTCGGGTGTTGCACTCGCCTTTTCGTGAAGCCTGTCCAACGCCTGTGACATGTCTCTGCAATCCCCTAAAGGCGGCGAAGACAGATCGACACGGAACAGCTTAACAAAGCCGGGATCGGGAAAGTGCCCGTGTGGGTCGATAAAGGCGGGCATCAGGGTACGACCCTTCAGATCTTGCTCGTGCGCATCCGAAGGCATGCGGGCGCGCAACTCAGCCTCGGCCCCCACTGCCTGAATTCTGTTGCCGTCAGTCAGCACCGCCTCTGGTGAAGAGTTCTGCGCATCCATAGTCAGGATGGTGCCGTTGAAGTAGAGTGTGCTTGGCATTGGATTTCCTAGTTACGACAGCGGGGCCAGACAACGCAGCCCATGGCCGACCTTTACTTCCCATTCCGGGGTTTGGGTGCAAATGTCTCTGGCAAAGGGGCAACGCTCGCGAAACTCACAGCCAGATGGCCGCCTGAGCAGGCTGGGAGGCTCTCCTTTGAGGGCGATCCGTTCCAGTCGCGCATCCGGGTCCGGCTCGGGGTTGGCGCTCAGAAGGCAGCGGGTGTAGGGATGGCGCGGGTCGTTGAAGATCGTCTCGGTTGTGCCCTCCTCGACCAAACGGCCCAGATACATGATGCCCATTCTGTCGGCCACGTGACGCACGACGCTGAGGTTGTGCGTGATGATGACCATCGCCAGCCCCAGCCTTTCGCGCAGATCGTTGAGCAGGTTCAGCAACTCACCCTGGACCGAGACATCAAGACCGGCAGTCGGCTCGTCCGCAAGGATCAGCTTGGGTTCCAGCGCCAGGGCGCGCGCGACGCCCACGCGCCGGGCCTGACCTCCTGACAGCTGATAGGGATAGCGATCGGCAAAATGCGCGGGCAGGTTCACCATTTCCAATAGGCGCTTGGCCTCGGCATCCAGATCGCGATCTTTCATACCCTGAATGCGATAGGGTTCGGTGATCAGGCTGCGGATTGTCAGGCGGGGCGACAGGCTACCGACCGGGTCCTGAAACATCATCGCCATGTCTTTACGCAGCGGACGCATGACGCTTTCCGGCGCGCCCCGAATTTCCCGACCTTCGAATGTAACCGAACCGTCCTGTGCAGGCGCAAGACCCGCAATCGCGCGGATTACCGTCGTCTTACCCGATCCGCTTTCACCAACCAGAGCGTAAGTTTCGCCAGGTTCTACGGTAAAGCTGACACCCGCCAGAACATTGACCGGTCCATAACTGGTTTTAAGATCCACGACATTCAGCAAGCTCATGTTGCGACCTCCTCGTGGTTCAGCCAGCATGCGGCGTGGTGGCCTTCTTTCAGTTGATCCAGTGGCGGCACATCGGTCGCGCAGCGCGCCATGGCCTGATCGCAACGGTCCCGAAAGATGCACCCCCCGGGCAGGTTGGCCAGATCAGGCACTTCACCGGGGATGGTGGGCAAAACGCGGGCGCGTTCTTTGATGTGGCCGGGATCACATTCGATCAGACGACGTGTATAGGGGTGTTTAGGGTTGTGGAAAATCTCACGCACATCGCCGCTTTCGACAACGGCTCCTGCATACATCACCACCACCCGGTCGCAGAGTTCCGCGATCACGCCCAGATGGTGCGAAATAAACAGAATGGCACAATGAAACTCGCGCTGTAATTCTTGTAGGCGCTCGATGATCTGTACCTCAAGAGTGGCGTCCAATGCAGTGGTTGGCTCATCCGCGATCAAGAGGTCCGGCTCGGACATCAACGCCATTGCTATGGCGATCCGCTGGCGCATCCCACCTGAGAACTCATGCGGATACTGCTTCAGGCGCGCTTCGGGATCGGGGATGCCGACAGCACCCAGCATCTTGGCTGCGTGGGTCAATTTATCCGCCTTTGACTGCTTTGAGCGATGCTGAATGTCCAGCATCTGCTGCCCGATGGTCAGAACCGGATTGTGCGTTTGCATCGGATCCTGGAAGACAATGGATATGTCTGCACCGCGCAGGTCGCGCATCTGACGCTCGGAAGCCTTCAACAGGTCCTGCCCTTTGAAACGAACCTCACCTTGACGGAACCGCGTATTGGGGGCGGTCAGGCGCAGGATGGATGAGATCAGGGTGGATTTGCCGCATCCGGATTCCCCGACAATACCAACAATTTCACCCTTGTTGACGTTGAATGTGATGTTCCTCAGGGCCTTAAGGTCGCCACGGCCCGTTTCGTAGTCAACACTCAGGCGGTCGATTTCCAGCAGTGTATCGGTCATCGCTGTTTCCTCAATTTCGGGTCGACCACATCACGTAGGCTTTCGCCCAGGAAAGTGAATCCAAGTGTTGCCAGAATGATCGGCAGGCCCCCGCCCACCACCAGCCACGGTGTTTGGCGGATCAGGGAATAGCCATCCTTGAGCAAGGCTCCCCAACTGGGTGTCGGGGGTTTCACACCCAACCCCAAAAATGACAGCCCGGCCTCCAGCGCGATGACGGTGGGTATATCCATGGCTGCCAAGACAGCCAGAACCCCGATGATATTGGGTAGCATGTGCACACCCAGAATACGCGTCATGCTGGCCCCCATTGATCGCTCTGCCAGAATGAATTCGGAATTGCGAAGCGTCAGGGTCTGGGTTCGCGCCACGCGCCCATATGTCGGGATCGAGGTCGCCATGACCACGAATACAACTGTCTGCAAGCTGGGCCCGACAAGGGCCACAACAGCCAGTGCAAACATCACCGTCGGAAAGGACCGGATGGTATCGAAAAACAGCATCAGCAGGTTGTCGAGCCATTTTGGTCCGTACCCGGCTATCATGCCCAAAGTCAGGCCAATCGCCATCGCGCCGAAAACAGCTGGCAGCGCCACTTTAAGCGCAACCTGCCCCCCAGCAATCACCCGCGAAAACGTATCGCGACCCAGCTGATCCGTGCCCAACAGATGCGCCGCGGACGGCCCTTGCAGGCGGGATTTGATATCCATGGCAATGGGATCGTAAGGCACAATCCAGGCAGCAAATATCGCGCAGAACACGATGGTCCCAACGATTATCAAACCCATTAACCCAAGCGGGTCGCGGGCAACCCCGACTATGATCTGGCCAAGTTCGGAACGAGATTTTACCATCACTCCGCCTCCCTAATGAGCCGTGCGTGCGCGTGGATCGAGTAGCGCGTTGATCAGATCGGCCAAGGCGGTCGACACAACGAACAGTGCCGTTGATACAAGGACCGAACCCATCACAATCGGATAGTTTCGGGTCGTGATGCTGTCGATGACCAGCTTACCCAAGCCTGGTCGGGCAAAAACGATTTCGGCAAAAACGGCTGAGCTGAGCAGAAAGCCCATCCCGACCCCGATCACGGTGACCACGGGTAGAATTGCGATACGCAATGCGTAAACCATGACCACGCGACGTTCCGCGATACCAAAGGCCCGGGCGGTACGCACATGGCTTTCACCCATGACCTCGAGCATCGACGCCCGTACCAGCCGTGCGATATATCCTACCCAGCTGAGCCCTATGGCGAATGCTGGCAGAACCAGATGGTCAAGGCGGTCCCAGAACCCCTCTCCTGCCCCAATGGCGGGAAACCATTGCAAACTAACGGCGAAAACCAACAAAGCCAAAAGCGCAACAACAAAGGCCGGAGCGGCAACAAAACTGACGGAAATTGCGGCGGCGATCCGGTCGATCATCGTGTTTGGATGCGCAGCCGCATAAGCGCCAAGTGCGATACCAAGACTTGCGGACCACAGGATTGATGCAAAAATCAGCTCCAGAGTGAACGGCAATTGCTGAAACACAATCTCAGTCACAGACCGACCCGAGAAAACATCGGTGCCAAGGTCACCCTGCAAAAGGTTCGAGTAAAAGATCAGCAGCTGTTTCCAGATCGGTTGATCAAGACCAAGTGCGGCGGTGAGTTGGGCCTGAAGCTCGGGTGTGGCGCGCGGACCCAGCATGATCTGGACCGGATCGCCTGGTACAGCGCGGATCATCAGGAACATGACGGTGACCGCCACGAAAAGGATGAGCAGCGATAGCCCGAAGCGACGGGTTGCGAAGTTCAGCATAGCCAACTGGCTCCTTGTGGCTGGATGGCGTTGGTTATGGAGCGGCGAGTGTCAGCGCCCGCCGCTCCCTGTCGACCTGGGGAGGTCAGGTCGACTTGCCAAAGTAACGCAGCAGCGACAGCCCGTCCGGGCGCAATGCAGGAATGACACCTGCGCTGTGAATGACCGGTGTTGCCTCGTGTGTGATGAAGCGATAGGCACCGCTTTCTTCCATCAAGTCCTGCGCACGCTGGTACATTTCAGCCCGCTTTGCGATATCTGTTTCCCCAGCCGCAGCTTCGTGGATTTCGTTGAACTCTGCGCTGTTAAAGCGTTCCCAGTTCCACTTGCCAATTTGCTCGGGCGTAAACCACGACGTCGCATAATACGGGTCCGGCGTCATCGAATAGCGGTTCAGAACAAGTTGCAGGTTTTCGTTGTCGCCAGACGCCCAGAACGCACCGGATTCCAGAACATTCACCTCAACTGTGATACCGATTTGCGCCAGCGTCGCCTGAATGATCTGTGCAGTTGTCGTGAACGTTGTCTTGTTTAGCGTGTCGAGGGTCAGAGTGACGTTGGTTTCACCCGATTCCGCAAGTAGTTGCGCCGCTTTTTCGAAATTTGCCTCAGGTGGCACCAGCGAAGACGGCCGATGCCCTGCCAGACCCGGAGCAATGATCCCGGTTGCCGGCTCGGCTGCACCAAAATAGGCAGCCTCCAGAATGCTGGGGACATCTATGGCATGTTGAATCGCCTGCCGCAGCTTCTGATTTTGCAGCTTTGGATGTTCAACATTCATTCCCATCCAGACATAGTAAAGCGAGGGTTTCTCAACCAGCGATCCCCCATTGGGAACACCAGCGCGATAACGTTCGACTGAACCCAGCGACACGCGAGTTACGTCCAGTTCGCCCGCTTCAAACGCGATCTCGGCGGTGTTTTCGTCGTCGATCGGATAGATCTCGATTGTGTCCCAGGTCGGAGCATCGCCTTTCCAGTCAGGGTTGCGCTTAAGAACCGTTTTTTCCTTGGGCGACCAGCTGTCCCGCAGATATGGGCCGGACTCTGCCACCGGATCAGCACCGATCCGGCCACCGGCTGCTTCGACCGCTGCTTTCGAAACAATGTTTCCGGTGATGTAAGGCAGGGCAATGGACCAAATCGGTGCGAAGGGTTTGTTCAACACAATCGTCCCTTCGCGTTCACCGGTCACTTCAACATGGCTGAACGGTCCCAAGTCGGGTTTGTTTGGGCTGTCGGTCGCGTCATCCACGATCCGTTCCATGCTGAACTTGACGTCCTCGGCGGTCATGGCGCCAAAGCCGTTGGTGAAGCCGATATCGTCACGCAATGCAAACTTGATATGGGAGGGGTCAACCTGCTCGATCATCGTTGCCGCGTCGAGCTGCCAGCCCCATTCCTCGCCTGGCTTATACTGGATCAGCTTGTTGTAGATCGAGGCATGTACCTCTTCTTCCACGACACCAACCGAGTGGGCCGGATCCATATTCTGCGCATCGCCATAGGCCCGTACCCGCAGAACACCGTCGTCTGCTGCAAATACGCGATTTGCCCACCCCATCGGAAGCGCCGTGGTCGCTCCAAGCGCGGTTGCGCCTTTCAGGAACCCGCGACGACCAACATTGGCCTTTGTCCATTCTATCTTCATAGTATCCTCCCTAGGATTAAGTCAGAGAAATCCGCGTGGAATGGTTTCCGACCATTCCTTTGTCAGGACTTCGGTTTCATCGGCGCCATCGGTGGCGCGAAGTTTGCGGTAGAGGTAGAAATACTGCATGTCGCAACTCATGCGGCACTCGGTCGAGATGGCAACCTGCCACTCCGCCCGTTCGAAAGTGAAATTCCAGGCCGTCTCAAACCGGGCAGTGGCCGGGTCATCCGGGTGAATGCCGTAATGCATGCGCACATCACTGCCGACAATCAGGCCGTGATAGGGATCGCGTGATTTACCATAGTCGTCAAACGTCTCAAGCACGATCCGGCCGTCTTCTGTTTCTTTACGTTCGGAATGCGACGCAGGTGTCCGCAATTGATCGGCTGCAAGAACCGGAAACTTCGGCACCGGACCGGGTTCGGAAGCTTGGACTTCACGCGATACTTCGCGCACCGGCAAATGCAGGGCGCAATCCTGCAAATGCAATGTCACCTGTGCCTGGTTTGGCGATGGCCAGATGATTGGCCAGTAGGACGTCGACAGGGCCAGCCGCAACACATGACCCTCACGCAGTCGATGCGCACATTCGTTTAGGGCAATCTCGGCCTCATATTCCTCGCCGGGTTGTAAGAATTCAGGTGTCTCGTGATCGCGGAAATGGCATAAGTTCAACGACCGGAAGCTGATGCGCTGTGAAATACCCTCGGGCGATACATCGCATAGGCGCGCAATAAGCTGAGCGACAGGCTTGTCTACTGAAAACCGAAACTTCAGTCTTGCGCGCCCCAACAATTCCAGCGGCGCACGCAATGGCGCGCTGTCAAAGCACAGCGACAATGCATCGTCGCTTGCCTGGTCGTCGGGCAGCTCGTTATCGATCCGCATACCTGCACAAAAATACCCGCTTTGCATGCCCAAATGGCAGGGCGACGAAATGGCTGCGGAACCTTGGGCTGGGCTAGGGGAAAATTCGCCCGGTGCCAGATGCCAGATCTGTTCATGTACGTGCGGCGATGGCCAGCGACCTTCAGCGATCCAGCGACCTTGCCGAGGGCTGTTTTTCGGTGTCGGGTTGAAATGCTCCTGCATGTATGTCCGGTACGCAGGCAAATCTTCTGCGCCGTTTTCCTGTTCTTTCAACCAGCGATCAAACCAGCCGATGACTTCGGAATGGAAATCCGCAGGATCAATTTTCGAGATATGCGCGTATCGATGCTCCCATGGCCCGATGACGGCCTTGGTGGGCGATGTCAGGTTGGCTGTCAAAGCAGGCGGGGCATTTACATACGCATCTGCCCAGCCGGTTATGGCCAAAACCGGGGTTTGGATAGCAGACCAGTCTTCGCAAACCGAGCCGTGCTTCCAGTATGTGTCCCGTGTCTGATGACGCAGCCAATCGGCGGCTGAAAATGGAACGTTTTGCAGCCGCATCAGCCAATCCTCTCGCCAGTCTGCGCGTAAGGCCGGATCTGCGGGCCTGGTCAGATAAGCGAACATCTGACTACCCCAGTTCATGTTGTCGCTCAGCAGGCAACCACCCATGAAATGGATGTCATCTGCATAGCGATCCACGGTCGAGGCGACGCTGACGACGGCCTTCAACGCAGGCGGTTGCCGGAAAGCCAGTTGCAAACCATTAAACCCACCCCAAGATATTCCGATCATCCCAACGTGACCGTCGCACCAATCCTGCGCTGCGATCCATGCGATGACTTCTTCACCATCACTCAGTTCCTGTTCCGAGTATTCATCGTCGAATTGCCCTTCGCTGTCGCCCGTACCCGCTATATCGACCCGAACGCAGGCATAGTCAGCCTCGGCAAATACCTTATGTGTTGTTTCATCCCTGGGCGCTGTGCCGTCGCGTTTGCGGTAAGGCAGGTATTCCAGAATGGCCGGAGCTGGACCGGTTTCGGGTAACCAGAGTCGAGCAGCAAGCCTCCGCCCGTCGGAGAGTGTGATCCATGTGTTTTCGACGGTTTTAACTGGCATCCGAGAGCTTGTTTTTTGCGAGCTGATGCCGAAGAAGAAAACAATTTGCAGAAAAAACAAATTGTGCAATCTTATGCGAAGTGATGCTATTTGCAGCGAAATAGCGTCAAATAGCGAAGGGTTCTTCCATGTCCCAGTATTTTTCTGCCAACCTGAAGTCGCTATGCGCAGAACACGGCAATATTTCAAAGATTTGTCGGGATATTGGCGTCAACCGGCAGCAATTCAATCGGTATCTGAATGGCTCCAGCCTGCCTTCGGCCCACAACATGCGTCGGATCGCGCGCCATTTCGGCCTGACAGAAGCCGAACTGTTCGCTGAAACTGCTTACTTTGAGCAAATGCTAAAGGACGTCTTACCACCATCCGGAAAAACGCCCGCAGACGCGTTTTTGGATCCTTTTCGGGGCCAACACAAAAACCTCAGGCGCTATGTTGGTTTCTATCACTCGTTTTTCTGCACGCCTTCCTGGGAAGGGAAGATATTTTGTTCGTTAATCCGTATTCAGGAAGTTGATGGGCTTTTCACAATCCGGTCCCGC
The DNA here is from genome assembly GCF_056542185.1 of Ruegeria sp. AE4. Classification (NCBI taxonomy): domain Bacteria; kingdom Pseudomonadati; phylum Pseudomonadota; class Alphaproteobacteria; order Rhodobacterales; family Roseobacteraceae; genus Ruegeria; species Ruegeria sp. AE4. Next base: position 9,390 of record NZ_JBQFZK010000030.1, on the reverse strand, counting down.
GAAATCGCCACATCACAAGACAAAAGCATGCACCAGATTTCCCGTTACGTTGGTTTGGTGACAATGCGGGGAAACAGGATATTTATAACCGAACATGAGTTGATGCGCGAAGGCAGCGTTGCCAATACCATCTTATATTCAGCGCACCGCCAGCAACTAAAGTATCTGCGGGGAATGACGATGGGTGTTGCTTGGCGCCCTTACCCGCATCCCTACGCCGCCAAAACAATCTGGAAGCGCCTGCACGAGCGGGTAACCGCGCGTGAGGCCATTGCCGCCTGTGGTATCTACTCAACCCATAGTACCAAGATTGATCCAACTGTCAGGAAACACCTTACCGAGGAGTGAAGTGTCGGAAGGATGTATGTGACGCTCTGTTTTTTCTGGATCACACCCGGCATATCAATTTGGCTTTGCTATTCTGCTTACGCGTGTCCTTTTGGTGGTGCGCGGGTGTAAAGGTACTAGGGACGTTACCGTTTTTTGTACCGTAGCCCATAGATAGTGACCCAACAGTTCATAGTGACACGATCAATTCGAGCGTTCCGCTCCGATAGTCACTGTCTGGTCCAATCAAACCGGAGACGTGTCCATCAGAATGATCGCTTTTCTCGTATTACTCGTCCAGATATGCCAAAGCCGATATCCTTGTTCCTTGCCGTCGCGGTCTAAAGCAATTTCTGCACCGAAGATCAGACTGAATCCGCGTGCGTTTCCAATAACGGCACGTTTCTGAGCCAGCACTTCCATTCATTTGCGAGCATGCAATCCCACATTTTTCGCGCTCTCCAGCAATTGCTGTCTTTGATCTCTTCCAATACCGCCATCGCTGCAGCACAGGAAACGGGGTTGCCATCAAACGTATTGAAATAGCGATAGCACTTAAGAAAAGTAACAAGGAATTCTGCTCGTGTAACAACACTACCCACCGGATGGCCATTCGTCTTTGGTTTCCCCAGTGTCGCGATACCTGGCAGGATACTCCTTCACCCCTAACAAAATGGACCGGGTCGCCTTAGAGGGATGATACATTGGGTCCAAGCAGCTTTGTCTCGTCGGCAATAAGCTGATTTTTTTCCTGTTATGGCGTGCAATTTTCGCAGGTACCCCTCGAGGCGGCGCCACGGCGTCCGAAGGTTAAATGCATTTGTTGGAATGACGAAGGTCAGCGATTTTTGCTGATCACACCCTGCTCGACCCAGGCATCAAATTGCACGAGGACCGCTTCGCTGAACGTGTGGTCGTTGATATGAGCGTCAAGTTCCGTCATCGGCACACGACCCGGTATAACCATGCGTGCCTCATCCACCATATCTGCCAGTGCATCAGGGTCATGCGCCGCCTCGCCTTCTTTGTCCCATGCTTCAACCCCCTGAACAGGCAGGAAAAAGTGGACAGGTCCCGTTGCGGCCTCCATTCGGTTGGCCAGTTCACGGATCCAAGCGCGGCGTTCATCCCCATTGAAGACGGAACTCTTGATCAGTCGGTTATGCACGTGAAACGGACGATCAGAATATTGGTCGGGGATGTCCTGCCAGCCCGCGAAATCCAACAGGTCCAACGCTCCGGGCGCGATCATCTGCGGTGTGCCTTCGCGACCTGCACTGGTTACACGCTCCTCGCCGCTGGACACGACAGAGCCCGCCATAAAATTTCCGAATTCCTGCATGCAGAAATCCATCACGCAGGCAAATGCGCCCTCGCCGGCCAGCTTTTCAAATGCCATGCCACCCATGCCGGTAGAGTGGAAAACCGCCACCTCAAAACCGCGTTCCTCCAACGCCGGTTTCAACGTCTTCATGTAGCGCAGACAAGACGAGCCAAGACTGGTCATTCCAATCAATGGCTTGCTGCGGTCCGGTGCAATAGCGGCCTTGGTCGCGCCAACAACTGCCCCGGCTGCCTGGCTGAGTGAAGACTGGCAAATCGAATTCATACCATAGAGCCCGCCGGCCCACAGGATCATCTGAATATCCGGCGCCAGACGATGCGGAGGGATCAGAGGAGAAAAGCTGACCGTAGACACAATGTATTTTGGCACACCCATCGGCAGCGCTTGTGCACAGTCCAGTGCCAGATCGGTGCCCATGGTACCGCCGGTGGCCAGCATCCCGTCAAAGCGGCCATCGGCATAGGCCTGGGCAACCACTTTTGCGGCACCCGCGGACATTACCCGAAAAGCTTTATTTTCATCCCCCTGTGCGATGACTTCATCAATGGTCATGCCACCGGCAGAAGCGACGTCGTGCTTGGAGATGTCGGTTGGCGTCTTGGGATCACCCAGCACTGAGACATCCATTGTCAGTACATCAGCGCCCTGTGCGTGAATTGCGTTTTCAATGAAACGCATCTCGGCTTCTTTCGTGTCATAGGTGCCGATCAGCAGGATCGTTTTCATAGTCATAAGCTCCTCCTTCGTTCCGCCGCCATTCAGAGCTTGATCCAGGCCGTTTTCAGGTCGAAGTATTTCTCAAGCGCGTGCAAAGACTTGTCGTGCCCATTGCCGGACTGGCGCACTCCTCCAAGCGGTACGGTCAGATCAGCACCGCCATAGGTGTTCACATGCACGACGCCTGTGCGGATACCAGCCACCATACGGTGGGCGCGGCCAAGGTTAGATGTCCAGACACCGCCAGCCAGGCCATACACGGTGGCGTTCGCCAACCGGATCGCGTCTTCTTCGTTTTTGAAGGGGGTCACCGCCAGAACGGGGCCAAAGACTTCGTTCTGAAACAAGTGGTCCGTCTCTTTTACCCCGGCCATTACGGTCGGAGACATATAATAGCCGCCACTCTCCATCAGGATGCGATTACCACCGGTGCGCCGCTCTGCCCCTTCCGCCTCGGCTTTGGCAACAAAATCCAGATTGGCCTCAAGTTCCGGCAGGCTGTGAACGGCACCAATCTGGCTGTTCAGGTCCAGCGGATCGCCGACGCGAAAGTTTTCAGCATGGCGCGAGACTTCGGCCACGAAATCCTGGTAGATATCTTCCTGAACAAGAAGGCGAGAGCCAGCAACGCAGACTTGACCGGAGTTGCGGAAGATACCTGCCGCGGACACTTTGGCGGCCTCGGCCAGATCCGGGGCGTCGTTGAAGACGATGTTGGCTGACTTGCCGCCCAACTCAAGGTAGCAGCGCTTCAGATTGGAACGAGCTGAATACTCCAGCAACCGACGACCCGTCGCACCTGACCCAGTGAACACCATAATGTCCACATCCATCGACAGTGCCAGTGCCTCGCCCACAACCGAGCCGCGCCCTGTCACGACGTTGAACACGCCATCCGGAACCCCGGCTTCAGCAGCCAGTTCAGCAATCTTCAAAAGGCTGAGCGAAGCGCTTTCTGCGGGTTTCAATACTACGGAATTGCCTGCCGCAAGGGCCGGAGCAATTTTCCAGCTGCCGATCATCAGCGGAAAATTCCACGGTACGATTGCACCCACCACGCCGACCGGAGCATGGTGTACCAGGCCAAGAATATCGTGACTGGTTGGCGCGATCTGGCCATAAATCTTGTCGATTGCTTCGGCATAGTACCGAAATGTCGCCGCCGCCGAAAGCGCCTCGGCTTTATAGGCCATGCTGATCTCGGTGCCGTTGTCGCGCACTCCCAGAACAGAGATTTCCAGCGCACGCTCTTCGATCAGATCCGCCAGCTTCAGCAACACTTTCTTGCGCCCTGACGGTGCCATTCCGGACCATCGCCCGTCCTCGAAAGCAACCCGAGCGGCCAGGACGGCAGCTTCAATGTCCGCCACGCTGCCATCGGCGATCCTAGTCAGAGGTTGGCCATCGATGGGGGACAACACTTCAACCTGCACACCCGTTTCACCGTCAGTGAAATTGCCGTTAATGAAGTGGCCGCGCGGGGCGACTTGCTGCATTCGCAGCGCGTCGATTAGGGACTGATCCATGGATATTCTCAACCTTGTTGATTTGGGTGATCTGCATCGACGGGTTCGGCGTTTGGTTCTGGTCGCAGCTTATTTCTGAACTCGAAGTACAGAGCCCGAAAGTGCAGAATGAGGATCAGAACAATCATACCGAACAAGATGGCGGCAATCGGTCTATCAACAAAATCCAGCGGTGAATTAACCCGAGCCATGGCGCTGCGGAGCTTGACCTCCATAATGCCGCCCAAAACCATGCCGAGGATGATCGGAACGATCGGCAAGTCCAGCCGTTTGAGGATCAGACCGAACACTCCAAATGCCGCGGCCAATGCACAGTCGGTGATCGAGTTGCGCAGGCTGTATACGCCGACAAACGCCAGGATCAGGATCATGATGCCCAGAAAACGAGTTGGAATCTGAATGATCTTGAGCAGCAAGTTGGTCGAGAACAGCAAAAACACCAGAACGATCACGTTCAGCAGGATCAACGCCATATAGAGGGCCATGACGAAATCCATCTGGTTTTCGAACAGCTGCGGCCCGGGTATCACATTGTGCACGTAAAAGACTGACAACATCATTGCCGTCAGTGCCTCGCCAGGAATACCCAGCGCCAGCAGCGGGATCATCGCCGCTCCGGGAACAGCATTGTTTGCGGATTCAGAAGCCACCAGCCCTTCGGGCGAACCATCGCCAAAGGCTTCTGGATTTTTAGAGGTTTTTTGTGCGTATGTGTATGACAGGAATTGCGAGGTGAACTCGCCGGTGCCCGGCACCATGCCCATGAACACGCCGATGCTGGATGACACGGTTGCAATACGCTTGAGGCCAAGCAGCTCTATTAATCCCGCAAAGATGCTTCCGCCAACATGTGCTTCACCCGGTGCATGGTTTTTTTCCAGCAACAGAAGCAATGCCTGACTGATTGCGAACAGCCCCAGCACAACAACAATCAGGTCTACCCCAGAAGCCAGCCAGCTTTGCTCGAACGTGAAACGACGGGTGTATTTGACCGGCTCCAGCCCGACAGTGTTCAAGAACAGACCAAATGCCGCCAGCATGCCCGCTGCAAAGATCTGGCCGCGATGAGCGAGAATTACCAATATGATGCCAAGCAACGCGGCTAGGAAAATCTCACGGCTGCCAAAATGCGGGGCAACGAGTGCTAGGACGGGAGACAAGAGCATAAGGCAAATTATCGAAAAGATGCCTCCAAAAAATGACGCCGAATAGGCCAGTGACAACGCCCGATGACCCTGGCCGCGCTTCGTCATTGGATAGCCGTCATAGGTGGTCAAGGCATTGACTGCAGTGCCCGGTGTATTGATCAGGACGGCAGGGATTGCACCGCCATACATCGAGGACCCATAGATGCCTAGCAGCAGGGTCAGGCCAACGATGGGTTCAAACGCGAAAGTGGCGGGTAACAGAATGGCAATTGCCACCGGCGCTCCCACCCCTGGCAGAGCGCCAATAATCACGCCTCCGATTGACCCGATCAAAAGCGCAACGATTACCGGCCACTGCGCAAGTATCGAAAAACCTGATAATAGAGCATCCATCAGCGAAACCTCAAAGATACGTCAGCGCAAACGCGCGAACCGTGTCGGGTAAATACTCATAGAGAGCGCCGGCCGGGATTTTCACCTGCAAGAAAGCCCTGAAGATGACCGTGACACAAACGCCGAACAATGCGGCACAACCGATACCCTTAGCATCGCGAAACCCGGTGCGAATTGCCAAAAACACGGCAAATATTACCGTCGCGGGAAGATACCCAAGCAAGGGAACAGCTTTTACGTAAACGAGGAAGTAGAAAACATATTCAAACGACCTCAACCAGAATGCCACTTCGGTCCACCGTCCGTGACGCCGCTGTGACATTGCTGAACTGAGCCAGTGCAGAAATCCGAAAATCACCATGGCCCAGAGGGCTATCATTGGCCAAAGACTGGGTTGCGCAAACCACTTGGTTCGCTTGACGATTTGTGTCTGCTCGTCCAGCTGCATTAACAAAAAGACAGCAAACGCAAGGAACACGAACGCAAAAACTACATCGCCAGGACGGCGATATCGTTTGAACATGTCCTGTAAGGTTTTCGCGATCATCTCTACCTCCCCACCGATTAAAATAGGCCCGGCAGTTTGAATCCTGCCGGGCCAATCTTGAGTTATTCGCCCAGAATCTCTTCGATTTTGGCGAAAGAGGCTTTGTCTTTTTCAATCTGCGCGTTGGAGGCGTCCGGGTCCTGCCAGTAGATCAGTGCACCTGTTTCCTCGGCAAGCTGCTTGGCTTTGTCGGAGCTCAGAGCCTTTTGAGCGGCTGCCGAGATCTTCTCGCGCGCCTCTGCCGGGGTGTCTTTGTGAACGAACAGACCGTTCCATAGTGCCAAAGGCAGGTCAGGATTTAGCTCGACAACAGTCGGAGTGTCAGGGACCAGGGGAATCCGCTCACCGCCGATGCTGGCCAGAACATTCACCTGATCTAAGCAGGGTAGTATAAGTTGAAGTGTCGTGTTGATCACGTCCACGTCGCCTGAAGTCAGGGTGTTGCAGTCCAGAGCATCAAATGCGGCTTCACTGGCGAAATCAAACCCGCTGCTGACAGCAGCTGCGAATGTCACCTGGGTGGGGGGCAGGACAGAGCCGAAATGCCCCAGTGCAACATCGTTATCTTTGCCATGTTCCACCAACTCCTCCCAAGATGAGAAGGGTGCGTCTTTGCTGGACGCTATCACGAACGGATAGGTCAGGAAGATGCCAATTGGGTCAAATGGGTTGGGGTTCAGCTCTGGAATGCCAATCTCGGGGCCAATCACCGGCACGCCTATTACAAAAGAGCCGACCGTATAGCCATCACCCGGAGCAGTGGCGACTTCGACAGCACCAGGGAACGGACCACCACCACCGCCAGGCTTGTTCACGACTGCTGCTGGTACGCCGTACATTTCCTGAAATTCATCTGCGATCAGACGTGTCAATACATCCTCCAGATCGCCCGGAGGCCACGGAACGACGAAGGATACAGGTTTCTCTGGATACTCAGCGAAAGCAGCTGATGCAGAGACCGCCATTACGGCAGCGGTAAGAATTTTCTTCATAGACTCCTCCCATTGATGGTTCAAATAATGAACCGATAAGTCATGTTTATTGTTGCGTTGTTAATTACATTGTGTCAAGTATTCTCTTAAGGAGGAGGAGTAACTTATGGGAACTGCTCTTAATGCTTTGAGATTGTTGGAGTTATTTTCCAACGCACGGCCCGAAATTGGGCTGACCCAGATGGCTCGGCTATCTGGTGTCAATAAGGCGACTGTTCTTCGGCATCTGCGTGAACTGGAAGAGTTCGGATTGATCGAGCAGAATCAGGGAACAAAATCCTATATGATTGGCCCGGCGGCACTGCGTCTTGCCGCGTTACGCGAGATTGCAAATCCCGGCCTCAAAGCAGCGCGCCTCAAAATGCAGGCTGCGATGCAACAAGCAGGAGAAAGCCTGCACCTTTCTCTTCTGGAAAATGATGTTCTTCAAACGGCGCTAGTGGTCGAGACAACTCAGCACAGCGTTCGAGTTAGCCTAGACCCCACGGAAGTCCTTCCGCTCAACGCCACAGCCTCAGGGTTGTGCATGCTTTGTTTTGGCCCTCCTGCACTTTTGGAAGGCCTCAAAAATCGCGACTTGCCCCGTATTACTGCCTCTACGCTAACGAACCTTGAACTCATTCAAGAACGTCTCGTCGAAGTAAAGGAAACCGGTTGGTCCTATAGTAACGGAAGTTTCGAAACCGGTGTTCATGGCTTTGCAGCCCCGGTTTTCGGAATTGATCAACTGGCGCTTGGGACGGTTTCATTCGCGGTTCCTGAAATCAGAACCGCAGGCGACCGGCAGCCGCCCCTACTGAATACCCTGAAACAAGTTTCGCAAGAGCTTACGGCAATCTTTGGTGGCCAGGCTCCTGCAAACTTTCCAACTGAGTTTCGACCGAGTGTTCGGTCGGACGAAATTCCCGGAGAATTTTGAAATGAAGGATTCCAACTTCCTGAAGGAAAACAACGCCCGCTATTTTTGGCACCCGATGGCGCACCCTGCCGACAGCCAAAAGAACCCGCCAACCATTTTGGTTGGCGGTGAAGGGGTAAGCATCGTCGATGTCGACGGCCACAAGGCCATCGACGCCGTGGGAGGGTTGTGGAACGTCAATCTGGGTTATTCCTGCGAGCCAGTGAAGCAGGCGATTGCCGACCAGCTGAACGCTTTGCCCTATTATTCAACTTTCCGTGGCACCAGCAACGACAAGGCGATCGAATTGTCATACGAGCTGGCCCGATTCTTCGAGCCAGATGGATTGACCCGCGCGTTCTTTACTTCGGGCGGCTCCGATTCGGTTGAAATCGCACTGAAATTGGCACGACAGTACCACAAGGTACGCGGCGAGGACGGGCGCACCAAATTCATAAGCTTGAAACAGGGGTACCACGGGACCCATTTCGCTGCAGCGTCGGTCAATGGCAACCAGAAGTTCCGTGCTGCCTACGAACCGATGATGCCTGGATGTTTCCACATCCCGGCACCATGGACTTATCGCAATCCCTTCGACGAGACCGATCCCGAGCGTTTGGCACAGCTTTGCGTCAAAGCATTGGAAGCTGAGATTGCGTTCCAGGGCGCAAATACTGTTGCAGCGTTCATCATGGAACCTGTTTTGGGTGCTGGTGGTGTGATTCCACCGCACGAGAGCTTCATGCCGTTGGTGCGCGAGGTCTGCTCGAAACACGGCGTTCTTTTGATCTCGGATGAAATTATCACAGCCTTTGGCCGCACCGGCAGCGAAAGCGGAGCCCGGCACTGGGGTATGCAGCCGGACATTATGACGACGGCCAAGGCTATTACGAACGGGTATTTCCCATTCGGCGCTGCGATGATTTCCGGTCAAGTTGCCGAAGTGTTCGAACGCGACACCACTGGCAAAGCGTCCGTCGATCAGGGCTACACCTATTCCGGCCATCCGGTCGGAGCGGCAGCAGCCTTGGCAGCACTTGCGGAAATTAACCGCCTGCGGGTGTGGGAGAACGCCGCCGCTCGTGGGGATGAACTGTTTACCGGCCTGAAAAAGCTGGCCGACAAGTACGAAGTGGTCGGCGACGTGCGCGGCGGTGAGGGCCTGATGTGTGCGCTGGAACTGGTCTCGGATCGCAGCACCAAAGCACCGATTGCCAAGCATCTTCCGTTGCAGGTGCAGAAGGCTGCATATGATGACGGTGTCATGGTCCGGGTGTCGGGTAACAACATTATTCTGTCGCCACCACTTATCATCACGTCAGACGATGTGTCCAAGATCCTGTCGGCGCTGGATACCGGTTTGGCGAGCCTTTAAAATCTTCCCTGACCTCGCCGTTACAAGGCGGGGTCAGACTTTGACGGCTTGTAGTTCTTCGAGCAGGTCGAGGAGTTGATTGAGTTTTTCTCGTCCCATTTGTTTTTCGATGCTTTGGTAGA
>NZ_JBQFZK010000029.1:0-21327 GCF_056542185.1 Ruegeria sp. AE4 | reverse complement strand
ACAATCTCTTCGGGCTTCGGTCGCTTGTTTGCCATTCGTGGTCCTCCGTTTCCTAAACATAGCGGTGGACCAGTTCAGTTGGGGAGGCTCAGCACCGTTTGATTTCTTCTTGGAGGGCACGGCACGGGGCGGCGCATTATTGCGCCCTCAGCCGCCGGACAATGCGGCAGCGATCAGAAAGGCGGTTGTATCCCAAGTCTTAGAAAGACATGGTTCAGGTCCCGAATGGGAAGTGCCAATACCTGCGGTGGTAACCGCGGCGAAAGCGGTTTAGGAACGTCGGGTTGGTACAGCGACGTTGTTCAAAGCTGACGTTAATTCTCTTGCAACGAGCGGCAGAAATAGTCCGCGGACTGTGAGTTCGTCGACGACCAGATTTCGCAGTCGCAGCGAATGGCGGCAATGCGGGCTGCGACCGCAGCATTCTGACCAGTGGGTGAATGGCCGCAAAGCGACCGAACCGGTTCGAGTAAATCAGCTATGCTTGCGCAAGGTCCGTTAGACGTGTGGGGTGAGCCATCAAAATCCGACGCAGAAGCGATACTTGTTCCGTTGCTACGCTACGTCGAATCGAACCGAGACCGTCAATCCGGGTGAGCTGTTTGTAGCCATTAAGAGCGCCGAATGATGATCTGCGATAGCCTTCACCAGCGCCAGTCCTAAACCATTCCCAACACTATTTCGTTCGCTTTTAAGCTTATAGAAAGGAACAAAGAGCTTTCCCAGAGTGTTTTCGGGAACGCCGGGACCATCATCAACCACCGAGAGCGTAACGATGCCGTCTTCTTTTTCAATAAGCAGGCGAACTCTGGAATGCTTTGGGCAGTGATCGATAGAGTTCTGCAAAAGGTTTGCGCAAAGCTGTTTCAGCATACCTTCATCGCCTTCGATCAGGGAACGCCCTGATTGGTTCTCAACAAAATTCAGGCTTTGACCCTTAGCCTCCGCAAGTGGAATCATCGTTTCGACTGCTTCTCGACCCAGCCTATTCAAATCTAGATAGCTGAACGCTTTTGGACTGTTACCTTCTTCGATACGGTTGATCCGCAAAACAGTTTCAAAGGTCCATTTTAGACGGTCAAGTTCAGACTGAATATTGTTGATTACCTCTAGTGGCTGACCTTCGGATTGAAGCGTGTCTCTCGCTTCCTGAAGCGCGATGTAAGCATGAGTGAGCGGGTTCTTCAAATCATGTGCAATTGATGCAGCCGTCGATCGAGTCGTGGACATTAAAGCTGTCAGGTTGTCGAGATGTCGGTTCATCAACCGGGCAATCCGGTCTATCTGATCGTTGTTCTTACTGACTGAAAGCCTCGCTTTAACATCACCTCTTGAGACTTTGTTTAGCGTCTTCGCCATTTGATCGAGTTTGCGATATGTTCTTATGCTGGAGATGTACCCAACCAACAAAGTGCACACCGTTGCTCCAAATCCGATTGCAACCAAAGACCACGCCAGCGAACGAAGCGTGCTTTTCACAAAGGCAAGATCGCGACCAACCACAACTACAAATCCACGGTAGGTTTGCACGTTGACACGGTGGATACGTTTTTCCCCACCCAGATCTATACCATCGTCTTCGATTTCTCCCCATCCTCTAAAGGACGGGTATTCGTCGATATTTCCCGCCAGACGCTTCCCCTGGCTGTCGAACAGGCCAATCAAACTGGTGTCGAATGGCAACCAGAGGGTCGCGTCATCAATCGCTTGTACAACATCTGAATCGTTGTCGTTATCGTCCAGAATTTCCTGAATGAAACGCATTTCGTCGATCAACAACGAGTCCATTTCCCGTTGCAAATCGCCACGAATTCTTTCGAACGTTAAAAAAGCCAACGCTGTAACTGAAAGTAGTATTACTACAGCTGCATACAACGCTGTCGTAAACGCTGCTCCAGAGACAATGTTTGAGCGCTTCATTTGTTTTTCATCCGATTATAGTGGCGACCGCATGTGATTTGGCTAACAGCAAACCCTTTCTGGCCAGTCAAGCGAGTGATCCGAGGGTGTTAGCTGAAAAACTAGCGGGAAAATGGGGAATTTAGCTAAATTTGTCGCACCATTGGAGATGCGAGACCAATAAAGCACACGAATGTCAATGCTCTCAACTCCCAGCTCCGTTTGATTGAGCACACCCGAACACTTTCAAAAAACTATGTGCGGTGTTGCTCGCCTGATACGGCGGCCGATGGAGCCTAGATTTCCGAGAACTTGCAGCGCTCCCTTCCGAGGGGGTGGAGGGGAGCGCTGCTTTGACTGAGGGAAGCAAGCGTGCGAGTGAGTGGTCCGTGTCCTCACGGTTCCGGTGGCACCCTTCAGGAGGGTAACGAGTGCTTCCTCAGTCGAGTATTCGGTTTCAGTTCCAACCTTGACGGCATCTTCTGCAACGTTTCCTTGCCATCTGGCTTTCATCAACCTTACGTTTTTGAAAAATAGTGCGATCTTCCTCCTGGATCATTGAGTTTTCGATGTTGTTCACCCACCTTTTGTGCACTGCCCGTGATCTTCGACAGATGTGGCACCGTGCGTGGACAGCTCATAGGTCATGGTTGGGAAATGAAGCGCCAAGGTCCAGACTTCGTCGGTCTTGATGTGGATGAATGTTACTCCGTCCAGCCCGTGTGCGACGGAGGCTACGCCTTCTGTGTTTTGCACAATCAGGCGCGCTTCTGAGCGGTCAGCATCCTGAAAGATCTGGATGATTTCACCATTGGTTTCTGACGTGCATAGGTATTCTGTTTCGTCTGCGATCGCCGCAGACGCAGGCAAAAGTGCCATTAGGAGTATTGCTTTCATCGTCATTGTTTTTCCGTTCAAAAGGTTGGGCTTTCTAGTTTGAGTTGTCCAAGTGGTGGTTCGAATTATGAGTGGACCGTTCTTCCGCATAGGTTCAGGCCGCGACGCGAGGCTTTCCAAAGCTCACACACACCCGCAGGCCCGGCTCATTGTTTTCCGCAGTGACTATTGCGCCGTGGCGTGTGGCAACGGCCTTTACAAGCGACAGGCCAAGCCCATTGCCATCTTCATATTTTGTGCCGTCTGCTCGGAAAAACGCGTCAAAAATCTTGTTGATTTGGGGTTCCGGAACCCCTGGACCGTTATCTGTCACAACCAGCTCAATCACATCGGGCTTGGCTGTCAGGGAAATCCTGATCCAAGAACCAGAAGGGCAATACCGGAGCGAGTTGTTCACAAGATTGACGAGCAGCTGCTTCAGCATGTTTTCGTCGCCTCGGATCAATATCGTGTCGGCGTTGTAGTCCGCCGAGATGTGCTTACCTGCATCGACGGCAACTGGATACAGCGCCTCAGCAACACCCTCAACGAGCGCGCTCAGGTTCACTGTTTTAAAGCTCTTTTGATGCGTTCCTTCCTCAATTTGCGAGACCTTGAGGATCGTGTCGAAAACAACTCTAATGCGCTTTAGGTTGCTCTCTAATTCATTGAGGCCGGATCGCGGGTCGCCACCATACTCAACTTCGCTGTAAACCTGTTGCAAAGCGATAAAACCACTGGTTAATGGTGTCTTTAAATCGCGGGCAACTGTGACCGCAGTAGCATGAGTGCTATTCAGTAAACTCGAAATCCAGTCGAGACGTCGGTTAACCAACTGGAAAATCCGATCGAATTGATCGCCCTTTCCCGAAACCGGAAGACGAATAGAACCATTCGCTTGAACAGGAGGTTCCAGGGCTCGCTCAACCGACTTTAGTTTCCGATAGTTTTGAGAGCTGAAGTAGTAGCCAAGACCTAAAACAGTCATGGTTGTTGCAAGCGTCAGTAGCAATAACCCTTCCCAAAGTGTTGTCAACGCTTGACTAAGTGATGTCATGCTACGGGCGACTACTGTGCGATACCCAAGATACTCGGACGCATGAAGCATATAGACGGGCGCGGTCCCGCCGAATTGAACAAAATCCGGATCTACCTCGTGCCATCCGTTCGTATCAGGCACTTTCGCAATTGAACTGGCAAGTGCTGAACCGTTTTGGTCAAACAGCGCGATTACGTGAAGTTGGGTTCGATTAGGGTTATTCAAATGTTCGATTGCTCGCTGAACTGCGTCAGCGCCGCCTTCCTGCAATATCTCATGAAGCAAAAGCTCTTCATCGAGGATTTGTTGTTCGAGGTCAGAGCGGAGCTTGTCTTCCAGCGCCAGATAGGCTGCATATCCGAAAACAGCGGTGATGATCCAGACAATCAATGCGGCGAAACAAGCTGGAGCGCTCGAGGCAATGCTAGCGCGGCCCATGAAGGCTGTATCCAACGTTTCGAGACGTGTGCAAAAGCGGCATCTCGAAGGGCTTGTCTATCTTCGACCTCAGACGACTGATGTATGTTTCAATCACGGTCGAACTCGGGTCAAAATTATAGTCCCAAACTTGCTCCAGAAGCATGGTGCGTGTCACCACGCGACCTGAATTGCGCATCAAGACTTCTAACAACGCAAATTCACGTGGCAACAACTCTATTGTCACATCTTGCCGTTTCACAACTCTGCTGAGTAGGTCCATTGATAGATCGTGAACATGAAGCTCAGTTGTCGAGAAATCGGACGGTTGTCGCCTGATTATGCTATTTAAACGCGCTAGCAGCTCTGAAAAATGAAAAGGCTTTACTAGGTAGTCATCTGCACCTTCGGTCAAACCTTCTACTCTGTCCTGAACGTCTCCTATTGACGTAAGAAACAGAACCGGGGTCTGTTTTTTCGCGGCCCTAAGTGCTTTGAGAACGGAAAGACCATCCATTCCTGGTAGCATGCGGTCCAGGACTATGGCGTCACATTCATTGTATAGACAATATGACAGGGCATCCCGACCATCTTCATACCACTCCACACTAAAACCGTTTGATCTGAGTCCTGAATTGACAAAGTCGGCGGTTTTTTTGTCGTCTTCTGCGACGAGTATCTTCACTTTAAGCCCTCCGATTTTGCCACTGGACCTGCTTGTTTCAGTTTGGAATGCGCTGTAAGTGAACCCAGCCATAACGTGATGGCTAAGTCCATTTGGCAAATCGTTGCAGACTAGAGACTCAACGTTTCTTCGACGGCTTTCACCTGAAGCCGGGCGAGACCAAGATTGGCGGTTTTCTTGTCTAGTGCGACATACACAAAGATGTTTGGGTTTTTGTCCAACGGGCGGACCAGATGATACTGTTTGCCAAGCGTTATCAGAATGTCTTCGATGGTATCGTTAAGTTTCAGCGCTTCGATTGCCTGAAGTTTGGCGCGGACGACTTCAACATTCGCAGCGCCTGCAGTTTCAAGATCAAATTTTGAGCCACCCTCAGAGCCTAGTACTAGGCCTGTGTCGCTGTCCACGAGGCACGCCCCCAAAAGACCCTTGATTTCGCTTAGTTTAGAAATGTCCAACGACATGTTTAGCTCCTTTTTGGCTTTGGAATTGCTGATCTGACTCGCTCCGGGCGTTTGATGGATTGGACGAGTTTCTTTGTTTGCAGGTGGGATGGTAATGACGTGTTTTTGAACCAGGCCAAACCTTTCGCTAAATCTGGCCAGAACAGACGATGTATCACTCTTGGAATTCGACATTTTCTATCCAATTCTCGCTGTGTTGGTGGAAGTGGATTGTCGAACTATGTGTCCGCCACTGCGAGCGGCTTGGGTGCGAAGGAAGAGCCGATCAACCAAAGTGTCATCCAACCCAGGGAGAGTGTCCTTCCTATGCTGTACATGACATTCGGGATCTGCCCTGACGTTCAAAACCGGTGCGATTGGTCCCTGAGAGCTCTTGGGGCCTCTGTGCAAAAACCTTAGTGCAGCAATACAGGCAGTGGCCAAGTATTGGGCATTGTTGGCTGAAATGGTCAAAACACCTTCCGGACCCAGAAGGAATGAAGACCACAGATACCCAAGTTCAGAAAGGACGCCGGCCAAAACTGATAAAAAAACAGAACTTAGCATAGGCCCCTCGCCTCGTTACCAATCAACTAAGCGGTTCGTAAAATACTGGAGGTTTTAACCGGCTTTTCAGAAAGCTTAAATTTTTGTAAGGAATTTGTTTTTTGTCGGTTGGGGGATAGGAACTTAGGTGCAGCGGGCTATTTGACTGATTTTGTGAGCATTTTGACACCGGCAATGGTTTAGAGTTGGATAACCGTGATTTGTGATCGTCAACCCTCATTGTTTTGGCAGGATTTGCCGTGGGGGAGAGCATTGTTTGTTACACGGCACCAACCTCTATTTTCGGCAACGCAGCGGCAGCAATTCGATTGCGGTTCCAGAGTCTTCTGTGGGACGCGGACTGTGCATTCGAAGGACTCATTTGTTTGTGCTTGAAGCCAACAACTGCTTCGACAAGTTGTATCGTTGCTTTCTTACCCATGAGTGAAAGGTCGGTTTGCGCCACTAGACCACTTGCTGCGAACGGCAGCTTTGTCGGGCCGCATTGCAGCGTCGTGTTTAGTGGATGAACGACCGGAATGGGCCGTCTGCTTAGTTAATATTTAGCCAGGAAGGGGCATTGCTGCGGCTGTCCCGAAGTCGTCAATGAGCCCAACCTGTACCCTGGATTTTATTGCTGCATGCGCTTGCAGCAGTAACGACACTGCAACTGCCGAATACCTTGTGCGGCCAAGCAGCGGAAAAAACTGTCATTCATGCAAATAGCAGCGATGCTCGCGGCGGCGGCTCACAGTTCGCTCAACAAAACCGTCCTTCACTTCATCCGCAACAGCTATCGCCTAGCTGAATTGGTGGACACGGGACCGTGGCATATGAACAGTAAACACAACAGTCGCCTTCCAACGGCTTCAAAACTGTTTTGCACGACTTGCATTCATAGAACCACTGGCAAGCATCCGTTGGCATTTGCTCGGTTTCACTGTGGCCGCACTTCGGGCAAATCAGGGTGCTTTCTAGGACTACAGTTTGTTTCGTCATAGTCTCACATCTGCATGATCAGGTAATCGTTAATCCATGCCTCGTTAAACACAACGACCCAACCCACGCCGGTGATTAGAGTCGTTCCTGCAAGCCACCATTTCAACGTCGGCAAGGAACCGCGCCGATAAGATACCATCCATGATATCACGACGAGCGCCGTTGACATCGTCAGCACATAGTAACTCGCTGCGGCAACCTTCCCAAAGATTGCCAACCAACTGCCACCCAGCCCCAGTAACATCATCGTCATGGGCAAAACGCAGCAAGTCGCGACGCCAAGCGCTGATAGCGATCCCAAATAGCTGAGGCTAAGGTACTTCTGCATTCTGTTTCCCTGATGGACTACGTCGCGCGGAGTTGTAGAGACAACAACCTCTCGTTTAACTTCTGTAGCCACTACAGGATCAAGACAGGAAATCTCACATGTTTGCGATTGGGGAGGCATCCCGGCAAAGCGGTGTCGGAATTGATACTATCCGCTACTACGAACGCGAAGGGATCGTGCCGAAACCAGAAAGGGCATCGAATAATCGACGCATGTACTCCGCGCACGATGTTGGACGGCTTCGTTTTCTAAGGAAGTGCCGAGACATGGGTTTTTCGCTTGCCGATGCAAAGGTGCTTCTCAACCTATCCGAAGGTGATAGCGAGGATTGCCAATCCGTTAAGGAACTGGCCGAGCTTCATATCTCCAATGTGCGTATGAAGATAATCGAACTTAAGCGATTGGAGGCCGCCCTGAATGAACTTACGGCCAACTGTAACATCGGGAACGTTTCTTGCCCGATGCTTGCGCAGATACGGACCTACTAATGGCACTTTGAGGCTCGCAGTCGCCCTATGCCAACGCAGCATGACCCAAGATTCGGGCCGCGCAGAATCTACCGTTCGTTAGAGAAGCCAACTCGTTGATCCAGTACTGTTTCCATCAATCAATGAACATTCGGGCGTCGCCGCGGTGTTCTTGAAGCACACTGCGATTTCGGACAGTGAGCCCTACCTACCGTGCCTGAGCAATCAATTTGCTGCATACGCACTCGGCAGGTTTTATCATGAAGCCGACCTTTGATTTCCGAATCGCAGAGCAATGGTTCTGCTTATCCTTGTCCTAAATTGGGCTAGGCAGACTCAGATCTTCTGTTGCTTTCTATTGTATCAAGGCTTGTATCGTGCGTACTCGAAGTCCATATACACAAGGCTAACGTTTTTCTTTTTCGACCTGCTGTCTCCCAAATTCGGCGCTCAGTCTTTCGATTCAGACCGACCACGCCGAGTCGCCGCAATAATGCGGGCGGCAAGTATTAGGAGACTTCGACCATGGCAAATGGCACAGTAAAATGGTTCAACTCGACCAAAGGTTTTGGCTTTATCGAGCCTGAAGATGGTAAGCGCGATGTGTTCGTGCATATCTCAGCACTTGAACGTTCCGGCATCAGCGAATTGAAAGACGGCCAGAAGGTCACTTTTGACGTCGAAGCTGGCCGTGACGGACGCGACAGCGCCGCCAATCTGGCACTGGCCTGACCTTTTACGGGCACCCTTATGGGGTGCCCGTTTGCACAATGGGCTGCTAAAAGCCCTTGGAGAAAAAGTCAGTTGCAACCTAAAGACTGGACGCGGGTGCTCGCGCAATACCGTGTTGCCGATGCAAAGCGCAGTATTTATGAAATTGCGATCACCGTTGTCCCCTTATTCGCGCTATGGGCTCTAGCGTGGATGGCTTTATATTTTAGTGTCTGGATCGCATTTTTACTGGCCGTCCTGAATGCCGCATTTCTGGTCCGTATCTTCATCATTATGCATGATTGCGGTCATGGATCTTTCTTTAGAAGTCGCACTGTTTGCAATTGGACCGGCCGGGTTCTGGGTGTTCTTGCCCTGACACCCTATGACGTTTGGCGGCAAAGCCATGCGATTCACCACGCTTCAACCGGTAACCTTGATCGGCGTGGTATGGGTGACATTCCTACATTGACCATTGAGGAATACCTGAAACGGAATTGGTTCGGGCGTGCCGCTTACAGGTTAATCCGGAACCCCTTCTTCCTGTTCTGTATCGTACCGGTGTACACGTTCTTTTTTCAAAATCGCTTGCCCTTTGGTTTCATGCGGTCAGGCTGGCTGTATTGGGCAAGTGCGATGGGAACAAACGCTGCAATTGCAGGGGTATTGGCCCTAGTTTTTTGGGCCGGAGGCATTGAGGTTTTAGCGTATGTTTTCCTACCAACCATGATTGTCGCATCATCGATTGGTATTTGGCTTTTCTATATTCAACACCAGTTTGAACACACGACCTGGGAACGGGAAGAGGGGTGGAACCTTCAGAACGCCGCATTCTATGGAAGTTCTCACTATGCCCTGCCAGGCATCCTGCGGTGGTTCTCTGCCAATATCGGTGTACACCATGTTCACCACCTTGCCAGCCGCATACCGTTTTATCGGCTAAACGAGGTTTTGCGTGACCATTCCGAGTTGGAAAATTGCCAGCGTATTACTCTATATGAGAGCCTTCATTGCGCACGATTGCATCTTTGGGATGAAGAAAGTCAGCGCCTGCTGACGTTTTCTCAGGCTTTGTCGAACGCCAATCCCAACAAGAGTCTAGTGTAATCGGGCGCGCACCAAAAAGGCTTCGACAGTATCACCGCCAAGGGCGCGAATGGCCTCTAGTCGGTGAAGGCCTTCAATCAGCACGAACCGCTTGTTGTCCGCACGTATCTGGATCGGCGTCTTCTGGCCATTCTTCAGGATATCTTCGGCCAGTGCAAGAACCTTTTGTTGATCAAGTGTTTTGGCCCGTTTCACAGGTACATAGATCAGGTCGAGCGGATATGGTTTTTTCTCCAACATAAGCTACGCGTGCGCCTTTCGTGCATTTATTCCGGTTCGAAGTTCGCTTCAAAGGCTGGCGCTGGAACGTGCGTCATAGAACCGAACGAACAGCATCGCGCAGCTCCTGATGCATGATCCAAGTCGCTGGTTCATCGTCACTTTTGACGTGAGAAGATGCCAATACCTGAGCGGCGCCATTATTTTGAGCCGATCCGGCTTCGGGAAGCTCGAGTTCCAGATATTCTGCAATCGATAGCCCGATTTTCTTGAAGACCTTGACGGACGCCTCACGCGATTTGTAACCAGCTGCCTTGGTTAACTGACCAATGCTCAGTCCTTCCTTGCCTGCGATTGTAAGTGCTTTGAGCATGGTGACCTGCGCAGTGGAGAGCCTGATCTGACGCAATGCTTCGACATATTCTCCTTCACTGGGAATGAAGTTGCCGGAGTTCGCCTCCAAACGACGTCGAGCGCTGCGTTTCCTGTCTCGCTCTTCGAGAATTTCTTTTAAGGCTTCAATGGCCAATGACGGTGTTTCGCCAACTGCATCAGCAATCAAACCTTGCGTTTTCGCTGGTGGCTTGGGGAATGCGCGCGCAACGCTGTTACCGCTCAGAATGCCAGCCTTAATCAAGTACTTTCCAAATTCTACTTCGATCACTTCTGATACGTCGGCGTTCCGCGTCTTGCGAACACTGCGGTCCTGAAATGCTCTTTGTTCCAGACCACGCACTGACATCTTTGAGTCAGAAAGGGTCACTTGAGGGGCATTTTTACGCATCAGAGAAACACCACTACAATTACCGCTGCAACAAACACTGCTAACGCCATAGATATCTTAATCCCGTGGGACCGGCGACGCGCCTTTTCGGCTTTGATCCTTTTGCCAAGATTTTCGTCAATCGAGTTATGGTTCACGGCTTGGTCCTTCCGGATTTGTCAGGCGATATTGATTTCCACGAACCTATTTTCGTGGAATATTTTCGGCGCACTTATCGTTCTGTCGTGTGAACGGCCGATTGCATTCCCAACCATCACCTCTTCGATTCAAATGAGCGTTTGAAGGAACAAGGATCGCATCGCACCTGTCCCGGTTTGCGCGAAAACCACGTTCGCATTTCCATCCAGAGTGGGAATCTGGTTCAAGATACGCATGCTGTGGAACAGCCACAGGCTCACAGCCGCTCTCCGCCGCGTTGTAACCTCTGAGGCAAACCCAACCATCCGAGCTTTTTTTATCGCTCAGACGACCGTTTTTTGGGACTTCTATTGCAACACAATCCTGGTTCTCCTTACGAAATCCCCAGTTGCAGTGTATTTCCTGTGCGCCAAACCTGGTTTCGACGTATCCATTTTGAGGTGCAATCAGTTCTTCGCATTTTTCTTCGACACGCTGGAACAGCCGATTGCACTCCCACTGATCTCCGGTTGATGCAAGATAGGCATTTTCAGGAACTCTTATTTCCTCACAGAGATCTCCGACATTCTGAAAACCGTGATTGCATTCCCAGCCAATGCCATAGGAGCTACCCGTCAAATATGCGTTTTCCGGTAAGTCTATTCTTTGGCACGATCCGTTCTTGTTTTCGAAACCTTGGTCACAAACCGATCCATCGGCATTGCCTGCGACTTGGGCAGGAAGCTGCGTCCCTGAGAACAACACCAAGAGTGTCGGGATCAAACAAAGAATGCAGCGCGCAAACAGGATGAATGACTGATTGAAACGGAGCCTGAGACCTGATCTATCGGGCATCATGCACGCAATTTATGAGCCATGTGTTGTTCATACGGCGCTTTCTTTCATGGGTCACGCGATGGCTGGCGCATGTCAGGTGACAGTTGCGAATGCATGTGAGGAACGAGCTCATAGCGAAGACCCCAGCGAAACCCGTTCCTATGCTGGGGCATATGCTACAGTTATTCTGAAGGCCATTGGATCATCGAAGCCGGCAGCATCGCGGCGACGAGTAAATTTCACCAATACACTTTTGTGGTTCTTAGCCAGCATAGAGTCAAGGAAGTTTCCCTCGTCGCAATGGGAGCACCGCTACGGCTAGTAGTATTTGAAACTGCCGGTGACCAAGGTTCCTGGTGAACTACCGAAAGAAATTGTCTGGTATTAGTTTTTCGTTGTGTCGATTTGGGGCCAGGCTATCAGCGGGTGGCAGTTTAAGTCGGCGTTTCAGTTGCCGGGCCTGAGTGCGGCGAAAGAGGAGTATGTGATCAAGGCTTCCCCGTAACTAGGAATGACTGGCCTGATGACATTGGCTGCAACGCAGCGATTTTCGCGCCGCTTCTGCACAAGTGCTCGCGGCGTGATCAAATGGCCGCTCGGTCCCGCACCCTGTAAATTGCGCCTGAGCCGAGAAAACTGTGCTGCGAGCGTACGCAACAAGATTTTGACACTTCCGCTCAGGGCACGCTACGTCCCACTCCTGCGTAAAAGAACTAGAACCACTATGGATTGGCGACCGACAGCGCCGCTCGCCAAACTGTCTCAGATGTCTATGCGCTCTGCAATGCTTAGCGCGTCTTCCAATTCAACGCCCAGGTATCGCACGGTGCTATCGACCTTTGTGTGCCCAAGCAGAAGTTGGACCGCGCGGAGATTTCCTGTCTTGCGGTAGATCTCAGCTACTTTGGTTCGGCGAAGCGAATGCGTGCCATATCCGCTCGGTTCCAATCCGATTGCGGTCACCCAGTCTCGAACCAGCCTGCCATACTGGCGCGTCGAGATGTGTGGTCGATCATGGAATCGGCTTGGAAACATGAACCGGCTAGCAAACATTTCCGGTGATTTTACCCATACCAATACAGTTTCTCGCGTGTTTTCCGTCAGTTCGAATTGAACAGATCGCTTGGTTTTGCTCTGGATCACCGAAACACGCTCACGGACGCGATCGTCTTTGACAAGATCGGTCACAGCGAGTTTGACCAGATCGCAGCCGCGTAGCTTGCTATCAATCGCGACGTTGAACATTGTGAGATCACGCAGATTTCCAGAAAGTTCGAGCCGGGCACGGATCGCCCAGACCTGTTTTGGGAGTAGCGGTCGTTTCTGACCGATGATCCGCCCCTTGTTCCAAGCTCTGGGTTTTGGGGTGACTGCAGGTAGTTGGACTCTTGGCATATTTTGCACTCCGATCCACCCTCCGCACCCAAGCAACAGCACCGCGCTGACCACCGAATAGTACAAGCGGCGTGAATGCCTGCTGTCCGATTATGAATACTGGCATGGTTTAGTGTGTGCATTAGGCGGCTTGAGCCCATATCACTACACATAAGAACCGTTCGAGTCCAAACCGCGCGTACGCTTCGTCTTCAGCACCGATTACCGATCGGGTTCCACGTTAAAAGGCCCGGGTCAGCACCAATAAGATAAAATGAGATATGATCAGAAAAGCTGGAAAGACCGGCGTCAGGTTATCAGCGACGCCGAGCTAACCCAGGGCTTACTGATACGCCATTTCGCCACGCGCTCAACCCCTTGCAGCGTCGACAAATCCGCTCTCCGAACCCTTCGCTCCAGAATGGCGTTCTGCAACGAAGACACGGGCGTTCTTGCGGCACGTCATTGTGGGCGCGAGCCATGATCGTATCTGCGTCGTTGTCGAAGTCTTCCATCAGTTCTTAGCCTCGATTTCTGTTTTGGTTTATACAGCGACTGGAAAAGAAAGTTCCGAGCCCTAAGCCTTGAGATTGAAGGAGCTGCCTGGTTCAGACTGTCCGATGGAACGGCCTGTAATCCGAGGGGTTTTAATAGGACGAACTGGCATTCCTTCGTTCTCAGCAGCTTGGACAGCGAAAGCATACCGAGAACCGCTTGCGCATCCTCGTGGTATGGCTCGTTGATCTGATGATCCGTCGTCTGCCTCAGAAATGAGCGACTCCGAGTAGAGGTGCCGAAGTTGAGTCTCAGACACACCGTCAGCTTCCATGATCAGTTGCACCATCGGATCGGCCAAGAGTTGGTCGAGCAGGAATTGCGACAACTCCTTCGCAGACAATTTATCCCTTGCGCGGGCTCTCTCCAAATCAGTAAGAGAAACGGTCAACGTTCGCGCCAGACCGGGGTGAGATTTCCGTGGAAGCAGAAAGATTAGCACTGATGCTTTCCAGGCTTCTGGATCCAAATAATCTGGTGGTGCGGAAAGCTCAGTTTCTATGTCGTATTCGCCCGCCGGGAGTAATTCGTCAAAGCCAGGGAAAGTAAACGGCCTGGAAAAGACTGCGATTGTCTTGCTGATTAGTTGGTTCATTTGGGTAGTTCTCCTTTGCTGATACCGCTCGCTCGGAGATGTAAACAAGAACAAGCCACCCGCTCCCGGCAGGGTATTATCAGTTTTGAGGTTTAGGCTTTGATTTTTCGGGGACGGCGTCCTGCCCTTTCGACGTCACTTCTTTTTTTGACGCGTCCGCATCGTTTTCCTTCAGTGCGGCAGCCGCTCTGGTCGTAAGGTCTTTGAAAGACATCATTTTGATCCTTTGATTGTCCGCAACACTCACGAGCCCAGATAGGGTGTGAAAAGTGAATGCGGGTACCACCAATATAGGTATTGGTGGCCCAATTTACTACGTAAAGCCGTAGAATAAGACGGGTGGATGAAGCAGAACCGAGGCGGCGGCAACCCTGGCGCGCTACTTTCGCTTCGAATATGGGCGATCAGTGTTCGCTGCGGTGCAGTCAACCAATGCGCCATCACCATGGAAGACTTTTGCTACATCGGGTGCAGCCATGCCGCGCGAGAGCGCGCTATAGTTCAATTTCAGCTTCACCTCGCCACCAGGGCGAAGCAGACAATTGGTGTTTTCAACAACGATATGATCACTGGTGGCTCCGACGAACGTGACGCCAGCAGGGAAAATTAGACCCGCCGCATCGGTGTCCTGGAGTCCAATGGCAAGGATCGACCGAGTGTTCGAAGGACTGTCTAAAGTCACACACTGCATTGAAGGTATGGGATAATTCAATTGCAAGGGATTTGGATTTGATTTGGTCTTCGTTTCGATCACTTCCGCCCAAAGCGTAAAAACATCTGTGTAAAGCCCGTCGATCGCGTATCCCGAAACGGGATCGGTACCTAACAGGATGGCCTCACCCAGACGCAGGTTGTTGATCTTTCCGGTCGCCCCCTTGCCAAGCGACCATGGCAAACTGGCAGAACCGCCGCCTGACACTGTTTCCAGAGCGGGTCCACTTGCAAGTTCGGTATCGACGGCAAGCGACGAAAGCAATTCCATTGCTCCTGCAGAGGGTGCCACATGACCCAGACAGGCAAAATTTGCACCAATCCCCTTCAGAGAAATCCCTTCCATTCTAAGAATTTGAGACACAGTGCGCTCAAGGTGTTCAGGCAAGATGCCATCCCGCATATCCCCCATTTCCACCATCAGGATAATACTGTGAGTAATGTTCTTTCCCAGCGCACTCACGGCCAGGCTTGCGATAATGTCCATTTCTGTGTTGAAGCTGACATTGCAGTTATCAACAACTTGCGCGACCTGGCTCAGCATGGGCGTTCGGATCAAGGATATGGAGCACGAGATCCCAGCATCGCGCATACGTATGATATTGCTGATCCGCGCGTCCGCCAGCCCTGTCGCGCCACCTTCAAGCATAGCATTCGCAATCTCAGGATGACCGCAAACGGCTTTTGTCACACCTGTCACCGTAATTCCGCGGGGTCTAAGGTGGTCGACCAGGAACCGTGTGTTGTACCGAATTTTGTCCAGATCAACGTCAATACGCAGCTTGCTCATTCAATCGTCGTAGCACGTACGGGTTGCAAGCGCGGAAAGGCCGATAGAACCATATTCACCAAGTTTTTTGGAGGACGGTTCAATGCGTCAGTGACCGGGAGATACAATTTGCGGTTATAGTCTGTGATGGCCTTTGAAATCTCAATATCATTCATTCCTTCATGGTTGATCGTCATGCCAATTACCTCTGTGTTCGCAAAAGCCTCGATCAGTGTGATTTCATCGCAAGGGTCGGGCATAGTCATGTTGGGGAAATCACATCGACGTTTTCGTTTAGGCGCGTGTTGAAGAATAACTGCATGTGGCTGACTGCCTCGCAGAATAAAGGCTGATATACAAAAGGCCGGATGGCTGAGCGCGCCCTGGCCCTCGATCACTATGACATCGGGGCGCTCACCTTCAGATGCTGCAACAACAGCACGCTCAAGTTCGCCACAACAAAATTGCGGCGGCACCGAATCCATCGCAACGCCATACTTGGCGCCCTGCATCAAACCTGTCTGGCCGGTGCCGACCAAAACTGTTTTGATCCCATGCGCGTTAAGTGCGCCTGTCAGGATTGTCGCGGTTGTACGCTTTCCAATTGCACAATCGGTGCCGAACACCGCGATGCGGATCGCCTGGACGTCTCCAATACTGCCATCTAACAGGCGCAGGTCGGGATTGGGCCGCGGCTTGCGAATGTCGCGTATCGTGACATCGTGAATTTTGGCAATTCCGGCGAGCTCTTTGTCATCGCTAAGAAATTCATGCAGCCCACTGACGATGTTCATTCCGAGCGTTATCGCATCCACAACAACTTCGCGATCCTCAAGGGACATTCTGCCGCTGGCCGGCGCCATTCCGTAAATAAAAGTGTCGGGGATCGTAGCTTCATTAGCGACGGCGGCATCAAGATCATCGAAGATGGGAACCTGATTTGCGATATTATCAAGCACTTTGCCACTGTCACAACCGCCATACGTGCTGTCGATCACCGAAAGAACGCGATAGGCCTGTGAATGTCGAACGAGACCATTAGCCGTCTTGCCATCGATCTTTGCGAAGTTTCCTTCGCAATACACAATTGCAGTCGGTATGTCTGTCACAAGTGTCTTGCGGTGAAGCTCCGGAAAAACGGCTTGTTCAGGCGGCAGCTCTTGCGCATCGCTGGCAATGAACTGCTTGGCATCCGACGCAATGGGTACGGGTTTCATATCTGTTCCTTTTTGGAGTTTGAAACACGCCGTCCTAGGTAAGAACGGGCACAAAATGTGAAGTTTGGAAAAGTGGGCTCTCTGACTGAAACCTCATTCGTTCAGAACACACAGCCCTTCCGACCGATGAAAATTTCTGTGGCATTGCCACCCATTGCCGGATCGGTCGATATGGGCATTTGCGGGTAGATCGATTGCATCGCAGTGATCACCGGACGCCTCGTAGCCACGTTCGCATTTCCATCCAACTCCGTGGATCGCGTCATCGTAGAAAGCGTTTTCAGGCACGATGACTGCATCGCACCTTCCGTCTCGCTCAAAATATCCGCGCTCGCATGTCCAGGGACGCCCGTGGGTTGATGCGTTCAGGAAGGCATTATCCGGCACTGCTATTGCAACGCACGCTTCACCATCTGTCTCGTAGCCACGATTGCAAAGCCATACAGATCCGTAGGTACTGTTCGTCAGGTAGGCGTTGTCCGGCACCACGATTTTTTGGCAGCTATCGTCTACCCTTGTGTACCCACGCAGGCACCGCCACCTCTCACCTGATGGATCGAGATATCCGCCCTCAGGCACAATTACTTCAACGCATGAGGTGCCACCAACTTCAACAAAGCCATGTGTACATGCCCAGCCCGAACCATAGGTTCTGTTTGTCGGGTAGGCATTTTCTGGGACGGCAATGGCCACGCATTCTTCGCCTTCCAACCGATAGGACAAATCGCATTCCCAACCGTCGCCATACTTTTTGGGATGCGCGTTGTCCGGGATAGAGTTTGTTTCGGCCGATGCGGGACTTGATGAGATAAAGGAGCCCGTCAAGCAGCTGAAAACGCCAACAAACAGCGCCGTCATGAAGTGAGAGTAAAACCAGTACTGATTTTTTCGAACTGTCCTGGTGCAAACGGCGTTGTCCGAATGTTGAGTGATTGAGTTACGATCCATCCAGGTTCAGCCCCTCAATGCAGGCCTGTGCCAGATCTTTGTTGGGGGTTTGGGATCCCGGTACCGTTGCCCAGCCGGCTGCCATAACGGCATCCTTTCGCTTGAAAGAAGAAGCTTCTTTGATCGTCGTTATTTTTTCGGCGCGTTGGGCGTCAGTTCTAGCCATGTCGATGCAGATCGGAACCAACGCAGCGATTACATTGTCGCGGGACATGGCGTTGGCCATCTTGTCCGCGTTACTGCCGGTCATCCATCCACCCCAAGAAAATCCAACGACGCCGACGAAAACCCCTCCGATCAGGGCGCCGTAGATTCCGGGTTTAAGCCATTCGGGCGTGTTCATAATCTATTCCTCCTGCGGGGAAAGCGCCGCATCGCTGTCATTGTTAGATGTGGCCAAGGTCTGGTCGTGCTTAAGTGCCAGTTCGAGATCTTTTGGGTCGATGGGGCGCATTTCTGTGCGGCCTGGCTTGCTGCCTTTGCTCTGAACCGTCAGGTAGGTTCCGGTTCTTCGATATGCTTCGAAACTCAGGCCCTGTAATAGTTCTTCTTCAACAATTACTTCATACTCGCCTGCAGGAAGTTCATC
The DNA here is from genome assembly GCF_056542185.1 of Ruegeria sp. AE4. NCBI lineage: Bacteria > Pseudomonadati > Pseudomonadota > Alphaproteobacteria > Rhodobacterales > Roseobacteraceae > Ruegeria > Ruegeria sp. AE4. The sequence goes on along the minus strand of NZ_JBQFZK010000029.1, from coordinate 3,095 downwards.
CGGGTAGCCGCACAAAGAGAACGGATTTGAAAACGTCACCAAAGAACTGGACGATCTCGTGCTCACCTTAGCCCTCCAAATAGTTTGTTGGATCTTCCCCGCACAGTCTGCCGCTGAACACGCTCTTAAGCGCCGCGGAAGTACTGGCGTTGTAAATTAGAATAATGTGCAAATGGCAGACGTGCGCTGATCGATGTTAGTCGGCGGCCAATGACTTGAGATTCTATTGGAATCTCAAATGCATTTGGCATCTGAGGATCAGATACTGCCAGAAAATTGACTAACCTGAGTCAGTGCAACGATGTTTGGTTTCCGGCAACCTGATTTGTGTTGGCGGGATATTTGCTGGCGTGTTCTTAACGAGTAATTGAGAAGCGCAGGAAATCCAGTACCGCAATCGGACTGTATTTATCTTGCGCTTCTTTTTCAGTGAAATCCCAAATCTGCCGAAGAGAATGGCGTCTCTAACCAGGCAACCATCATCAAAACCCCGGCATCGCTCGAGGGGTGAACCTATTGCTTCAACAGTGGCCCGGCCTGATCCAGATAAGTGGGGTCAAAACCGGCCAACGTCACCAGTCCGTCATAATCATCAAATGCCACTTGCCCGGATTGAAAAGTAACCAACCCCTTCTCCCGCAGTTGCCGTAGGACACGATTAACATGCACGGCACTCAGTCCCAGCGCATCGGCAAGGTGGTATTGTGTCAGGGGGCAAGTGTATCCCGTCTTGTTTGCCATCCCGACCTGAGTCAGCCTCACACCAAGTTCCAAAAGAAAATGCGCCATGCGCTCACCCGCATCTCGCCGTCCTATGTTGACCAGGTGCTCAACCACCATCGCTTCATCTCGAGATACCGCCCAAAGAATTGCTGTCGCCAGCCGGGGCGTTTGCGCAAATGCTTCCAGGAGATCATCCACTACTACCTCGATAGCTTGGATTTCCATGATTGGTTCTATGCTGTGATCCGAGGTGTGCAGCAGGACGCTTCGCAAACCCAGAAAGTCACCGGGTATTTGGAAATCGACGATCTGACGCGACCCGTCAGTCTGGGTTTTGTAAGAACAAACCCAGCCCGAGGCCAGAATGTAGGCAGCCTGCTCTGATTGCCCTTGATGCACAAGGTCACGTCCGGCTTCAAAGGTTCTGCGGCGTTTGTGCAAGCGTGCCAATACCGCAAGTTCAACCTCAGTCAGAGCGACGAAGTTTGAAAGCTTTCGGGTGAGCGGACTGTTCTTGATAGCGGGCAAATGTTCTTCCTTCATCAATGAGCCGCCCGCGAAACTATCCGACGCAAAGACTGCTTTCGATCAGTTGAGTATACTGCAATCTATGCCAGAATGATGCAATTCATCGTGGCGCTTCCTTGCTTGGACGCCTGTTACAAAAGGACGTCTACCATGACCGACCGGCAAGACCACTCAGGAATGGCCGCACTCTCAATCTGTGAAGCGCTTTTGCTTGCAATTAAAGATCGTGAGCTCCTGCCCGAACATGAGATTGTGGGAGTTCTGCGTGACGCAGCCGCTGCCCACGAAGCAGCGGTCGGCAACAGTGATGAAAAGGTAATGCACCAAGCCGCCGCTGCTCTGATAAACCAGATCATTGCTTCCGGCTATCGGGTTCGGCAGTAGCGTTAAGTCCCGCATCGGAAAAACAAGATTATGCTCGTCAAAAAAAGCAAAATTGCAAACAGAAACACTTTTGGTGCCTCGTTCCTGATCAATTCAAACACGAAACGAGAATCAATGTTTCAATGCCTGCCATATCCTGCGTCCTGATTGTCCGACCGAGCTGCGGCGAGGGTACAGTTTCCGTTAACGCAAATACAACGCCTGCGAATGACCTGATTGGTGACACTCGCCGCGCCGCAACAATAAGTATGCCGCGACCGCGAGCAAATGCTGCTTCAGCGAAGGCTCCAGATCGAATGACGGCAAAGTCCCGCTGTTTATCTGTTCATGCGCGGTGCAGCGAAAGGCGGTTCATCCTAGATCTGCCGTTCGTGGATCATGCGGCGAAGGCGTCGGAAGAGCCCGAAGCGGGCCTGTCAGAATGCGTCAAGGCATCAACAAATGAATGTAGGTTGGACTATCCGAAGAGGATCTAAGAACAACATAAAGATTGCCGAATTCGCTTTGGTCGATCGTGACGTCTTCAAGCACGCCCATGTATTCCAGAATTTGTGGAATGGTTTCAGCATGGGTGACAATTAGAACTGTCTCTTTTTCATGGTCGAATTCCAATGAATCGACCAACCCTGCGACATCGCCTTTTGGCAAGGCATTGATTTCAAGGCCAAGGGCGTTGGCAATTATGCCGCCGTTTTCTTGAGTTCGCAGCGCATCCGACGTGATGATGGCATCAAGGCCAACATTCCTAAGCATCTCAGCCCAATCTGCTGCGCGCTGTCTGCCCTCCGGGGTGAGGACAGGGTCAGTTCCAGACAGCTCTTTTTCACCATGTCGGATCAGATAAACTGCTTCCTGAGCTGCGGCAGAAAAACCAGTCGCCAAATTCAGAATCAGAACGGCACAAAGAAAACGCACAAAATTGCACTCCCGACTTGTGAACAGGGTGCCATCTTTTCAGGAAGAAGCTGGCAAATCAAGTTGGCGGCAGCTCTATCCCAACCTGCGGATGTTGATCCACCTTAGCAGCCACAAAACATGGCGGTACATTCAGCTGACCTTTGTGAGCCAAGTTTTCAATCGGCAGCCCGCCCATCGTCTCTCAGAACTTTGAACAAGGCCATAACATGTTCATCGCCGTAGCCGGCTTTGACTGCTTTCTCAAAAAGACCTCCAACGTGGCTTGGAAACCCAGCATCCATGCCAGCGTCAATGGCTTGCTGCTTCAACAGTTCCAAAGATGCCTGCCAAACGGACAACGTGGCCGTTCTTTGATCGTAAGTTCCATCTCGGATTGTTCCGACATGATGCTGAATGCGTGCACTATCAGGAAACATCGAAATGAACTTTTGCAGTTCAACCCCCTCTGCCATGAGCAGCCTCATCTGACTGGTCCAAGTTGATTGTTAGTGCATCATCGGCCTGTGATCCATCGGGATGATGGTTTCAGGTGCCGGCGGGCG
>NZ_JBQFZK010000028.1:0-24927 GCF_056542185.1 Ruegeria sp. AE4 | reverse complement strand
GAAATTCGTCCGTCCGTTTCAGTCCCATAGTTCGTCTCCTTTGCTGCAATAAATGCTATCAAAGGAGCGGCAGCAAACCGCGACACGTCCACGGTGTTCCCATGCGTCGAGTGCATCCATGACACGCGTCCGCCAATCGACTGCGCGCTCGCGCACCTTCGGCCATGTTCGCGGGGTGCCCCCGCGTGAAAGCTGTGCCTGCCAAGATGCAGGTTTGACCAGATCATTGAGCGCGAGTGTTTCGTACCACCAGGTATTCGATGCGTACTCGAGGGCATTCTTCCTGAACTCGTCGAACGTCTCTGGGATTTCTGGTGGCTCGCAATATGACCTCGGGTCGTCAGTGACTGCGCCATGCAGATCGACCAGAGACTCGAATGTCGGGACGCGCACCTCGTTGCCTTTCAATCCGGCACGCAGCGTTTCGTAGGTCACTTTCTGTTGGATGCGCGGGTGATCGAGCGTGAATTTCTGTCCCGCCTCAGCGGCCTTCGTGATCGAGCCGCGAAACACTCGAAGCACCTCGTCGCCTTCGAGAAATCGTTCGACGTCTGCTTTCGCTTCCTGGTGCTTCATCCCTGATTCTCCTCGAGCCACGCAACAACGTCGTCGCGCTGGTATCGCACTATCCGACAATTCGGCTGAGAGTATGACGGCCCGAAACCGTCCTTGCGCCAGCGGAGCATCGTTTCATCCGATACGCCGAGAAAGGCGGCTGCTTCTGAACTTGTCATGATCAGGGGAGGGTTTGCGCGGATCAACTGATCTTGCAGGGAGTCAATACGCGCGGCGAGTTCTTCAATAGTCATAGGTTTGTCCTCGTGATGAGGCCCATGACCGCGCGTAGTCTACCCCTGGGTCCGCTCGCTCGCCGTCACCGCCCATGGGGCTGCTTCGGGTTCCTTGGGTCGCGAGTTCCTTTTCAGCGCGGCCTAACGCGCGGGTTCGGTTCAACCCTCGGTCAGGCATGTACTTATTGAGTTAAGCACTGTCTCGGCGCAATTCAACAACGGATGAAGGTGCCACCCCCAATCGCGTGTTGATCGCCGCCGCAATCGCATTCGCCGCCGCCTTTTGCTCTTCCAAAGTCGGCTCACCGTAATGGCCGAGCATCCGAAGATCGTTGTCGGTCATCGTCTGCTGGGCAAGCCACCTGTGAACGTGGCGCGGTGCGACTTCGCGTGCGGCAGTCATCCAGAAGTGACGCAGGTCGCCCGGCTTCGTCATTCCCAAGGCATCCATTTGACCGAGATGCCCACGACGTTCCCCTACAATCCGGCGCGACGGAAACACCCAATCGCAATCGTCATACTTGATCTCCCTGAGGCGTTTAAACAGCCTGACCGCATCGTCTGAAATAGCGATCTGCCGGTCATACGTGTGCTTGCTACGCCGGAACGTGATCATGCCGGTTTCAAGATCGACCTGATCCCATGTCAACGTGCGGAACGTCTCCTGCCGGAAGCCTGTGTACCAAGTCAGCATCCACCACAGGCGAATGTGCTCGTTACCGATCTGCTCGATCTCGGCCCAGCGATCCGCCCATGGAACCGACATGTCGAGTTTGCCGGTCTCGACGCGGCTCTTGATGGTCGTGTTGTCCAACAAAGACGGAAACGGCAAAGCGAGTGCGCAAAGGCGGTTTATGAACCGGACGACGGCGCCTGCCACGACCGATGCTGTTCGCGCGCCATGCGGTCGCGTTAGTTGCAGTGAGTTCAGGTATTGATTGATCTCGAGGATCGGCAATTCGTCCACGTAAATATCGGCCCAGCGCGTGAAGTGCAGGCTGAACGAGTTGCGGTAATCCTGCGCCGTTTTCTCGACCATCGGAGCCTTGCCCGACGCCCGTTCGCTTGTGCGGTGTTCGATGTACTGGTCAAGAGCCTGCGCGAAAGTTGGAATGCCAAGACGGTTCTTTTCCAGTTCGCGCTCATCGCGCGTGTGGATATTGCCTTCCTGAATATCGAGGAGAGCAGCACCCATCTGTTTCTTCGCCCAGGCGCAGTGTGTGCCTTTGCTCGCCCATTGGCCGAGCCTCACAGCCCGCGTCTTTTGCGCACTCGGGTCCCATTTGTTGACCCACCAAGTTTTAACGCCTCCCTTGGTGACGCATAGGCGTAGGCCTTTGACGGTTGGGTCTGTGAACCATGTTGTTTTGTCTGCCGACAAACTCTTGAGCGTCGAATCCTTGAACTTGATCTGTGGCATGTCGTGTCCTTGTAACGGCGGTGATTTTACAAGGTTCACGTTATGTTCTAACCGCACTCAAACCCAACCACAGATTTGGGAAGCACCTCAAACTATTGAGGAAACTTCCTATTTTCCGGTGTTTGACTGGTGTTTAAATGGTGCCCCCACACTGCATTGAAGACTTGAACACGCAAAACTCTGGGCGTTTCAGGCTGCCTCAAAAAATCACCTAAACCCTTGCTAAACATAAAAATGTGGTTTCCATTCGCGTCAGAGTGGTTCAGTGTGCCTCACAGTAGAAGGTGGACCATAGGGTGGACCAATGCCAGCACTCAACAAGCTATCATCATTGCAGGTAAAGAATGCGCAACCCGGCAAATACTCGGACGGCGGAGGCCTCTGGCTGCACAAAAAAGATGGAGATGGCGGCAAATGGTTCCTTCGGGTTCACGTCCACGGGCGTCGAAGAGAAATGGGCTTGGGCGCTTTGTCTGCCGTATCTCTTAAAGAAGCCCGCGAAGAGGCCGAGAAATGGCGGGCCGTCGCCCGCCAAGGAAAAGACCCGATCAAAGAACGGGAACGGATACGCCGGGAAGCCGCTAAAGCTGATCACACCCTAACGGTGGTAGCGAAGGAAGCCTTTGCGGCCCGTCAAGCCGAGTTAAAGGACGATGGCAAGGCTGGGCGTTGGTTTTCTCCGCTCGAACTGCACGTTCTTCCCAAACTTGGCAATGTGCCAATTGAAGAGATTGACCAACAGGACATCAAAAACACTCTCGCTCCCATCTGGCATTCCAAGGGCGAGACAGCAAAGAAAGCTATGAACCGGCTGGGCATTGTATTCCGGCATGCGGCGGCAATGGGGCTGGATGTAGACCTCCAAGCAACGATGAAAGCCAAAGCACTACTTGGCAAATCCCGTCAGGTTCGCAAAAACATACCGTCGATGCCATGGAGAGACGTTCCTGCATTCTATGAAAGCCTTAATGACGGATCGGTCACACATCTCGCATTTCGGTTGTTAATCCTCACTGCGGTCCGGTCCAGACCCCTGCGTTTCATTCATCTGGATGAATTGCACGGCGATACGTGGGTAATTCCGGCGGAAAAGATGAAGACCGGAAAAGAGTTTCATGTGCCGCTGTCCAGTGAAGCCCAGCGCATCATTGAGCAAGCTACGGCGTTCGAAAAGGACGGCTACCTGTTTCCCAATGTCAAAAAGGGGGTTATCTCCGATGCCACCATGTCCCGCCTGATGGAGCGTCAGGAACTAGAGGCACGGCCTCACGGGTTCCGGTCCAGTTTCCGGACATGGTGCGCAGAGGCAACCGACGCGCCGCGCGAAGTCGCCGAAATGGCCCTAGCCCACGAGACCGGCAGCAAGGTTGAACGCACTTACCGCAGAACGGACTTCCTTGAACAACGTCGTATTCTCATGGAGCGCTGGGCGCAGCATGTGACCGGACAAAGCGCAGAAGTTGTAAAGTTGGTGGCAAAATGACAAACGACCCCGAAACCACAATTCCTCGCATCGACACAAAGTTCGAAGAACACGATGCCATGGACGCCACAATAACCCTGACTATCAGTGGCTTAGATGACAGCGGCGAAATCCCACCTGAAATACTTGCTAAGGTGATTGCTGCATCAAAAAATGCTGCCCCTTATTCACTTGCGACAGGACGCCGCAGGATTGATCTTCGAAAAAAAGAGACTGATGTTACAGCGCGTGACCGAAAAAGACTGCACGACGCGGAAGACGTTTTAGAGGAAATCGAAAAAAGTCTGCAGACAGTTTTGCCTGAACAAGAACATATGATTTTGGAGTTAGTTGACCGTTGCTTTTTGGCAAGCAGCCTACTGACAGCAGATTTTCTTCGAGAGAAGTACCTGACTGACATGGCTCGCGAACGTGCGCAGCAAAGTTCTCGCAAGACCGGAGGGACGGAGAGAGCCAAAATCTACCGTGCGGAAACCATGAAGTTAGTCAAATTCATGGACGAGTATAGAAATAGGCACCCGGATCGGAGCGTTCTGGCCGCTGCCACAGAAGCCACCAGAAGGGGCTATGGGGCTCAACACAAAGACAAATCCGATGACAAAAACGTCAAGGCCAATAGGTCTCGGTACATTAGAGCTAAAAGAGCGACGAAGTAGTTGTACGGTTCTCTCCAGCGTACAATTAGCGACTGATACCTCTGACCCCAGACACACCAACGGGTCACAGGATGTATCATGGAAACTCACAAAAAGTTCTACAGCACCAATCAGGTGCTTGAAGTCTGTCCTTTCAGCAAAAGTACGCTTCATCGGATGATCGAAGATGGCCGTTGGCCGAGGCCGATCAAGATTGGATCGCGGTCTTTCTGGCTCGAAGATGAAGTTTCAGCCGCAATGCAAGCGTTCGCGGATGCTCGCGGCTAACTCAAATTCAACCCACAATATCGGAGATAATCATGTCATCGAAAAAAACCGATGCACCCGGGTTCAATTCCCTAAAACACAATTGGGGATTGGCAACTCGCGCAAGTGACAACCCTGAAAAGCCCAAACCTGAAACAACCGAGATTGCCGCCCAACGAAACGCAGCAGCAGCGTTCGGTGTCAGCCATGATCGCGCTGGGCGGGAAAAGAAAAATACCCAAAAAGATCAGCGTAGTGAACGTCGGAAGGACATCGAAAATCGTCTTGGTATCTCACTGGGCGACAAGTCCGCGCCGCAAAAAGGTGCCAGCAACATCGCCCGCGCTTTCGGCGGCACAAAAAGCCGCTAAGGGGTAAGACAATGAAACCAATTGAATACTTAGCGACATTGGTGCGCGGAAGGCAATATCGGTTCCGCGTTCCAAGCGAAGCGCAGGATAAGTTTATCGTGTTCAATCACGGTAACGCGGTCCAGGTCTCCGAAGCCATCAAGAGCGAACTCGAAAAACACGCAATCGATCCGGTCCAAACCACATTCAGCACAGGCGAGGTGGAAGAGAGCTACGAGTGCAAATTCGCGTTCGAAGAATTGTACGAAAGCCCCTCAGTTTGAACCCGGGTGCAATTCCGCCCGAACCCTACCTGTCAGATCAACCCATCAAAGACACGGAATAGCCCACATGACCGCCAAATCACCCCCAGTTGCCAACCTGATTGATCAGAAAAACGACCAACTACAAGAGGATATCACTAAGTTCATCGGCATTCTCAGTACTCTCCTGCTGCAATTACAGGCAGACGTTGATGACCCAAACACGCCAGCACCCAATGCGACACAGATTGAATTTGGTGACATCCTCATAGACACCCGCTTTGCTGGAAAAGAGCTTTTGCGACTTCTGCGCCAGCTTTCAGTGATGCGCGAATACGCCCGCTGATAGCCACACTCACTTTCTCATCGAAGCAAAATTGAACCCGGGTGCAAAATGCCATGCCTGAAACTTGTGAAATACGCATCACCCAGCGCGTGGCAAACATGCACCCGGGTTCAAATTCGGACATCGACCGGGCATGGTCCCGAGAAATTGGGCAAGCCTATGACGTCTACCACGAACGGGCCGACGCCATCGGTTCCGCCACCACGTCCGGGCAACGCCTTCAACCTGTAATCCGAAATTTTCTTCGCTCACCCCATGTTAAGCTTGTCTCTGCATACAAGGCGCTGGGCGGGGATGCTTACCCGGATGACGTCCGAAGGCTAAGCAAACAGGTTGACGCTTGGGCGACCAATTATCCGCCGATCAGATGGTATCCGAAGACCAAACCCGACGGGTCTTCGCGTCCTATATGCATTTTTCCACCAACACTGAAGGCTACGCACTACTTGATCCGGGAGGTGATCAACCGACAGACCGCGCCGAACGGCACGCTGTTCGGTATCCCCGGCGCAAGCCGCGATGACCTCGCCAGACAACTCAAACAGCTTCAGAATTCCGGGTACGTCTACCTAGCCAAGACCGACGTGATTGATTGCTACCAGAGCATCAACCCGGACGCCCTGTATTCCCTACCATTGCCACAGGAGGTGACCCGCCGAGCACTTGATACTAGAAGACTATGCTTTTCAGTGACCAACCATCCCGACAATGCTTCGCAGGCTAAACAGGATTTTGGTTCTTCTGGGAGTATATATGAGACTGACCACAATGTAGGCGGGCCAAAGGGCCTTATGCAAGGCTCCCCGGCCTCTGGCGTTGTTCTCGCGCATCTGCTTGTCGGATTGCCAGATCGCGCGGACACAAAGGTTATGATCTGCTTTGACAACATCGTCATTGCGGCGCGTACACCTGCCGGAACTCGGGCGATGGCAGATACCTTGGCCGCTCATCTTGAACGGTGCCCTGCTGGTCCGCTTGCAATGTGCGAAACCCAATACGCCGATGATACGCCTTTGGATTTCCTCGGCTATAGGTTCGACCCCAACCGGGATGACATTGGCATCGCTGACGACGCGCGTTCCCGGCTGGAAGAGCGACTTGGCATCGCTGAGCAGATGGATATGGAGCGGCTACATGCGCTCCTAGGGACCTATGAAGACGCTGCTGCTGACCCAAACCAAATAACGCCTGCGAGCCCGCTCCTAGACGCGCCTCCGATAAACGCATGGCGTGTCCTGCGTGACTGGCGTGCAGGCTTCCCCGCCGCACGATCAGACGGGCCGGAACTCTCGCATTATCTGCGAACCTCTGCCGGCGCGAACGTAGACCACGCTGTATTTGGCCACCTTCACGAAAACCTCTTTGCACTCCCCGGTACGCGGGAGAATGACGCGATCCGCGCCATCATCAAAAGACATCTCAAACAGGCCGAACCACACACCAACCCCAATAGGAAAACAGACCAATGAGTATTGCCACAGTCGTTTTTATCCTCGTCACGATCCTCTATCTGATGATCGGAAGAGTGACTTACCAGAAACTCGTTGTACCCAGCCGAAACCGCGATGCGCTGGGCGGTGACGTGGACGCGATGGTCTGTGTCATCCACGAACAGGAAAAGTCGCTAGTTCACTACCTGACTTATGGGGGCTGGTTGTTGTTCTATCCGGCGTTCTTCGCATTGGGCTGGATCATCGCCCGATTAGACATCGACATTTGAACCCGGGTGCAATTCTGAACTGCAATGCCGGTTAACGCCGCAAATACCCCCAAAGTCCGAAAGGCATCAAAATGACCGAGCAGCCCTGCCCAACGCCCGAGCAAACCCAACTTGACGCCGAAAATGTCCGTTCACCTGCCGCAACGATCCGGCAATCTGGTCGCCTACGCTCTGAGCAACAATGGGAAATTGTCAGGCAACTGCTACACCCGATGTTGATGCAGAACTATTCCGGCAAAGCTATTGCGGACGCATTCGGCATTTCTGTGGACACTGCCTATAGGTGGAAGCAGAGACTGCTGGACGACCTGCGCAAAGAAGCCGTATCCATGCAGCCGCGTGACTTCGTTATGGAAAGCGTATCCTCACTCCGTCAGGTTCGAGCAGAGGCATGGGCAGGGTTTCAATCAGCAACCGATGCCAAAGAAAAACGCGCCTTCTTGAACACGGTGACAAACGCCGAAGCACAGTTTGCTAGAATGGGAGAACGAATTGGCCTATATGGGCGTCCCGGTCAAAAGCCACTAGACGCCAATGCCTACGGAGAAGTTAGCGAGGGTGAGCAAAGCGATATGATGCTGGTCCGCGAACTCCAAATCCGGCTGGTTGAACTACTTTCAGTGTCTGACAATCAGGCAGAGGTTGCCGAAGATGCTGGACCGAAACCCTACGACGAATTGCTGTCTGAACTGTGCGAGGAGCTAACTGATCCGCCTAAACAGCATCTTCGAAGAGCTGCGTTACCAGCAAGAAAACGCCAGCGTTCTCATAACTAGTCTGCTCGTCTGGCACTAAAAATTGGGATTCTTAACTTCATTGCACGATGATCAGGGTTGTAGAGGCGACCGACTCGAGCAATTTTCTGAGGCCGATTGGGGCGATTGAATCAACTAAGAGTAGACTTCGGTGGAAACTAGCAATGCGTTTTCGATTTCTTAAAAACTATTACCAAAGAAAGCACAGAAACAAAGTAGTTGGGTGTTCAAATTGCTTTTCCGACCCAGGTTTGCGCAGCGTAGCACGAAACAACGGAAGACACACTCCGGGCCAGTGCCCAACCTGCGAATCCTCCGATGGAGTAAAACTATCCAGAGCATCTCTAGAAGAAACGTGTACGGAGTTTTTCGTTCGCGGGTCCATCTTTTCTGGAAAGGGATGGTTTGCGCCAATGCTACAGTTCAATTACTTCGATAGACCGATTGATGAGGTCGGTAGGGAAACTTTGAAGAAAGACATTCGGCGTTTATCCAAGTCCTTCGGAGTCAAAGTTTTTCTGTATGGCCCTCCATTGTGGATGTTCGGCAAACCTGTTGAAGAAGACGGGGTACAGCGATGGGAAACGAATGACTACCAAGGGATTTGTGACTACCACCATGAAAAGACACTGAACCCTTCGGCGACGTTTTATAGGGTGCAGAGCAATATCGAGTTTACACCTGAGGATAACCGCTTCTGCTCTCCGCCAGAGGAGATCAGGACCAATTTCGGACGATTTGATTCTGCTGGTTTGCCTATATTGTATTGCTCCCTTGACGTGGAAACATGCCTACACGAGAGCCGGGTGAATCTTGAAGACGACATTTTTGTAGCGAAGATGCACCCGAAACGCCCTCTCAAGTTAATGGACCTGACGGCACCAAAGACGGATTTTGACGTTTCACCTTTTGACGATCCAAGAATATGGTTGAAAAGCCTGATTTATGACCATGGCAGCTACCGAACGTGCCAAGCGTTGGCTGCCCACATTCATTCGCTTGGGTACGACGGCTTTCTTGTAGAAAGCTACTTCCAGCAGGCAGCCAAAGCAAAGCATGCCAATCTTTGTCTTTTTGGTCGCCCGATAGTCGAAGGTGTGGTTGGCATTGAAGGAATCAATAAAGTCAATTTGCACAACGTCTCATACGAATACGGATTCGGACCCGCAGTATTCAGTGATGACCTTTTTCATGAAGACGATGAGTTGCTTATCGAGTGACGCCCACCTTGCAGTTCAATGCCATCTTACGCGATAAGGCTTACTAAAAACACACTACGGTACTCGTTGATCGCAAATCCGGAGCACTTTTGCACTGCTGTTCTTGCGGCCTTCGATCGGTCATTAACCAATTATCCGATCACGAACAGGATTGCTCAACTCTCCTGGAGCGAAGGTCGCAAGCTTTGTTGTGGGAAACGGTAAAAGTGACATGTCATCCGCAACAAAAGCGGCAACGGCGAATGCTTGTCGAACTTTAGCGTAGTAAAGGCGCACTTCAGGTTTACTGTTGAAGTTACCCCAGCCGTATTCAAAGGTCCCATCTGAAGTGATCTTTCCTTGCCTCATCACATTTATCGAACCGAGGCTTGCATATAAACTTTCAGGAATGTTTCCGTTAAGAAGCTCGCCACTCGTGAACCAACGAACTTGTAGCCCTCCTTTTTGGGGGATTGGGTAGCCAACGTCTTCGTAGCGCAATGCAAAACCAACTTTGGCCGCAAACGCCTGCATATACGCGCCAACAACCGGCCCATTGGCACGAAAACCTGCCAACTTAGGATCAAACACCCCCTCCCGCCACATCATTTCTTGCATTGCTTCTTTTGGCAGCCACATCTCCTTCAGGAATTCAGGCGCGACTCTTTGCATCTCTCGCAACACCCTATCCCATTCCTCCTCGTCCGCTTCGTCGCGTATTCCTGGAAATGTGCGCGACATGAAAATTGCTGCCACATCCAGTTTACTTGAGCCCTGATTGCACACAGAACAGCTAGGAAACTCCAAACCTTTTGGCCTTTGGGTCATTCGAAACATAGCCCTTGGAGGCATGTGGTCGATTTGTTCCGCAGGCCCAACTCCTGCACAATAGATACAACCTTTCGCGACTTCCAAAACCTTCGCGTGCCGTCGCTTCTTTGCCTTTGCTTCACCCATAAGACGGACCGTCCAATCTATTGCTTTATGTATTAAATTCGTTTCCGGTGTCTTTTAATTTCAGACGATTTTCAGCTTGAACGATCAACCGCACACTGGTTTTGCAACAAGTGAACAGATGCCCAATTAAGGGCCATCGAACCATCCGATACACTCCCGCAATGTACGCTATGTCGCAGGAATTTCTTGAACAGAGTCAAAGTTGTCCGGGCCAACCAGCCGTTTGATTACACCGCCAGGCTGCATAACCGGTCGCAACTCATAAAGTGCGCTTGCTAACTTATCGAAATGCTCCATGCCATCCTCTGGAATTTGACTTTTTTCTAGGTTTTTGCGGAACAAAGCATATACCTCATAACCGTTTCTCCAGATTGCGCACGAGAGCGTACCGAGGAAAAGCTCACTATCCTTGGTGCTCCACGCAAAACCTACCGCATCTGCCCAAAGCCCTTCATCTCCGTCACACAAGAATGCCTCTACTAAAGCCGCGCCGAGTGCGTGCAAATACTCTTGATCCTCTAGAGCTTGGTCGATGACGCTAAACCACAAGCTCCTATCGTTCAGTACGGCAGTGCCGGAAAGTTCGTTATGCTGATAGAATCTATCAAGCCATGAACAAAGCCATGCCTTTATGGTCGCTTCAGCTACGGTCACTCGATCGGATGGTTCGTTACTGAGATTCTCAAAGATTTTCTTGGCTCCCCCGAAATCACCCGAATAGAGCAAAGCATCTCCAGCACAGATACCAACCTGCGAGCCCGGGGCTAATTCATAGGATGCCACGTAGAACCTCGCAGCCGCTTTGAACCTCCTCCTCCAGAAGCAACAAGCCGCGAGTTCATTCAAAAAGTATGGCCGCGTTAGGTAGTCTCCACTTAGTTTTCTCGCCCTATTGTAGTTGCCCACGGCCTCCGAGTAGCTTCCCATGTTCATTTGAAAATTCGCAAGGGAGTAGTAAATTGTAGAGACCCTCTGCTTATCCTCTGGATCGTGATCAGAGATTGCATCTCTATAAAAACTCTCGATCGCATACTTGCGTTTGTCTATCGGGAGCTCACTCGACAGCAGCGCATCGACATATGCAAGATATCCGTCGTCCTGAATGGAGTGTAACCTGTTTCTTTGTGCAATTTCAGCGGCCACCTCAGGGTCACCTATTGCAAGCTGTGCGACTCGACTTGCAAGAAACCTTGTTTCTGTCTTGAAATCGTTGGCTTTTATTATCCGTGTCAATTCTATGGCCTGACGTTGGAATTCGTACCTACCAGCCATATAGGCAAGAACATAAACCAACTCTGGGAGTATGTTTTGGCTAGTAAAGCCTTCGACTTCCCAAGTTATGCTGGCCACTACGTCTATTGATGCAGTGATCGCGTTTTCTTGAAGGTGCAAGACGATTGGCAAACATCGCTCTGGGTCGTCACTTGAGATGACCATAGCGCTCATGCTCTGAAGCTTAGAAATTGCAAGCTTCACCTCAAATACCTTGGGTCCCGCTTGCCCTTCTTCATCGACAGTCAGTCCAAGAGGCAACGATCTCGAAAAGGACTTGATTGTGCGATAAGTCTTAACCGTTTTTATTAAATTAAATGGAGTTTCTTCAGTCCACGCATCGAGTTCATCAAAGTTGATTGTCGTCGAATTGGTAGAGGTGCTTCGAATCTGAGCAAAGACATTGCTGATCCACATAAAGTAGGTGGCTTTCGTCGCGTCGCAATAGCGGACCAGCATAGAGGGTGCGTCCAAAGAAGCGAGATACTCGAGACGATCAAGCTTCATCTTAACAGAGCGTTCTGCATCCGCCTTATCTGTGGCCTTCAATTGAACATAGAAAAGTAGGCCAGTGGCGTTTCCTTGCTCGTCGAATATTTCAACTTCCAAGTCTACGCCATAGTCTTTGTCTTTGGTTCGGCATACCCATTCGTCAGGTAAAAGCCTTTGGAATTCTACAATTGAGATGTCTTCGAGTCGGTGGCTTCTGGTTCTTTTGGGCAAGGGTGCTCCGGTTATTTTTCTTTGCGAATGCGGAAAGCCGTTAAGAAAGCAATCTTGGTAAGCTTCATGGCTCCGAATTCGATTTCCTCAATGTCTTTTTTTTACTCATAGAGACCGTGAAGTGAATGATGGTCAAGATATGAGCACCAGTTCTTCCTCGGAACGCTTGCAACATCCGAAGCAAGATACGCAGAGAGTGCGCAATAGGCTTCCAAAAGCTCAAATCAATGAACATTCGAAGGTAAACCACAGCACATCGTCACTGAAACAATGCCAGTGTCTCTTTTGGCCGAAGAGCGCTCAGTGCGACATCCCTACCAGGTCTTGCTCTCTTCCCAAGCGGGCACGCAAAGGTGGCCCAAAGGGTGGTCCGAGCTATTCAAAATAAACCTAAGTAGTTGTTAATTATAATCTTTTTAGGATTTTGTGGTGCCCCCACACGGACTCGAACCGCGGACCTACTGATTACAAATCAGTTGCTCTACCAGCTGAGCTATAGGGGCACTGGCAGTCGATTACTTCGTCCGACAGAGGACTGCAACCCTCATTTTTAACTCAAACTTGGGGATTGCCCGATTTCCTGAGAAAGTGCAGAAACCGCACGGTTGGTTCGTTGCAGATTTTCACGCGACGCAAAGACATGGAATGGGATGGACACAGCCCCTGAGGGTAAAAGGACAAAAGATGCAGGTAGTAATCCATGCCGGGGCCGCTTTCGCCGATGAAGGGCAAGTGCTGTCCTCGCTTTCGGCAAACAAGCAGGCCTTGGCGGATAGCCGTGCTGCGATCTTGGGACCGCGCGGCGGACGTCAGTTTGTCAAGGTTCTGTCTGATGCCCTTGCTCAGGATTTGTCTGATGCAGAAACACAGGACGGGCTGCACGCCCTTCTTCCGGATGATCCAAATGTTGATCGTGTCATCCTCTCGAACGACAAGTTCTTTGGCCCAACACGCTCTGCCCTGCAACATGGACAGATTTACCCTTTTGCCGGGCAGCGGACAGCCTATGTGCAGACCTTGCTGGACGATGCTCAGGTCGAAATATTTGTCGGTCTGGTGAACCCCGGTTTTTTCATACCCAAGGTCCTGATGTCGATCCATGAAGATCACCGACAGGAGATTCTGACCAGCACCGATCTGAGTTGCCTGAGCTGGTTGAGCATGATCGAAGATCTGCGCGATCTTGCACCTCAGGTGCAGCTCACTTTGTGGAAGAACGAACATCTGCCACTGATTCTGGGGGATATCACGCGCGCAATGGCGGGCCTGCCCGGTGACGCTCCTCTGGTGGATGAATATGCGTTGCTGTCGTCGCTTCTGACTGAAACCGGTCAACAGCATGTTCTGGACATCGTGCGGGGCGGTGTCGGCCTCGACAAGGACACTCAACGCGAAGACCTTGCGCGGGTTTTGGAAGACTATGCCAGGCCCGATGAGGTCGAAGAAGAACTCGATCTGCCCGGCTGGAACGCAGACATCGTTGACGCATTTACAGAGCTTTACGAGCAGGATCTGGCAATCATCCAGACCATGCAGGGCATCCGGATGCTGTAACCCATCTGTCGCGTCCGCACCCTTACAAATGCCCTTTCGTTTGCCGGATGATCCAGTCCGCAAACGCTTGTACGGCTTCGTTCCTCTGCCCGGTCGGCGTTGCAATGAAATATGCGCTGCCCGAGGCATTCACCAATTGCCCGGTCTGGACCAGCGCGCCAGACGCCAACTCGGCCTCGATCAGGTAGGACGGCAAAATCGCAGCCCCAAGTCCGGCAACTGCGCCTTCGATCAGCATCGAGAACTGATCAAAGCGCATCCCTGGAAAAACCGCCCTGGAGTCAAGCCCAAGGCTTGCATGATACTCGGACCATAGCCCGGGCCGTGAGGTCAGATGCAACAGCGGCAGATCGAACACATGCTGTTCCTCGAAAGGCCGTTGGGCGCCCAACAACACGGGCGCAGCTGCCACGACAAGTTTTTCCGGGAATAGCTTGCGTAGCCGCGCACCAGGCCAATCTTCGTGCCCGAAGTGAATGGCAAGGTCCACGCGCCGCTCTTCCAGGCTGAACGGTGTCGTGTAGGAATGCAAATCCAGTTCGATCCCCGGATGCAGGTGCTTGAAATCCGGCAGTCTTGGCACCAGCCACCGTGTCGCAAAGGTGGGCAGGACCGCCAAGGACAGCAACGACGCACCGTCACCGGCCGCGATCGCACGATTGATCGTACCGTTCAGCCGCTCAAGGTCTCCGGCAAGTTCTTCAAACAAAGCGCGACCCGCTTTCGACAAGCGAACGGCACGCCCGACCCGGCGAAACAGCGTCACCCCCAGCGCAGCCTCAAGTTCACGCACTTGGCGGCTAACCGCGCCCTGCGTCACACCAAGTTCCTCTGCTGCCATGGTATAGCTTTCGTGGCGTGCGGCAGCCTCGAAGCTGCGCATGAGGGCAAAAGACGGAAGGGAGCTGATTCTGGGCATATCACTCATGAGTTTTAGTCACAGAAACGATACAAAACAGCGTATTTTTATCAAGTTACTTTGCAGATAGAACCTCAGTCACCTCCAGAGGAAGATTGACAGTGTTTCACCGCGCAAACCGACTAAACGGTATCGAATTGTCCGAAATCGTGCAGATTTCCGAGGCCGCCGCACGCTTGCGTTCGGAAGGGCGCGATGTTGTGGCATTGTCGACCGGTGAGCCTGACCTGCCCACCCCGCCCCATGTGGTCGAAGCTGCCCACGCGGCAGCGCTGGACGGCAAGACGAAATACCCGCCGACGGCCGGGGTGCCCGACCTGCGCGCCGAAGTTGCCCGGCAGGCCAAAGCCGAAGTGGCTCAGGTCATTGTGTCCACCGGTGCCAAGCAGGTGATTGCCAATGCCATGCTGGCCAGCCTGAACCCCGGCGACGAGGTCATCATGCCCGCGCCCTACTGGACCAGCTATTCTGACATAGTGCGGATGGCGGGTGGAACGCCCGTCATTCTGCCTTGCCCGATGGATCAGGGGTTCAAGCTTCTGCCGGAACAGTTAGAGGCCGCAATCACACCGCGCACGCGCTGGCTGATGCTCAACACGCCGTCGAACCCGTCGGGGGCAATCTATACACAGGATGAGATCGCCGCCCTCTCATCTGTTCTGTCCCGTCATCCACAGGTTTGGGTTCTTGCGGATGAGATTTATCGCCATCTCAGCTTTACTCCGTTTGTTTCAGTGGCCGACGCGGCCCCTGACCTTGCCGACCGTCTGTTGATCGTCGACGGTGTCGCCAAAGCATGGTCCATGACCGGATGGCGCATCGGCTGGGGGATCGGGCCGGTCGAGATGATCAAGGCAATGGTGGCCGTTCAGGGGCAGGTTACATCGGGCGCCTGTTCGATTGCACAATGGGCCTCGCTTGCGGCGCTGACCGGCAGCCCGGACCTGTTGGAAGATCGCCGGGTCATTTTTTCCGAACGCCGTGATCTGGTGGTTGCAGGGTTGAACACGGTTCCGGGGTTGCGCTGCGCGGCTCCCGACGGGGCGTTTTACGCCTTTCCTTCCTGCGCCGGACTGCTTGAGGATCAGGGAGGACCGTTCAAAAATGACGCTGACTTCTGCACCTGGTTGTTGGAAGATGCCGGTGTCGCTCTGGTTCCCGGTCGCGCCTTCGGGTTGCCCGGACATTTTCGCCTGAGCTTTGCTTATGCCCAAGATACAATTGCAGCGGGGCTTGCACGTCTCAAAGCCGCTGTAGAAAGGAAACTCTCATGAAACCACAATCCCGCCCCCAGCTTGGCCCTTTCACTTGGGATGACCCTTTTCTGCTGGAAGACCAGCTGGCCGAAGACGAACGCATGGTGCGCGATGCGGCCAACGCCTACGCGCAGGACAAACTGCTGCCACGTGTGACCCAGGCTTTCGCCAATGAAGAAACAGACCCCGAAATCTTTCGCGAGATGGGTCAAATGGGCCTTCTGGGCACGACTATCCCCGAAGAATTCGGCGGCATCGGTGCCAGCTATGTCACTTACGGTCTGGTCGCACGCGAAGTGGAACGGGTCGACAGCGGTTACCGCTCGATGATGTCGGTGCAGTCCAGCCTCGTCATGTATCCGATCTATGCCTACGGAACGGATGAACAGCGCCGGAAATACCTTCCGAAACTGGCCAGCGGTGAGTCAATTGGCTGCTTTGGCCTGACCGAGCCCGATGCAGGCTCGGACCCCGGCGGCATGAAAACCGTCGCGAAAAAGACTGATGGGGGCTATGTCCTCAACGGGTCAAAGATGTGGATCTCGAACGCGCCCATTGCTGACGTGTTTGTTGTCTGGGCCAAATCAGACGCGCATGACGGCAAGATCAAGGGTTTCGTTCTTGAAAAAGGTACACCCGGTCTTTCAGCTCCGAAGATCGAAGGCAAACTGTCGCTGCGCGCCTCGATCACGGGTGAGATCGTGATGAACAATGTCGAGGTCGGGGAAGATGCTCTGTTGCCGGGTGTCGAAGGTCTGAAAGGGCCGTTTGGCTGCCTGAACCGCGCACGATACGGTATCGCCTGGGGATCGATGGGTGCAGCCGAGGCCTGCTGGCACGCCGCGCGGCAATACGGTCTGGACCGAAAACAGTTCGGTCGCCCTTTGGCGCAAACGCAGCTGTTCCAGCTGAAGCTTGCGAACATGCAGACCGAAATCGCCTTGGGCCTTCAGGCCGCTCTGCGCGTGGGTCGTCTGATGGACGAAGCCCGCGCAGCACCCGAGATGATCAGTCTGATCAAGCGCAACAATTGCGGCAAGGCACTTGAGGTCGCCCGCCACGCACGTGACATGCACGGCGGTAATGGCATCAGCCAGGATTTCCACGTGATCCGCCACATGGTGAATCTGGAAACCGTGAACACCTATGAAGGCACGCATGATGTTCATGCCTTGATCTTGGGTCGCGCACAAACGGGCCTGCAAGCCTTCGCCTGAGGACGACAAAAATGGATCGCGCAACCATTGTGCATGACAACTTCCTGCGCCGGGTTGCGGCACGGGATTTCCCCGCTGGCGCGACGCCGTCTGGCCCACTGACAGCGTCCGAAGCAGTCGGGCTATATCGCGCGCAATGTCTCAGCCGTGCATTGGACCGCCAAAGCCGGGCAATGCAGAAAGCGGGCCAGGGATTCTATACCATCGGCTCCTCTGGTCACGAAGGGATGGCCGCCGTGGCGGCAGCCTTGCGCCCGACGGACCCTGCTTTTCTACATTACCGCGACGCCGCTTTTCAGATCGCCCGGTCCGATCAGGTGCCGGGGCAGAGCCCGACATGGGATATTCTGTTGTCCTTCGCTTCATCCTCTGATGATCCGATCAGCGGTGGGCGGCACAAGGTGTTGGGGTCAAAGGCGCTTTGCATCCCGCCGCAGACCTCGACCATTGCCAGCCACCTGCCCAAAGCTGTCGGCGCGGCTTATGCAATCGCGGCAGCCCGCCGTCACAAACCCGAACATGCAGAAATGCCGGACGACGCCATCGTCTACTGTTCCTTTGGTGATGCTTCGGCCAACCATTCCACAGCGCAAGGCGCGTTCAACACCGCGCAGTGGACGTCTTACCAGTCGGTTCCCCTGCCACTGCTGTTCTGCTGTGAGGACAACGGGATCGGAATTTCGACCAAGACACCACAAGGCTGGATTGCCGCAACATTCTCTCATCGACCGGGACTGAAGTATTTCACGTGTGACGGGCTCGATATTTTCGAAACCTACCGTGTCGCACAAGAAGCCGCCGCCTATGTCCGCAGCCGCAAGAAGCCCGCATTTCTGCACATCCGCACGGTGCGCCTGTATGGCCACGCCGGGGCAGATATGCCCACCACCTATATGCCAAAATCCGAGGTCGAAGCCGAAGAGGCGAACGACCCCCTGCTGCACTCCGTCCGTCTGCTGGAACAATCCGGTGCGATGCAACCGGATGACGCGCTGAAGGTATACACCGACACCTGCGACCGCGTCACCCGCGTCGCCGACAAGGCGATCACCCGCCCTCGCCTGAAAACCGCAGGTGACGTGATGGCCAGCCTGATCCCGCCCGCACGCCCCTGTGCCCCGACCAATGGCCCGTCAGCTGAACATCGGGCTGAGGTATTCGGCGGCGACCTCAAAGCACATGCTGAACCCCAGATCATGTCACGCCTGATCAACTGGGCCCTGAGCGACCTGATGCTTGAACACGGCGAGATCGTGATGATGGGCGAAGATGTCGGGCGCAAAGGCGGTGTCTATGGCGTGACGCAAAAGCTTCAGGCCCGTTTCGGCCCTGACCGGATGATCGACACGCTGCTGGACGAACAGTCGATTCTGGGCCTAGCCATCGGGATGGCTCAGAACGGGTTTACGCCCATGCCGGAAATCCAGTTCCTGGCCTATCTTCACAACGCCGAAGACCAGTTGCGCGGCGAAGCGGCCACCCTGCCCTTCTTCTCGAACGGTCAGTACACCAACCCGATGGTCGTGCGCATCGCCGGGTTGGGGTATCAAAAGGGTTTTGGCGGGCATTTCCACAATGACAACTCGGTCGCGGTGCTGCGCGATATTCCGGGGCTGATCCTGGCCTGCCCATCGAACGGCGCCGACGCTGCACGAATGCTGCGTGAATGCGTGCGGCTGGCCCGGGAAGAACAGCGGCTGGTCGTGTTTCTGGAACCCATCGCGCTCTACCCGATGCGGGACTTGCACGAAGCTGGGGACGCAGGCTGGATGCACACCTACCCCGACCCATCCGAAAGGATCGGTTTCGGCGAGGTCGGCGTGGATGGCGACGGCGACGATCTGGCGATTGTTACCTTTGGCAATGGCGTCTACCTCAGCCATCAGGCGCGCAAACCGCTCGAGGCCGACGGGATAAAAACCCGGATCATTGACATGCGCTGGTTGTCACCGCTGCCCAAAGACGCGCTGACCCGGGCCGTAAGCGGCGCCAAGCGGATATTGATCGTCGATGAAACCCGGCATCACGGTGGCGTGGCCGAAGCCCTGATGGCCCATTTCCACGAAACCACAGATGTGCCGATGGCACGTATTACCGCCGAAGACAGCTTTATCGCCACCGGCCCGGCCTATGCCGCAACCATGCCATCGAAAGACAGCATCGAGGCCGCAGCAAGATCCCTGATGGAGACGGGCAAATGAGGTCAGCAAAACAAACCGCTGTTGTCATCTGTCCGGGGCGCGGCACCTATAACAAACCCGAATTGGGGGTTCTGGGCCGCCATTTTATCGACAAGGCCCTGCTGGCACAATTCGACGACATGCGCCGCGCGCAGGGTCAGGAAACCCTAAGCGAACTGGACGGCGCAACGCGGTATTCCGTGGCAAAGCACACGCGCGGCGACAATGCCTCGGCCCTGATCTATGCCGCGACGCTGGGCGATTTTCGTGCCATTGATCCAGAGAAGATCGACGTGGTGGCTGTGACCGGAAACTCGATGGGCTGGTATTCGGCCCTGGCCTGCGGGGGTGCCTTGACCGCCGAGGCAGGGTTCGAGGTGGTCAACACCATGGGAACACTCATGCAGCAGAGCCTGATTGGCGGCCAGTTGATCTATCCGTTCATGGATGCCGACTGGCAGCCGAACCCGGAACGCAAGGCCGAACTGCTGGCTCTGGTCGCTGAGATTGACGGCACTGGCGCGACCCTCACCCTGTCAATTGATCTGGGCGGGATGTTGGTTCTGGCCGGGGATGAAGCTGGGTTATCCGCCTTTGAAAACAAGGTGCCTGTGGTGCAGGAACGCTTTCCGATGCGGCTGGCCAATCACGCAGGGTTTCATTCACACCTGCAACGCCCAGTTGCCGAAGTCGGTCGCACCCGCCTTGCCGCAGATCTGTTCCGACAACCCAATCTGCCCATGATAGATGGCCGCGGTCAGATCTGGTGGCCCGGCGCCTGTGATCTGGACGCGCTTTGGGACTACACCTTGGGTCATCAGGTGACCGAAACCTATGATTTCACAAAGGCCGTATCACAAGCCGCGAAAGAGTTTGCACCCGATATGTTCATCGTCACTGGACCGGGAACCACACTGGGCGGAGCCGTCGCGCAGTGCCTGATCCTGAGCAATTGGGATAAGATGCAGGACAAAGCAAGCTTTCAGACCATCCAACGCGAAGAACCTTCGTTAATCTCGATGGGGATCGAGGATCAACGCACACGTGTGACTTGATCTTGCACACCTTGGCGGTTCGCCCGGCGCAAACCGATCTATCGCGGGCACTCCGCTCCACTCTGTGCACCGAACCATCTGTTCAGATCCCACCCGAGCAAGCGCCCTGCATTTCAATTCCACGATTCCGGAACCGGAAAAGGCGACGGAGCGCTCGGCCTGAGACGGCAACTACTGTCGAATGCTCCGGGTCAAATGGCA
Organism: Ruegeria sp. AE4; assembly: GCF_056542185.1. Taxonomy (NCBI): domain Bacteria; kingdom Pseudomonadati; phylum Pseudomonadota; class Alphaproteobacteria; order Rhodobacterales; family Roseobacteraceae; genus Ruegeria; species Ruegeria sp. AE4. Next base: position 4,364 of record NZ_JBQFZK010000028.1, on the reverse strand, counting down.
TCTTCTCGCAAATCAGGACACTTTCGGTCAAGCATCTTGCAGACGAGCCAAAGGCCCAGACATTGAACCTAAGCGTTTGATATCCAGCACTCATTTCTCTGACTTAAATGGTGCCCGGGGGCGGAATCGAACCACCGACACGAGGATTTTCAATCCACTGCTCTACCCCTGAGCTACCCGGGCACGGGAACGACGTTTGTCGTTGGGTGGAGGCGTTCTATGACTTGCTACCGGCAGTGTCCAGAGGCTTTTTTACATTTTTTCAGTGCGGTCGCATTGTATTGCGTTCGTCCGCATCGGCCTCGGTCTCAGGGTCGTCTTCGCGCTGAGACGGGACCGCGTAAGAGCCGTTCAGCCACTTGGCCAGATCAATGTCTGCGCAGCGTTTCGAACAGAACGGGCGGAACTTCTTTTGCGTTTCTTCTCCGCAGATCGGACAGCTCATTTCAGGATCTCTGCGACAGGTAACCGGCTGCGTTTGCGCTGCAACTCGAAATGCCCCAGAGGTGTCCATCCCGCCAGTATCGTCTCGTCCGGGTCCGACTTAAAGGCCGCACGCAGGGCGGATTCGAACCCTCGGCGGTCTTTCTTGGGCATCGGAGCCAGATCCAGTGTGATCTGCCCCGCCAGCCCGCGCACACGCAATGCACGTGGCAAGGCTTTGGCACAAGCGAAGTTGGCTTTTGTTCCTGCCGCCAGCGACGTATCCGCGCCTGTGTTCACGTCTACGGCCACCAATGCGCGGGTCGGTTCGATAAAAAGATATCCGCCTCCGGGGAGAGGTTCGGAAATGCCACGGGCGACATCCAGCGCGTCCAGCACACCATGGGTTTCAAAACTGCCGGTTTTCGTCACAACCTCGGCAGGATCGGTCCAGTCGCGCCATGCCAGGATATGCGGGCTGTCACCTTCGCTCAGCAGTTCGACGTCGAACCCTTCGTCCGTCATCACTTGTTCAGCTTGCGCAAGCATGGCCGAAATGTCGTCGGCAATATCACCGGCATCCGCATCCATGCAGCAGGAGCGGAGGATCAACCCGTAGGGGCTGTCGCCCATTTGTTCATGAGCGATTTCAAGCAGTTGATCCCGCTTGTCTTCATCCTTGATGCTGCGCGAGATGTTCAGGCCCGGTGCGTCGAGTGTGACAATGGCAAAGCGGCTCTTGAACAGGATGCGGTTGGTTACAGGGATGGCCTTGCCGGGCTCGGCATATCCGCCCACCTGCACCAAAAGCGTGGCACCCGGCGCCAACCCTTTGACCTGTCGAAGAAAAGCCGGGCCGTCGGGTGTGGTCAGGAACATACCACCCTGCCCCTTGACCGGTCGATCGGCACGGGCGCGATAAATGGTGCCGGGTGCCGGCGCGTCGGCGGCGATCAGGAGATCATCAAGCTTTCCGTCGACCATCAATGCCGCGGCCTCGCGGTCTTGGATATGGTCTAGAACGATGGTTCGACCCTTCATGATGCCTCGCTATATAGTGGGTAGCCGATCCCTTGCAGCAAGGCGGCGGTCTCGGACAGGGGCAGCCCCACGATGCCAGTGAACGAGCCCGAAATCCATGGGATGAATGCGCCAGCAGGGCCCTGGATCGCATAGGCCCCGGCTTTGCCCTGCCAATCACCGGTCGCCAGATAAGCGTTGATTTCAACGTCAGACAGGCGTTTGACCTTGACCTGCGAGACGACATCACGTTGCAGGATGCGATCCCCGCGCCGAACGGCGACCGAAGTGATCACCCGGTGACGGCGACCGGACAGAGCGTACAGGAACTCTGCGGCTTGCCCCTCATCCTGGGGCTTGCCCAGAATACGCCGCCCCAGTGCAACTGTCGTGTCCGCGCAAAGCGTGATGTCACCGCTATCCGATTGAACAGCCTTTACTTTTTCACGCGTAATGCGACTGCAATACGGAACAGGAAGCTCACCCTTCAGCGGTGTTTCGTCGATGTCAGGGGGGCGGATGGCGTCGGGCTGCACGCCAAGCTGCGCCAGCAGGTCCAGCCGCCTTGGGCTGCCCGATCCCAGGATAAACGCCATCTCGGCAGGCGTTATTTGAAGCGGTAGTTGATCCGACCCTTGGTCAGATCATAGGGGGTCATCTCGACCTGAACCTTGTCGCCGGCCAGAACACGGATGCGGTTCTTGCGCATCTTTCCTGCCGTATGTGCGATGATTTCATGGCCGTTTTCCAGCTCGACCCGAAACGTCGCATTAGGCAGGAGTTCCTTCACGACACCGGGAAATTCGAGCGTATCTTCCTTGGCCATGTTGTCTCCATCATTAGGTTGCGCCCGCAGAATCTGCGGGGATGTGCGCTTAAATGAGCCTATTTTTCCCTTATTTCAAGGGCGGATTCATCTAAAGGGCGGATAATGTGACCGTTTCGACTCGGGCGTCCTGCTCTGGCCAATGGGTCCGGTTCAGCACATGGCCATCGGCGCGGACCTCGGCGATGGCGGACAGGTCGACATCTGCATAGGTCCAGCCAGGCTGGTTCAGAGCGCCCTCGGCCAGCACTCCGGTGGCCGGAAACCCCTTGTCCGGCGGGCCGAAAACGCCGCCCATGCCGGTGTTCATGTCCACTGCCTCGGACCAGTCGTTGGCTCCGACCAGTGACGACATAACCGTAACGCATTGATTTTCCAATGCTCTTGACATTGCCCCGATGCGAACACGCCAATACCCCGACAGCGCTTCGGTGCAGGACGGTACAAGGATCATATCCGCGTCGCTGAGTGCGCGGCCCAGCAGGGGAAACTCGCTGTCATAGCAGATCAGAACACCGATTTTACCCAGCGCGGTGTCGAACAGCCTGAGTGGACCACCCGGCGCAATGTCCCAGTCCTCGCGTTCAAAGCGGGTCATGATCTGCTTGTCCTGATGGTCGCGGCCACCGTCCGGGGCGTAGAACGCGGCGCGGTTCACCGGGCGACCGGACCCATCCACAACCGGGGCCGATGCGCCCAGAATGTACGTTTTGTACGCGCTTGCGAGGCGCGAGTGCAAATTTTGTACATCCTCGAACCGGTCCGAAACCGCGCGGATCGAGCGTTCGAGATCACCCGCCACCTCGGCACCATCGAGCGTCGACACCTCCATCGCGCCGTATTCGGGGAACACCAGCAGCCCGGCCCCCTGCCCGGCAGCCTCGGCAACCCAACGGTCCAGCTTGTCCTCGTACTGCGCCCAGCTGTCGAGCCAGTCGAGATCATACGCTGCGGTTGCGACTTTCATTGATGGGATCCCCTGAGCCGATGTGTCGTGGCACTAAACCGTGAGAGCCGCCGCGTGTACAGTTCAATCTGGTGGTGACGGGGTGAAGGGGGGGGGGGTGATTGAACCATCACCGGTCATCGCCCGTCACAGGATGTGCCGCAAGTGTATGGGGCAGCTTGCAGCCCAATGCAGGCGTAATTTATGAGCCGACGGGGTTCGCGTCGTTGAAACTGTGCTTCAGACACTGCATGGTTTCGTTACACCGTCTGAAGTACATGTCGCAATATTGACGTTTCGTATGTTCCCAATGAAGAAGCAAAAACCAAGTCTAAGATTACTGCTTGAACCAATCGCTCTGACTCTCCGTTAAACTCTCGATGCAAGCCACGGTGAATCGCCTCTTTCCTTTTTGTTCTAAGCTCGCTGATAATTTTGTCTGAAGCGACGGTTAGCTCTTTTGAGAAAGAGTAGAATTTACGGAGTCTGTTGCCAAATTTTCTATCACCGGCAAAGAGAATTTCAAGCGCAGAATAGTACAAAATGAGGCGCATGTTTTCATCGTTGGACATGTGGGCGCGGTAGCAAAATTTGAGTGGGCGAATTTCGTTTTCGGAAAAACCCCCGTATGGATCTGACGGTAAATCGTCAAAGAACGCGACAGGTTTCTCTTTCGGCGAAGACTTCACAATTTTCGCATCTCTAGTTGTAAATTTCGCATCTTGAAGGTTGAAATAATTGTCAAATATTGACTTTCGAGCGAGCTCTTGCCCAAATAATAGTGCGGCTATTCCAGCCTCAAAATGCAAATTGTCCACCTTGTCATCGCCAACAACCGTGATATCGGTGGCCTCTTTTGCAACTATCAAAAGGTACTGCTCGCACAACGACACAGTCTCAGTGAACGAGCGGATATTTTGTACTGTGCGATCAATGCCCGTCCGAGACAAATGAGTTCTGGGAAGATCAACTTGTAGCTCGCCATCGACACGCAGCAGTGCTAGATGACTATCGCCCAAACGGACTGTGTGGCAGCCCACGAAGGTACTTGATACGGCTTGGACGTGTCGCGGTTTGCTGCCGCTCCTTTGATAGCATTTATTGCAGCAAAGGAGACGAACTATGGGACTGAAACGGACGGACGAATTT
>NZ_JBQFZK010000027.1:0-27782 GCF_056542185.1 Ruegeria sp. AE4 | reverse complement strand
TGTGTAGCGACACGTTATGATCGCTGTCCCAAAGTCTTCCTCTCCGCTATCGCCCTCGCAGCAACCGTCATCTATTGGTTATGAATCCTGACCCTAAACACCTAGGTATCGGACGGGTGGGGCGAACAAGATGAAACCGTCTGTTTGTTCGCATTGTGGTAATTGTCGTGGTCAATTGCGATCGTCAGATTTCTTCTAAAATAGTATATTTCTATTCAGTTCGCCGATGGCGCTAGGCAGAAAGAAAACGACAGCTGTCAAATCAAGACCCGCCAACCGCTGAAGCCGAGTTCCGCAATACATGGAAAGCAACGCGGCAACACCTCATTGCCCAAGGCCTAAATTGGATCACCAGATCCATTTGAGTGATGGATATTTGAAACTCTCATTCCTCGGACCCGGACAATCGGCCGGAAAATCATCAGACCTAAGCCCGATGTAGCGAAGCCGGGCCCGGGATAATCTGCCTCCAATACAGGATAACGCCTCGAACAGGATTGGAGACGAAAATGAATACCCGGAAAAGAACTGGTCAGCTTCTCAGCACGGTAGCGCTGGCGTCGCTGATTGTGATGACACCCTATGTGCCGGCTTTTGACGCAGACGGTCATCTGCGGATGGAACCTGTTTACGCGTTTGCAAAGAGCGGGAAAGGGAGTGATGGCAACGGCGGGGATGATGACCATGACAGCAACTCCGGGTCGGGCAGCGGCGGTGATCGTGACGACAATTCCGGATCGGGTAAAGGTGGTCACGACGATGATGACGACGACGACGATGACGATGATGACGATGGTTCGTCACGCTCGGGCCGGGGCGATAAGAAGGACCGGTCTCAATCTGGGGGGCAGTCATCGGGGTCGGCTGGAATAACAAAGGTCGAGACAAGCGCGAGCGGCATAGAAGTACGCTATGCTGACGGCACCAAGGAAGAGATTGAAAACGGCCGGTACGAAAGAAAGAACGCGCAGAACCGAACAGTCGAGGAACGACCGGCCACCGGTGCCGACGTTTCGCGCCTTCGGTCACTGGCAAACGGTATCTCAATCGACAGCGTGCGCTCGCCCGGGCAGAGTGGTGGCGCTGGAAGTAACCCGGCAAAAATCGAAATTCAGGGCAACAATATCGAAGTTAGTTACGCAAACGGCTGGAAAGAAGAGATCGAGGGCGGGCGTTACGAGTTGAAAGACCCGTTCAACCGGACCGTCGTAGAAAGAACCGCAACTGCGGCGGATCGCAGCAGACTTCAGGCGATTGCCAACTGAGTGACGAACTTTGGCGATTGTGCGGGGCGGTTTCTTTTCTTGAGAGACCGCCCTGGTCTTTGAGCGCCTGACCCCTAGTCTTTCTTGTTCCAGGCCTCATGCGCGATAAGAGCGGCCTCCACCCGGTTTCGCGCATGGAGCTTGGACAGGATCGCCGTCATGTAATGCTTGACGGTTTTCTCCTGTATTCCCAACTCATCGGCTATTTCCCGATTGCTCAGCCCTTTGGCGACGCGTCTTAGGATTTCTTCTTCGCGATGGGTAAGATCATCTATGGCGTCAGCTTCTTTCTGCGACCCGTTTCCGCGATTGATCTGAAGCAGCATGCGCGACGCTAGACCCGGCGAGACGAACCCTTCGCCCGAGGCGATACTGCGCAGCGAAGCTGTCAATTCGCGTGCTGTCACGCCCTTGACGATATAGCCAATGGCACCCGCCTCCAAAGCGTCTGCAACGTCACTGCTGTTTTCAGAGACCGTCAATATCGCAATGAAAGGCGGGTTTGCCATTTCAGCAATTCGACGGGTCGCGCTAATGCCGCCACCGGGCATCGACAGGTCGAGGATGGCGATGTCAGGCTGATGGGTTCGGACAAGGGAAACGGCCTCATCCGCATTTGATCCGGCGGCGAGAACTTTGAAGCCGTCGGCTTCCTCTAAAGTGCGGTGCAAACCGTCCCTGAAAATCGGGTGATCATCTGCGATAACGACGGATGTTGTCATGATGCACTCATCTTTCTGGGAAACAATGTCATAGCAACGGTGGTGCCCTCGCCCGGGGTTGATGTCACCTCGAACCGACCGCCAATGCTTTCGACCCGGTCACGCAAGCCGACAAGGCCCTGGCCCCCGTCCTCACGCAGAACCGTCTCGCCGGAGGGGGCGAACCCGGGGCCGTCGTCGCTGACCTGAACGGTGATGCGATCACCTTGTACGTCGCAGGCGACAGTGCACTGGGACGCGGGCGCATATCTTGCGGCATTGGAAAGCGTTTCCTGAAGGAACCGGAAAACGCACAACTTGCCCGAGATCGACAAGTCGGGCGACGGATTGCCCTGAAAGGAAATACCGGGGCGAAAAGGGCTGTGTTCAGAATGGTCCTCGACAGCTCTTTTTACCACATCAACGAGCGCCAGATTTTCGATGTCTGGCGCGAACAACCCCCGTGACAAGGCGCGAATTTCTGCCAAAGACTTCTGCAAAGATTGCTGAATTTCTTCGGCCTCGGTGGACATCTCCGGCCTGTCGCCGAATGCAGCCTCCAGTCGAAGGGCGGCGAGGGACAGGTATTGGGCAGGGCCGTCATGCAGTTCCGCGCCGAGTTTCCTGAGGAACCTGTCCGTTTGCGCAGCATATCTTTCCGATGCATCAATGACGCGCGACCGCAGCATGGCATTCTGTGCGGCCATCTTTTCACTTTCGGCAAGACGATCGTTCAGAAGGCGCCCTTGCCGTCGAATGGTGTTGTCGCCGATTGCGACAATGGAAAACAGAACAATCGTGCTTGCCGCAAAGGCCGAGCCAACGATCAACCAGCTTGTTCTTCGGGCTCTGGCCATGTCCAGTTCCAGCTGATCGGCCTTTTCATAAAACTCGGCGACCGCGATGATTTTCCCCGACCAGATTTCGCGAATGGGGCTGTAGACTTCCAGCAATGGAATGCCAAGTGCAGCCTCTGCCGCGCTTTCTTCATCGTCCAGCTCTTCAAATGAGCCCGAGATTTCTCCAGCCCATGCGCGTTTCAGGTCGTCTGTTGGCTCGAATCGGCGACCGATGATGGCGGAATCCGATGCGTATGCAATCTCGCCATCCTGTTTCCAGAACTTGTACGAGGCAATGCGTTCGCGCATCGGCTGGGTCATGAAAATCTCGTCCAGCGCCCGGCTGGCCTGTTCGGAAAGGCGGTCTCCATGCGCCAGTTCCTGGCTGAGTGGGGACAAAATGCTTTCCATGTACAATGCGGCCGAATTGGCGGAGTTCTGTACAACCGCGTTTTCGATCCGGTTCGATACCCAGTGACCAACAAACACCGTAGCAGTCCCCATGACTGCAACACTTGCCGCGAGAAAAACGCGCGACAAAGACCAGTTGCCAATTGTCAGGTCGGTAATTTTGGGTCTCATTTCGCAATCGACTATGAACGACAATTGTTTGACGCGCTACAGACCATGGTCTGATGCGCTTCTCCAATGTTCCAAACCTGATGCGCGGGTCGGGACTTGGTCCTTTTGGGTGCGCCCCGGCAGGTTCCCGCGTCCCGATCCCAGACCCGGTTCAACGGGTTTTCAAACACTCCGACAGGGTTTGCGCCATGTTACGAATGACTTGCGGGTACAGAGACGGCCCGGGTTCCAGTGCCGAGCCCAGTGGATCGATCACACCGGATTGCGCCGATGTTCCATCCAACACGGTCTCGACGATGCCCGGATTGAACTGTGGTTCAGACAATACGCAGTTGATGCCTTCGGCGTGAATGCGACCTTGAATAGCGGCAATACGCGCGGGGCTTGGGTCGGACGCGTCGCTCAGGGAAATCGCGCCCGATGCGGGGAAATCGAACGCGACCTCAAAATACTGGTAGGCATCATGAAACACGATGAAGTTGCCGCCGCGAACCGGTTCAAGCAACTCTGCCACTTCTGCGGAAAGCGCGGTCATTTCTTCGCGCGCCGCTTTGGCATTTGCCAAATACGCAGCGGCGTTGTCGGGATCCGTTGACGACAGTTGATCCGCGATCAGGGTCAGCCAGGCTTTGGCATTCGTTGGCGACAGCCAGGCATGTGGGTCATGATCGTCATGATCGTCATGACCTTCGTGATCGTCATGGTCTTCGTGACCCGTATCGTCCGCGTGATCATGCGCCTCAAACAATGCGTCTTCCCGGAACTCAAGAAGCCCCGTACCCTTTGCGTCCAATAGGGCAGTGGCGGTCGCGCCTTGGGCAAGAGTTTCTATCGCGCTGTCCAGCCACGGCGTCAGGTCTTCTCCTACCCAGAACACCAGATCGGCGTTTTGCAACGCGGCCGCCTCGGACGGGCGCAGATTGTATTCATGCGGCGAGGCACCCGGTGCGACGATCAGGGCAGGTGTGCCGACACCCTCCATGACACGGGCCACCAGCGAATGAACCGGGGCAATGTCCGCGGCAACGTTTGGCGCATCTGCGCGGGCCGGTCCACACAGCAGTGCAACTGTGATCGACAATGGAAGAAGAAGCGTTCTGGACATCGGGCCCTCTGTGTGATTTTATAACATTTCAAGTGGCAATACATGATATGAAATAACATGACAAGTGATGTGCACCCAGAACCTGGCAAAGACACCGCCCCGGTCGGGTTTCAGGAACATGACCACCAGAGTTGTGTCGCAACGGCCCTGGCATCCGCCGAAGCCCGGTGCAAAGAAGAAGGGCTGCGGCTGACGCCGGTTCGCCGCAAGGTTCTTGAGATGTTATTGCAAGAACATCGCGCCCTTGGTGCCTATACAATCCTTGACCGGTTGCGCGACGAAGGGTTCGGGTCCCAGCCTCCGGTCGCTTATCGGGCGCTGGAGTTTCTTGTACAAAACGGCTTTGTCCACAAGATCGAGCGGCTGAACGCGTTTGTCGCCTGCTCTCATCCCGGCGCGGCGCATTCACCTGCTTTCATGATCTGCCGAAAATGCGACGCCGTAGCCGAGGCGCAGTCTGCCCCGTCCAAAGGTGTTCTTGGCGCTGCCGCGCGCGCGGCGGGTTTCGAGATCGAGCGAACGGTTGTAGAGGCTGAAGGTCTCTGCCCCGACTGCACCGAAAAGGCATAAAGATGGCCCTGATCACTGTCGAGAAACTCAGCGTCCGCTATGGCGCGCATACCGTGCTGCATCATGTGGATATGGTCATTGAACCGGGTGAAATCGTGACCATCGTTGGCCCGAACGGATCAGGCAAGACCAGCCTGCTGCGCGCCATTATCGGTGCGACACGGCCTTGTGCCGGTCAAGTGTCACTGAAGCCCGGATTGAAAATCGGCTATGTGCCGCAGAAGCTGCATGTCGATCCGACATTACCGATTTCCGTTGAACGGTTCATGCGTCTGACCGATCCTGTGTCGCGCAGGCAATGTGTCGAGGCGCTTGAATCGGCGGGTGTGCCGGATCTGTTGAAACGCCAGATGTCGCAGCTGTCCGGCGGACAGTTCCAGCGGGTGCTGCTGGCCAGAGCTTTGATCAACCGCCCGGACATATTGTTGCTGGACGAAGCGACACAGGGTTTGGACCAACGGGGGTCGGCCAGCTTTTACCAGCAAATCGAGGCTGTCCGGCGCGAGACCGGATGCGCCGTTCTGATGATCAGCCACGAACTGCACGTGGTCATGAGCGCGTCGGACCGGGTGATATGCCTCAATGGGCATGTCTGTTGCGAAGGATCACCGGCCGTTGTCGCCTCGGCACCCGAGTATCGGGCCTTGTTCGGAACCGGAACAGGCGGTGCGCTTGCCCTTTATCGTCATGAACATGATCACAATCATGATCATGACCATGATGCGAACCCACAGGAAGCGGCGGAATAATGCTGGATGATTTCATGATGCGGGCAACGCTCGCAGGTATTGGCGTGGCGTTTGCTGCGGCCCCCCTTGGGTGTTTTGTCGTATGGCGTCGCATGGCGTATTTTGGCGATGCAACCGCACATGCCGCGATTTTGGGCGTGGCCCTGTCCCTGACGTTTCAGATGTCGATCTTCACGGGCGCGCTGGCCGTCGCTTTGGTCATGGCGCTGACCGTTTCGCTTTTGGCCGGTCGCGGTTATGCGATGGACACGCTGCTGGGGGTTCTGGCGCATTCTGCGCTGGCCTTCGGACTGGTTGCAGTTTCATTCCTGTCCGGTGTCCGGATTGACCTGATGGCATATCTGTTTGGGGATATTCTGGCGGTCTCCCGTTCGGATCTGGTCGTGATCTGGGGCGGTGCGGCGCTTGTCGTGGCGCTGATTGTCTGGCGTTGGTCGCAACTTCTGACCGCGACACTGAACGAAGAACTGGCCTATGCCAGCGGCTTCGATCCAAGGCGAGAACAACTGATCCTGACCCTGTCACTTGCCGTGACCGTAGCGGTGGCGATCAAGGTTGTGGGCGTATTGCTGATCGCCGCAATGCTGATCATTCCGGCGGCCGCTGCGCGAAACCTCGCGCGGTCACCAGAATCGATGGCCCTGATTGCTGCGGGAATAGGTGCGCTTTCGGCCATCACAGGGCTAAGGGCCGCGTATGTATTCGACACTCCGGCAGGGCCCTCGATCGTCTGCGTTGCCGCGATCGTTTTTGCGTGTCTCAGCCTGATCGGGTGGCGAACGCAGGACAGGGCCTAAAGGTTCCGTAGGTCGTCGCAGCCGTTACATCCCGGTCATCCGGTAATATGACCGAAGCGAATACGCCACGAAAAAAGGCCCGCAATCCTGCGGGCCTTGATGCATTTCTATCCGCGCCGTTTACTGCGGGATATCGCCTTCCAGCCCTTCGACATAGAAGTTCATGCCAGCCAGCGTACCGTCGTCGGCCACTTCGCCCTCGGCCAGCCAGTCGCTGCCGTCCTGCTTTTTCAACGGTCCGGTAAAGGCATGATGGCTGCCATCGGCCAGGGCCGCTTTCAGCGCCAGTGCCTCTTCCTTGATGTCCGCCGGAACCGCGTCCGAAATCTCACCGATTTCTACCATGCCCGGCCCGATACCGTCCCAGGTGTTGGATGAAGTCCAGGTGCCGTCCATCACAGCTCGCGTGCGCGCAATGTAATAGGGTCCCCAATTGTCGATGATCGAGGAAACACGCGGTTTGGGGGCGTATTCGCTCATATCCGAAGCCTGACCGAAGGTGATCACGTTGCCCGCCTCTTGTGCGGCGGCCTGCGGTGCGGTCGAGTCGGTGTGCTGCAGGATCACGTCGGCGCCCTGTTCGATCAGAACAGATGCGGCGTCAGCTTCTTTTGCCGGGTCGAACCAGGTATAGGCCCAGACGATCTTGAACTGGACATCCGGGTTCGCTTTCTTGGCGTGGATATAGGCCGAGTTGATACCGCGGATCACCTCGGGGATCGGGTAGGACCCGATATAGCCGATGATGTTCGATTTGGTCATTTTACCCGCGATATGCCCCTGAACCGCGCGGCCTTCATAGAAACGCGCCGAATAGACCGAGACGTTGTCGGCAGTCTTGTAGCCTGTCGCGTGCTCGAACTTCACGTTCGGGAATTTCTTGGCCACATTGATGGTTGGATCCATATAGCCGAACGAGGTGGTAAAGATCAGATCCGCGCCTTCCAGCGCCATCTGGGTCATCACGCGCTCGGCGTCGGGGCCTTCGGGTACTGATTCAACGAATACAGTCTCGACCTTGTCGCCGAACTCTTCTTCGATCGCCAGACGGCCCTTGTTGTGTTCATAGGTCCAGCCACCGTCGCCGACAGGGCCGACATAGACAAAACCGACCTTGGTCTTGTCTTGCGCCACTGCGCCGGTCGCAAGACCAAGCGCTATCGCGGCAGTTGTCAGAAGTGATTTGAATTTCATGTAGTTACTCCCCAAGTTGGTTCAGTTGGCCCCTAGTGTGAGGCATGGAAGGTCCGGCCCAGTGAGGCAGGTGCGCTGCTCTTGTCGGCCGAAAGGATCACAAGCACAAGGATCGTGATGAGATAGGGTGACATTGCCAGATACTCGACGGGAATGGCAACGCCCGCTGCCTGCAAATTAAGCTGCAAGACGGTAATGCCGCCGAACAAATATGCACCCAGCAGGACCCGCCATGGTTTCCAGCTGGCAAACACCACCAGCGCCAGCGCGATCCAGCCGACACCTGCGGTCATGCCCTCGGTCCATTGCGGCACACGGATCAGGCTGATGTAAGCTCCACCCAGGCCCGCGCAGGCCCCGCCGAACAGGATCGCCATGATACGGATTTTGATAACCTTGTAGCCAAGCGCATGGGCGGCATCGTGGTTTTCACCAACCGCCCGCAGGATCAACCCGACGCGGGTGTACTTCAGGACGGCCCAGACGACAGCGGTCAGTGCGATGCCCAGATACAGGATGGGGTCGTGCCGAAACAGGATCGGGCCGATGACCGGAATATCACTAATCAAAGGGATGTGGATATCGCCCATGCTGGGGGGTTTGACGCCCACATAGCTTTGCCCCATCAAGGCGCTGAACCCCAGTCCAAACAGGGTCAGCGCAAGGCCGCTGGCAACCTGGTTGGCCAATGCAAACTGTGTCAGCAGGACGAACAGCAGCGACAGCACGGCCCCGCCAATGGCGGCAGCAACAAAGCCCAGCCAGGGCGAGCCGGTTTCGACCGAGATCGCAAAACCGCTGATCGCGCCGACGATCATCATGCCCTCGACACCAAGGTTCAGAACGCCTGCCTTTTCCACGACAAGCTCTCCGATCGCGGCCAGCAGAAGGGGGGTTGCGGCCACCATAAGCGAGGCAACCAGAAGAACGGGATTGATTTGACCAAGGTCCATGATCACGCCACCTCGCTACGCGCCGCACGGATGCGGAAGTTTGTCAGAAGATCGAAGGCCAGCAGGAAAAACAGCAGCATTCCCTGAAACACCTGAATGGCAGCGGCAGGCAGACCCAGCTGCGATTGTGCAATTTCGCCGCCAATATAGGTCAGCGCCATCAGGCCCCCGGCCAACAGGATACCCACCGGATGCAGGCGGCCCAGAAACGCGACGATGATCGCGGTAAAGCCATAACCCACGTTGAAGTCGATGCTGATCTGACCGGACGGGCCGGACACCTCGAACATACCGGCCAGCCCGGCCAAAGCGCCCGAAATTCCAAGGCAGAACAGGATCAGGCGCGCCGGATTCACACCTGCAAACTTTGCGGCGCGGGGGGCCTCACCCGTCAGGCGGATATGGAAGCCCAGCATGTGACGGTTCAGCAATACATAGGCAAAGATCACCGCGATGAAGGCCGCGACAACACCCCAATGCATCCCGGAACCGGCAATCAGCTCGGCATTATGCGCGCTTTCATAGGATTGCAGGTTGCGCGATCCGGGAAAGCCGAACCCTTCGGGGTTCTTGAGAAGACCCAGCGAGACCGAGGCCAGCATCTGCTCGGCCACGTAGACCAGCATCAGCGACACAAGGATTTCGTTGGTGCCGAAACGCACCTTCAGCAAAGCCGGGATCGTTGCCCACAGCCACCCGCCAAATGCGCCTGCGACCACCATGATCGGGAAGATGTACCAGGCGTCGAGCGGATAGAAGGCCAGACCTGCGCCCGCGCCGAATATGGCGCCCATGATGTATTGTCCTTCGGCCCCGATATTCCAGATACCGGCCCGAAAACCCAGCGACAATCCGATTGCGATCAGCACTAGGGGCGCGCCTTTGACCAGCAATTGAGGGCGGTAATAGAATGCGAACTCTCCAAACAGCGGCTCCCAGAAGATGGTACCGATGGCTTCGACCGGATTTTTCCCCAAAATGGCAAACAGCAACCCGCCAAACACCATTGTTGCCAGCACCGCCACAAGGGGGGTCGCGTAAGACCAGGCCCTGGACGGCTGTGGCCGTTTCTCCAACACAATCATCTGCTCATCCCCCCAGATGTTTCATCTTTTCGCAAATACTCTAGCCGAAGGCGGCCCAGCAGATCACACATGTGCCACCTCCATGCCATGGGCGCCGCCCATCATCAGGCCAATCTCATCCACCGTCAGGCCGGTGGTCGGACGCGGTGCGCTCAGCCGACCTTCGTTCAAGGCCGCAAAACTGTCCGAGATCTCCATCAGCTCATCCAGATCCTGCGAGATGCAGATCACCGCTGTGCCTTTCGCCGCAAGATCGAGTATGGCTTGCCGGATCGACGCGGCCGCCGCGGCATCCACCCCCCAGGTTGGCTGGTTTACCACCAACACATCAGGGTTTTGCAGCACTTCGCGTCCAATCACGAATTTCTGCAGGTTACCGCCGGACAAGGACCGCGCTGCGTTTTCGGGCCCGGGCGTGCGAACGTCGAAGGCTTCGATGATCTTTTCGGCAAAACTCCGGGTTTCGGACCATTTCAAGAAGCCATTTTTCTCAAGCCCTTCCCGCACAGATCCGGTCAGCAAAGCGTTTTCGGTCAGGCTCATGTCGGGTGCCGCTGCGTGGCCTAACCGTTCCTCGGGCGCGGTCAGAACGCCCAGCTTACGGCGCGCTGTCGGGCCGAGCTTGCCGATCGCCTGACCGTTGAACTTGATTGCATCCGCCGATGTCAGGATTTCCCCGGACAACACGCCCAGCAACTCATCCTGCCCGTTTCCGGCAACGCCGCCGATGCCCAGAACCTCGCCCTTGCGGACCGTCATGTGCACATTGCGCAATGCGGTGCCGAATTCCGAAGGCGAGGGGACTGACAGCCCGCTGACATCCAGCGCGACCTCGCCCAGTTCCCGGCCCGAGCGTTCGGGCGTCTGCAAGGTTGACCCGACCATCATCTCGGCCATGTCACGCGCCGAGGTTTCAGCGGGGACACATTCGCCCACGTTCTTGCCCAGACGCAGGATCGTAGCATGGTCGCATAGCGTTCGGATTTCCTCCAGTTTATGCGAGATATACAGGATCGAGGTTCCCTCGGAGCGTAGCTTGTTCAGCGTCTCAAACAGAATATCGACCTCTTGCGGGGTCAGAACCGAGGTCGGTTCGTCCATGATCAGCAGCTTGGGGTCCTGCAACAGGCAGCGGATGATCTCGACCCGCTGGCGTTCGCCTGCGGACAGGTCGCCAACCGTGCGAAACGGGTCCAGCGGAAGGCCATAAGTTTCCGAAACTTCGCGAATGCGCGATGCCAGATCCCCCATCGGGGGCGGGTTCTCCATCCCCAGCGCGATATTCTCGGCCACGTTCAGCGCGTCAAACAGCGAAAAATGCTGGAACACCATCGCGATCCCATCCGCACGGGCCGCGCGGGGTTCGGGCGGCGCAAACGGATTGCCGCGCAGTTTCATGGTGCCGCTGTCCGGCTTCACAAGCCCATAGATCATTTTTACCAGCGTGGATTTCCCCGCGCCGTTTTCACCCAGCAGCGCGTGCACTTCGCCTTCACCGATGTCAAAGGACACCTGATCATTGGCCACAACACCGGGGTAGGCTTTGGTCAGCCCTTGCAAGCTCAAAAGTGGAATGGTCACGCGCTCAGGTCCTTCTTCAACTTGTTTTGCAGGGCCGGGCGCAGCAATTGTGCAGCGACGCCCACGGCGATCATATGCGGATGCTTCCCCATCGACGGGTCACCGATCGGGCAGGTGATCCGGCTAATCCGTTCAGGCGGATGCCCAAGGGCGGCCAGCCGCGACCGGAATCGCGCCCATTTCGTAGCCGAGCCAATCAGCCCCGCAAAGCCAAAATCGTGCAAAAGCAGTCTGTTGCACAGTTCAAAGTCAAGATTATGCGAGTATGTAAGCACAAGATGTTCGGCGTCACATGGGGCATGGCGGACCAGCTCGGCCGGTTTTGCCGCCGGAACAATTGTCACGCCCGCTGGCACAGCGGCCGGAAAGCGCTGACGGCTGGTATCCACCCAGGTGATCGCAAGATCGGGAAGCGGGGACAGCACATCCACCAGCGCCCGGCCGACATGGCCCGCGCCCCAGATCCACAGATTGCGTGTCGGCTTGTGAACGGGTTCAACCATCCAGCCGTCAATCAGCTGCGGTTCGGGCGCAATCCCCTGTCCGCGCGCCGTCGCCAGCATTCGCTTGACCGACAGGGGCATCGCGCCATCCTTGGTCGGGCGCGCGATGACCGCATCGTCCAGATCATAGACGGTCTTTGCGTCGTAGACCTCGCTCAGCAACGACACGGCACCGCCGCAGCATTGCCCCAACTCGGGTCCAAGCGCATGATGCGTCAGGCGGGTTGGCGTGGTTTGCAACCGTGCGGCATGTGCCGCCTGGTATTCCAGTGTTCCGCCGCCGATTGTGCCGCTTTGCCCACCGTCCCAGACCAGCATGGCGGCACCGACTTCACGTGGAGACGACCCTTTGATCCCGGCGATGACCACCCGGACCACTTTGCCGTGGGTTTTGACCGCCTCCCTCAAAGCCTCAAGGTCAAATCCCATCAGATGCCTCCCTTCATCCTCTGGACGCCGCGCCAGACCTCTTCGGCGGTGGCGGGCGCGTTGAGCGCCGGATAAGTGTCCCCGCAGGCCGCCACCGCATTCGAAAGCGCCAGCCAGGCCGATATTCCCAGCATGAATGGGGGTTCCCCCACGGCTTTCGAGCGATAGATGGTGTCCTCTCGGTTCTCGCCATCCCAAAGTGCGACGTTGAAAATATCGGGCCGGTCGGAACAGGCCGGGATCTTGTAGGTCGAGGGTGCATGTGTGCGCAGGTTGCCCTTCCCGTCCCAGACTAGTTCCTCGGTTGTCAGCCAGCCCGCGCCCTGCACGTAACCGCCTTCGACCTGTCCGACATCCAGCGCCGGGTTCAGCGAAGCGCCCGCGTCATGCAGGATATCTGTGCGCAGAATGCGGTTCTCGCCCGTCAATGTGTCCACAGCCACCTCGGTGACCGAAGCACCATAGGCGAAATAGTAAAACGGGCGACCGCGCCCCGCGATCCGGTCCCATTCGATCTTGGGCGTTTTATAAAAGCCGGTGGCCGACAGGCTTATGCGACCCTGATAGGCCAGTGCGGCAGCTTCGGCGAACGTGTACCGTTCTTCACCAACCGAAACGTGGCCATCCGTGAAAGTGACCGCAGAAGGGTCGGCCTGATGCCGTTCAGCCAGATAATCGGCCATCCGGTCGCGGATCGTATCGCAGGCCGCTTTCACCGCCATACCGTTCAGATCGCTGCCTGAAGACGCCGCCGTGGCCGAGGTATTGGGCACTTTGGCCGTATCCGTGGCGGTGATCTTGACCATCTCAAGCGGGATGCCGAAACGCGACGCGGCCACTTGCGCGACCTTCTGGAACAGACCCTGACCCATCTCGGTGCCACCATGATTCAGGTGGACCGAACCATCCTGATACACATGCACCAGCGCACCGGCCTGGTTCAGATGGGTCAGTGTGAAGGAAATACCGAACTTGACCGGAGAAAAGGCGATGCCCTTCTTGATCACGCTGTTTTCGGCATTCCATTTCTCGATGGCCGCTTTGCGCGCGGCATAGTCGCTGGACTTCATCAGCGCTTCGGTCATGCCATGCAGTTCGAAATCGCTGACCTCCATGCCGTAGGGCGTCGTGTTGCCACCAGCGGGCAGGGGGCGGACCGGGGCGGTCCCTGTTTCCACTGCGCCACGGCTGGTCAGGTCTTCGTGCGGGTCGGGATGACCCAGCGGTTTTTCGTGGGGTTGGGCTTCGGCAACCTTATGCGCGGGCTCGTAATAGTTGCGACGGCGCAATTCCACCGGGTCCAACCCAAGTTCATGCGCGGCGTGGTCCATCACCCGTTCGATGGCAACCATCCCCTGCGGGCCACCAAACCCGCGATAGGCGGTGGCTGACTGCGTGTTGGTCTTCAGCCGGTGGCTTTCAATCCGGGCATTGGGCAGCAGGTAGGCATTGTCAGAATGCAGCATCGCACGGTCGGCGACGGGCAGGGACAGGTCCTGTGCCCAGCCGCAAATCGCGTATTGCAGAAAGGACACGCCCTGAATGTGACCCTGTTCGTCAAACCCCGCGCGATAGGAAATCCGGAAGGCGTGGCGTTTGCCGGTGATGATCATGTCATCATCGCGGTCATAGCGCATCTTGCAGGCTTTGCCGGTTGCCCGCGCAGCCACCGCGCAGGCAACGGCCAGCGCGTTCCCCTGGCTTTCCTTGCCACCGAATCCGCCACCCATGCGCCGGGTTTCGACGCGGATCGCATGCATGGGCAGGCCCAGAGCGTCCGCCACCTTGTGCTGTATCTCGGTCGGGTGCTGGGTCGAGCTGTGGACCAGCATGTCGCCGCCTTCATTCGGCACGGCAAGCGCAGCCTGACCTTCCAGATAGAAATGCTCCTGACCGCCGATCTCGAACGTTCCGTCGATGACGTGGGCGGCGCTTTCAATCGCGGCGTCCGCATCGCCCTTGGCATAGATGCGGGGCCCGTCTTCAAAGCGGCTGTCTGCGGCCAAAGCCTCTTCCACCGTCAGGATCGGTGTTTCCTCGGCATAGTCGATCTTGCCCAGCCGAACCGCCTTGCGGGCGGCCAGATGGCTGGTGGCAACCACAAGGAAAACAGGCTGGCCGATATAGTGAACCGTCCCGTCGGACAGCAAAGGCTCGTCATGGATCGAGGGCGAAACATCGTTGGCAAAGGGCAGGTCCTGTGCCGTCATGACCCTGACGACCCCGGGTGCCGCTTTCACGGCAGACAGGTCCATCGCGGTAATCGTGCCCTTGGCGATCGGGCTCAGGCCAAAGGCCAGATGCAATGTGCCCTTTGGCGTCGGGATGTCGTCCACATACCGGGCGGAACCGGATACGTGTAGCGGTGCCGCGTCATGGGGAAGGGGTTTGGATACGCTCATGCCGATACCTCCAGCACGTTGGTCACTTGGCCCTGATCCTCAAGGAAGTACCGTTCCAGCATCGCTTTGGCGGTCTCAAGCCTGTACGTGGCCGAGGCGCGCATATCCGTAAGCGGTGAATAATCGTCGGCAAAAGCGGGCAGAGCGGCGTCAATCGCCTCGCGCGCCCACGGTTTGCCGATCAGCGCGGCCTCGACATGGGTTGCCCGTTTCGGAATGCCAGCCATACCGCCAAACGCGATGCGCGCATCTGTCACCTGTCCGTCCGAAATGGTAACGTTGAAACATCCGCACACCGCCGAGATATCCTGATCGAACCGTTTGCTCAGCTTGTAGCATTTCAGCCGGTCCGCCTGACGCAGGAAGCTGACGGCTTCGACAAACTCACCCGGTGCGCGGTCCTGTTTCCCGTAATCGATGAAGAAGTCTTCCAGCAGGACTGACCGGCGCTCATCACCTTTGCGCAGGTGCAGCGTCGCACCCAATGCGATCAGCGCGGGCGGGTTGTCTCCGATTGGTGAGCCATTGGCGATGTTGCCGCCCACAGTGGCCGCGTGACGGACCTGAACACTGGCATAGCGCCGGATCATTTCTGCATAGGATGGGTGAATGTCCGCCAAGGCTTCGCCCATACGGTTCATATCGACCATGGCACCGAAACGAATTTCTTCGTCGGTGATCGTGATCTCTTTCAGATCGTCACAGCGGTTCAGGAAGATCACCGGATCAAGATCGCGTAGTTGCTTGGTCACCCAAAGCCCAACGTCTGTTGCGCCCGCAACCAAAGTGGCATTCGGGTTCTCGGCATATACGGCAGCCAGCGCGTCGGACGAGCCCGGCAGCATGGGTGAGGCGGCAGGCGTTGCGACAGGCTTGTCCTTAACCCAGACAGGCACGGGCTGCTTCTCAGCCGCTTCAGCTGCGCGAATAATGGGAGCGTAACCCGTGCAACGGCACAGATTACCGGCAAGCTGTGTATCGTGATCCGTCGCGCCATTGGTGTGACCGGCCACCATCGACATGACAAAACCGGGCGTGCAAAAGCCGCATTGCGAACCGTGCAGGTCAACCATGGCCTGCTGAACCGGATGGACCTCGCCATCGGGGCTGCTGGCGCCTTCGACGGTTCGAACCGCCTTGCCATGCAGTTGCGGCAAGAAAAGGATGCACGAGTTCAGGGCCTTTGCACCACCCGCATCCGTCACCATGACAGTGCAGGCACCGCAATCGCCTTCGTTGCAGCCTTCCTTGGTGCCGGTCAGGCCACGATCTTCACGCAGCCAATCCAGCAGAGTGGCTGTCGGATCGATGTCCGTCAGCTCCACTGTCTCTCCGTTCAGAAGAAACGTGATGTCCATTCGAGAAACCCGTCGCCTTACCCGGTTGCGCCCTGGTGGTGCCCTCCTTCGATGCGACGTAGAAAGAGTGGCGGGCGGATAGCTTGCCAATGGATGTTAGAAACAGCATGCGTGATCTGGCAAGAAAAACTGCCTGTATGATGCATCATTACAGCCAATCGGCGTGGAATTGCGCACCCTGTTTAAATATCAGTTGCTTGAAACTAAAGCGTTTTTTTGTCAGTGAAGATACCGCTTCCCGAAGCACCTTCTGGAAAATCCGAATAATCGAAAACGATTATTTTGCCAAACAACGGCGCAGGTTCCGGCTTTTGCATGCCTCGCGGCTAGGGTAGCCTGCCGTTTATGAGCAGTACCCCCCGATTCATTCACCTTCGTGTTCACACCGAATATTCCCTTCTGGAAGGGGCTGTGCGGCTGAAAAAACTGCCTGCCCTGTGCGAGAAGATGGGGATGCCTGCCGTTGCGGTGACTGACACGAATTCCATGTTTTCAGCGCTGGAATTTTCGGTGACAGCCAGTCAGGCCGGTGTCCAGCCGATCATGGGATGTCAGGTTGATCTGACTTATGTGCAGTCGCAACCGGGGGAAAAACAAAAATCGCCCGCGCCGCTTGTTCTGCTGGCACAGTCCGAGGCGGGGTACGAGAACCTGATGAAGCTGAGCACGTGCCTTTACGTGGACAAGGGCGGGCAGTTGCCGCAGGTCACGCTGGACGAGCTTGCGGACCGCGCCGACGGGCTGATCTGCCTGTCCGGAGGGCCTGACGGGCCGGTGGGCCGCCTGTTGCAACAGGGGCAACGTCCGGCGGCCGAGGCGCTGGTGGATCGGTTGGCCGCGATTTTCCCGGATCGTCTGTATATCGAACTCCAGCGTCACCCAGGTGAAGACGGCCAACCCGAGGCCGAACGCCAGACCGAGCGCGGCCATATCGAGATGGCCTATGCCAAGAACCTGCCGCTGGTTGCCACCAATGACGTCTATTTCCCGACCTCGGATATGTACGAGGCCCATGATGCGCTGATCTGTATCGCCGAAGGGGCCTATGTCGACCAGCAGGAAGGCCGCCGCCGCCTGACCGCGCAGCACTATTTCAAGTCGCAGCAAGAGATGGCGACGCTGTTTGCCGATTTGCCCGAGGCCATCGAGAACACGGTCGAGATTGCCAGACGCTGCGCTTTTATGGCCTATCGACGTGATCCGATCCTGCCGAAATTCGCCGATGACGAGGTCGCTGAACTGCGCCGCATCGCCAACGAGGGCTTGCAGAAACGTCTGGCCGTGATCCCCCATGCGGTGACGGCCGAGGAATATCAGGAGCGGTTGGATTTCGAACTTGGCATCATCGAAGGGATGGGCTTTCCTGGTTACTTCCTGATCGTTGCCGACTTTATCCAATGGGCCAAGGATCACGATATTCCGGTTGGACCGGGGCGGGGATCGGGTGCGGGCTCGCTGGTGGCTTATGCGCTGACAATTACCGACCTCGATCCGCTGCGTTACAGCCTGCTGTTTGAACGGTTCCTAAATCCCGAACGGGTTTCGATGCCCGACTTCGATATCGACTTCTGCATGGATCGCCGCGAAGAGGTGATCCGCTACGTGCAGCAGAAATACGGGCGCGACAAGGTGGGGCAGATCATCACTTTTGGTGCCTTGCTGTCCAAGGCCGCCGTACGCGATATCGGGCGGGTGCTGCAAATGCCTTACGGGCAGGTGGACCGTCTGTCCAAGATGATCCCTGTGGAAGGCGTCAAACCGGTTTCCATCGAAAAAGCCCTGAAGGACGAGCCGCGCCTGCGGGAAGAAGCGCGCAACGAAGAGGTGGTAGATCGTCTGCTGACGTATGGCCAGCAGGTCGAAGGGCTGCTGCGCAACGCCTCGACCCACGCGGCTGGGGTTGTGATTGGCGACCGGCCACTGGACGCGCTGGTGCCGATCTATCAGGACCCGCGATCCGACATGCCTGCAACCCAGTTCAACATGAAATGGGTGGAACAGGCCGGGCTGGTAAAGTTCGACTTTCTGGGTCTGAAAACCCTGACCGTGATCCAGAACGCGATGGACTTGATCTTCAAGTCCGGACGGAAGTTGCATATCGCCGCCGATGGCACCGAGCTTTACGAACCTGCCGAGGGGGCCGAGAACCAGATCAACGCCATCCCATTGGATGACGAAGCGACGTATAAGCTCTATTCAGCGGCCAAGACGGTCGCGGTGTTCCAGGTTGAATCCTCGGGCATGATGGACGCGCTCAAGCGCATGAAACCCACCTGTATCGAGGATATCGTGGCCCTCGTCGCGCTCTATCGTCCCGGCCCGATGGAGAACATCCCGACCTATTGCGAGGTCAAGAACGGGCTGCGCGAGATCACTTCCGTTCATCCGCTGATCGACCACATTCTTGAGGAAACCCAGGGCATCATCGTCTATCAGGAACAGGTGATGCAGATCGCACAGGTGATGGCCGGGTACAGCCTGGGCGGCGCGGACCTGCTGCGCCGCGCGATGGGTAAAAAGATCAAAGAGGCGATGGATGCTGAACGCCCCAAATTCGAAAAAGGCGCGGCAGAAAACGGGGTGGATGCCAAGAAAGCCAGCGAAGTCTTCGACCTGCTGGAAAAATTCGCCAATTACGGCTTCAACAAATCCCACGCCGCCGCCTATGCGGTGGTCAGCTATCAAACCGGCTGGTTGAAGGCGAACCATCCGGTCGAATTCATGGCGGGTGTCATGAATTGCGATATTCATCTGACCGACAAGCTGGCGATCTATTTCGAAGAGGTCCGAAAAGGGCTGGAACTGCCGTATATTCCACCTTGTGTGAACCGCTCTCAGGCCACGTTCGATGTTGATAACGGACATCTGGTCTATGCGCTGGGCGCGCTCAAGAATGTGGGTGTCGAGGCGATGAACCTGATCGTTGCGGGTCGCGCGGACAAGCCATTTGTCAACCTGTTCGATTTCGCCCGCCGCGTGGATTTGAAGAAAGTGGGCAAACGCCCGCTTGAGATGCTGGCCCGCGCCGGGGCCTTTGATGAGCTGGACCGGAACCGCCGCCGTGTGTTTGAAAGCCTAGATGCGCTGGTGCAGTATTCGGCAGCGATCCATGAACAGAAGAATTCGAACCAAGTGTCGCTGTTTGGCGAGGCCGGAGATGACCTGCCCGAACCACGCCTGTCGCCGACCCCCGACTGGTTGCCCGCGGAACGTCTGAGCGAAGAGTTCAAGGCCATCGGCTTCTACCTCTCTGGTCATCCGCTGGATGACTATATGCCGGCCTTGAAGCGTAAACAGGTTCTGACGCTGGACGAGGTGACCGAGAAAGCCCGTTCTGGCCCGCTGATTGCCAAGATGGCCGGAGTGGTTGCCGGGCGGCAGGAACGGAAATCGGCCAAGGGCAACCGGTTCGCCTTTGCCCAGCTTTCGGACCCGACCGGCGCTTATGAGGTCACGCTGTTTTCCGACACGCTGGAGAAATGCCGCGAGTTTCTGGAAACCGGCGCTCAGGTGGTTCTGACCGTTGAGGCGACGATGGAGTCCGATCAGCTCAAGCTGCTGGGTCGTTCGGTTGGACCAGCGGATTCTGTGGTGGCCGAAGCCGGGGCGACGGGTCTGCGCATCTTTGTAGATGAAGCGCGGGCAGTGTCGACGATTGCAACGGTTCTAGAAGAAGCCGCAACCGCTGCCAAGGGTGCGGCCCGCGGCCCGATCCAGCTGCTGTTGCTGGACCCCGGCCTGCCCGGCGACGTCGAAATCGACCTGGGGCGCGTGTTTCCGATAAACCCGCAGATCAAGGGCGCGATCAAATCGCTGGAAGGCGTGATGACCGTCGAAGAGATCTGACATCGCTTTGTTGCCAGACAATTAGCGCATCGCTAGGCTGACCTTGCAAATATGTCTTCTACTCATGCCACGGGAGGGCGTTGATATGACGATTGCAGGTCTCAATTTCAGAACGATTGCATTGGGGGCGGCGGCATCGCTGGCTTTGGTTTCGGCGACAGCCACGCTTGCGGACGACAAGAAGAAAGAGAACACGATCAAAGGTGCTGTGATCGGGGCCGGGGTCGGGGCCTTGATCGGCGACGGCAAGGGTGCCGCCGCAGGGGCAATTGCTGGTGCGCTGATCGGCGCGAACTCGAAATAAGCGGGGGCGGGATGATGCGTTTGAACGCGATGAAAGTGATCACAACCGCCGCGCTGCTTACAGGGCCCGGCTATGCCCTTGCGGACGAGGAAGCCGAACAGATGGTGCAAGCGGCGCTGCCGCTCATGTATCACACATGCGCGTCGGTCATCGAAGAGGCTGACGGGAATGAAGAATACATTGTGGACGTGGTCGGCAAGATGACGGCGTTGTCCCTTTATAACCGTCAGGTCGACCTCGAAGCTCATGCCAGTTCGGACGAGGAAAAGGCCACGCTGCGCGAAACATTTGTGGCGGCTCTGAAAGACGGCTGCGCCGGGGATGAAAACGCCCTGCTGGGTGGCGTCGTCGACGACGCGGTGAAATCAACGCTGGGGCTGTAAGCTTTCAGTAATGTGGCGGACGTTCGTCACCAAGGACAACGCCGCCTGACCCTTCCTGTGCGCGCTCGGCCTCACGGTGCAGCAGCATCTCGACACGGCGGGTCAGCCGGTCAATCTCGGCCTGTTGCCGGGTGACAACCGCGTTCAATTCGTCAACCGTGCGGGTCAGATGGGCAATCTGTTCTTCCAGATGCTGCATGGAATGCTCCTGTCTTTCAGGCTGCACATAGCGACCCTGTGACGCCTTGGCCAGAGAAAGCGCGCCTTGCCCAGATGCGGGCCATGGGATAGACCGCGCGCGGAACAGGTACACTCCCAAGGACGCCCCACATGGCCAAGCCCAAGAAACAGCCCCGCCCCAAGGCCGAAACGCCGAAAGGGTTCCGTGACTATTTCGGCGAGGAAGTCACGCAGCGCACCGAGATGCTGAGGACGATTGCGGGTGTCTATCATCGGTACGGTTTTGACGCGCTGGAAAGCAGCGCGGTGGAAACCGTCGAGGCGCTGGGCAAGTTCCTGCCCGACGTGGACCGCCCGAACGAAGGCGTCTTTGCGTGGCAGGAGTTTGACGAGGGCGGAAATGGCGACTGGATGGCCCTGCGCTATGACCTGACCGCGCCACTGGCCCGTGTCTACGCCCAGCACCGCAACGACCTGCCGACGCCTTACCGCCGCTATGCAATGGGTCCGGTCTGGCGCAACGAAAAGCCGGGGCCGGGGCGCTTTCGGCAGTTCTATCAGTGCGATGCGGATACGGTCGGAACCGCCTCGATGGCTGCTGATGCCGAGATCTGCGCAATGCTGGCTGACACGCTGGAAGAGGTTGGCATCCCGCGCGGCGACTACCTGATCCGGGTGAATAACCGGAAGGTTTTGAACGGTGTGTTGGAGGCGATGGGTCTTAATCCAGAAGCAAGCTTCGGCTCGGACGATCGCCGTGAGACTATCGGAGCGGCTATGTTTACCGCTACACGCGACGCAGTGCTCCGCACCATCGACAAGTTCGACAAAGTGGGTGAACAGGGTGTGCGCGAGTTGCTGACCAAGGGTCGTCTGGACGCGTCGGGCGCGTTTATCGACGGCGTTGGTCTCAGCGATGATCAGGCAGACCCGGTGATCGCCTTTCTTACCTCCAAGGCCGTCGATACGGCCGGTACGCTGGCCAACCTCCGCATTGCTGTTGGTGACAGCGAGATCGGGGCGGATGGGATTACTGAACTGGAACAGATCGCTGAACTTCTCTCCGCCGGCGGCTACGGCCCCGACCGCATTGTCATTGATCCCTCCGTCGTCCGCGGCCTCGGCTACTACACCGGTCCGGTCTATGAGGCCGAGCTGACGTTTGAAATCTTCGACGAAAAGGGTCGCAAGCGGCAATTCGGCTCGGTCGCGGGCGGCGGGCGCTATGACGATCTGGTCAAGCGGTTCACCGGGCAGGAAGTGCCCGCGACCGGCGTGTCCATCGGAGTTGATCGCTTGCTCGCCGCGCTGCGCGAAAAGGGTCGGATCAGCGCCCACGCCAAAGGCCCCGTGGTCGTCACCGTCATGGATCGCGACAGGATGGCCGATTATCAGGCGATGGTAGCCGAGCTGCGCAATGCAGGCATCCGGGCCGAGGTGTATCTGGGCAATCCCAAGAACTTTGGCAACCAGTTGAAATACGCGGACAAGCGCAACTCTCCGGTTGCGGTGATCGAAGGTGGGGACGAAAAGGCAAAAGGCATCGTGCAGATCAAGGACCTGATCCTAGGGGCTAAGATCGCCGAAAGCGCCACGCTGGAGGAATGGAAAGAACGCCCCAGTCAGTTCGAAGTATCGCGCTCTGATCTGGTCGCGAAAGTGCGTGAAATTCTGGACAGTCAGGACTGACCCATGCCCAACCGTTCCCAGATACAGGCCCGCGCCGCGATGATGCGTGTCCGGTTCGAGGCTGCGGGCGCGCAAGTGGTGGATACGCCCCTGTTGCAACCCGCTGAAATGTTGCTGGACCTCTATGGCGAGGATATCCGCGCCCGTGCCTACGTCACCTCGGACGCGCTGCGGGGCGAGCAGATGCTGCGCCCGGATTTCACCCTGCCTGTTGTTCAGATGCACATGCGGGACGGGGCCGAGCCAGCGCGCTATACCTATTCAGGTGAGGTGTTCCGCCGTCAGGAACACGACCCGGACCGTTCGAACGAATATATTCAGGTGGGGTACGAGGTTTTTGACCGCGATGATCCCGCTGGTGCCGATGCCGAAGTGTTTTCGCTGATGGCGCTGCAACTGCGCGGGCTGCCTCTGCGCGCAGCGACCGGGGATATCGGTATCCTAACCGCGGCTGTCGAAGGGCTTCGGACCACAGACCGCCGCAAGGCCGCGCTGATGCGGCACCTGTGGCGGCCGCGCCGGTTTCGTGCGCTGCTGGACCGGTTTGCAGGGCGTAAACCGGGGCCCGAAGGCCGTGACGCGCTTTTGGACGCGGACGACCCGATGGCGATTGATGTTCCGATGATCGGCAAGCGTCGCGCGCCCGAGATTGCCGACCGGATCAAAGCCCTGCGCGAAGATCGCGCTGCGCCGCCGATCTCTGACAATGAGCTGGCCGGGTTGGAAACGCTGCTGAATGTGCGTGAAACCATGCCCTTCGCGTTGGAACAGCTGAGGGATGTGGCAGTGGATCTGCCGCAGATCACCCCGGCTCTGGACCGGTTGGAGGCGCGGATCGCAGCCCTGCAGGCGCGTGGTGTCGATGTCGCACGGCTGGATTTCGAAGCGTCTTATGGCCGGACATCAATGGAATATTATGACGGGTTTGTCTTTGGGTTCTACGCCGAAGGCCGTCCCGACCTGCCGCCTGTCGCCACCGGTGGGCGCTATGATGCGCTGACGCGCCGCTTGGGCGATGGAGCCGAAATCCCCGCAATCGGTGGCGTGATCCGCCCGGACCTGATGCTTGAAATCGAGGAGGCCGCGCAATGAGTGTGAAACTGGGCGTGCCCTCGAAAGGCCGGTTGATGGAAAAGACCGTTTCATGGTTCGAAAAACATGGCATCATGCTGTCCCGCAACGGCTCGGACAGGGAATATGCGGGTAGGGTTGACGGGATTGACGGCGTCTCGCTGGTTCTGTTGTCGGCGGGTGAGATTCCGCGCGAACTTGCGTCGGGACGTATTCATCTGGGCGTCACCGGCATCGATCTGGTGCATGAGAAGCTGCCACGCTGGGAACAGCAGGTCGAAGAGATTGCGCAGCTGGGCTTTGGCAAAGCCGATCTGATCATTGCCACACCCGCCTGCTGGGTCGATGTGGACACGCTGGACGATCTCGATGCGGCGGCAGCAGCATTTCGCAACACCCACGGCCACCGGCTGCGGATCGCCACCAAATATCACCGACTGGTGCGGGAGTTCCTGACCGACGCGGGCGTGGCCGACTACACTCTGGTCGACAGCCAGGGGGCGACCGAAGGTACGGTCATGAACGAAACAGCCGAGGCAATTGCTGATATCACCTCCTCAGGTGAAACCCTGCGGGCAAACCACCTCAAGATCCTGTCGGACGGTCTGATCCTGCAATCGCAGGCCACGTTGTGGCGCAGCCGGGTTGCAAAGGTCGACGCGGCGGATAAGGCGGTTCTGACGGAATTGCTGGATCGGCTGCGGTAACTACAGCACACCGATATCCGCAAGGGCGCGGTTCAGATCATCGGGCAGGGTGTCATCCTGCGCGCGCCCTTTCGGCAAGTCGGCTGGTGTATCTTCGGGCTTCAGGTATCGCCAACCCTGAAACGGGCGTTTCAAGGCGTTCTGGGTCCGATGTACGTTAGGGTCGAGAACGATGGCGCAGCGGCGGATACCGTCCTCGCCGATCACCTCGTCCAGGCGCAGAATACGCTGACGGCACTGTACGACACCCTTGATGACCCAATA
Source organism: Ruegeria sp. AE4 (assembly GCF_056542185.1). Classification (NCBI taxonomy): domain Bacteria; kingdom Pseudomonadati; phylum Pseudomonadota; class Alphaproteobacteria; order Rhodobacterales; family Roseobacteraceae; genus Ruegeria; species Ruegeria sp. AE4. The sequence continues at coordinate 3,225 of NZ_JBQFZK010000027.1, read as the reverse complement.
GATTGATCCGCCATTCAGAATCTCGGCATCACGTTTGGGCCACATGCGGGTTACGTGGCGCGGATATCCGTCCTCATAAAGCGGTTTGTGGCTGTCTTGCCACGCGATCAGAGAGTCCACGCTTTCCGAACCAACCGAAAGTTTGATGAGGTTCACGTACTTATCCACAGCTTTCCCACAGAGTCGTCCCTTTGCTATCTATCCATTGTAGCTCAGGATTGGCTTTCATCAAGGTGTAGTGGGTGTTAGTCTGGATACCTCTTTCAGCACAGGGAATCACCAATGAGCCGCTTTGCCGCCCCCATCGCCGAGCAGATCTGGGACATGAAATACCGCTTCAAACAGGCGGATGGCACGCCCATCGATCAGACGGTTGAAGACAGCTGGCGACGCATCGCCCGTGACCTCGCGCGGGTCGAGGACGACCCGGATCATTGGGAAGACAGGTTCTACGAGGCACTGGAAGATTTCAAATATCTGCCCGCCGGGCGCATCACTGCTGGCGCAGGCACCGCGCGGCAGGTGACACTGTTCAACTGCTTCGTTATGGGCACCATCCCCGACAGCATGGGCGGCATCTTTGACATGCTGAAAGAGGCCGCGCTGACCATGCAGCAGGGGGGCGGGATCGGCTATGATTTTTCGACCATCCGGCCGCGCGGCGCGGATGTAAAAGGCGTGGCGGCGGATGCCTCGGGCCCTCTCAGCTTTATGGATGTGTGGGACGCAATGTGCCGCACGATCATGTCCGCGGGTTCTCGCCGGGGGGCGATGATGGCCACCATGCGCTGCGATCACCCCGATATCGAACAGTTCATCACCGCCAAATCCGACCCGGCCCGCCTGCGCATGTTCAACATGTCGGTGCTGGTGACCGATCCCTTCATGGAGGCGGTCAAGGCCGACGGCCCGTGGGAGTTGCAATTCGACGGCAAGATCTATCACACCGTGCAGGCGCGCGATCTGTGGAACAAGATCATGCAGGCCACGTACGATTATGCCGAACCGGGCGTGATCTTCATCGACCGCATCAATCAGGCCAACAACCTGAGCTATGTTGAAACCATTGCCGCGACGAACCCCTGTGGCGAGCAGCCTCTGCCGCCATACGGGGCTTGCCTGCTGGGCTCGATCAATCTGGCGCGGCTGGTTGCCGAACCGTTCGGGGATGCCGCGCACCTGGATGAACCGGCGTTGCAGGAACTGGTCGCGACAGCCGTGCGCATGATGGATAACGTCGTGGACGCCTCAAAATTCCCGTTGGCCGAGCAAGAGGCGGAAGCGCAGGACAAGCGCCGCATCGGGCTGGGCGTGACGGGTCTTGCGGATGCGCTGCTGATGCTGGGCTTGCGCTATGGGTCCGACGAGGCGGCGCGCCAGACGGAACGCTGGTTGCACGCAATCGCCCGCGCCGCATATCTGGCCTCGGTCGATCTGGCTAAGGAAAAAGGCGCGTTCCCCCTGTTCGACGCCGAGAAATACCTGGCCAGCGGCACAATGCAGCAAATGGATGACGACGTCCGCGATGCGATCCGCGAACATGGTATCCGCAACGCTCTGCTGACCTCGATCGCACCCACGGGCACGATTTCGCTTTATGCCGGGAATGTGTCGTCGGGGATTGAACCGGTCTTTGCCTATGCCTACACCCGCAAGGTTCTGCAAAAAGACGGCTCGCGCACCGAAGAAGAGGTCGTGGATTACGCCGTTCAGATGTGGCGCGACAAGTTTGGCGACGCAGCGCTGCCGGACTATTTCGTCAATGCCCAGACTCTGACACCGTCGGATCACGTCAAGATGCAGGCGGCAGCGCAGAAATGGATCGACAGCTCGATCTCCAAGACCATCAACTGCCCGGAAGATATCAGCTTTGACGCCTTCAAGGATGTCTACATGCAGGCCTGGGATCAGGGCTGCAAAGGGTGCACGACCTATCGCCCCAACGATGTGACGGGGAGCGTTTTGAGTGTGGCTGAGGATACTAAAGCGTTGCCCCAGTTGGAGACTGTGTCCGCCCGTCTAGATTGGGCTAGGGAAAATGCGGGAATTTCATCGAAGCGCGCATTGGCCGAGGCTATCGGCACTTCAGAGCAAGTTATTGGACCTGTTCTAAACGGTAAGCGTGAACTTTCAAAAGACCTCGCGGAGAAAGCAGCGAGGGCGCTAAAAGTCCCTGCTGGCTGGATTCTGTTTGGAGACACCAAATCTGCACCCGAAGTTATTTCGAATTCAGATGACGCCGAACCTCAGCGCCCCCACGGCGACGTCATCTACATGTCCGAACCGCTGGATCGCCCGCAATCGCTGGAGGGGTCGACTTACAAGTTGAAATGGCCCGATAGCGAGCACGCGATTTATCTGACTATAAACGACATCATCATCTCGGGCCGCCGCCGCCCGTTCGAAGTGTTCATCAACTCCAAGAACATGGAACATTACGCCTGGACACTGGCGCTGACGCGGATGATCTCGGCCGTGTTCCGTCGGGGTGGGGACGTGTCCTTTGTGGTCGAAGAGCTGAAAGCCGTTTTCGACCCGCGCGGCGGGGCGTGGGTCAAAGGCAAGTATATCCCATCGATCCTGGCCGCGATCGGGGGCGTGATCGAACAGCACATGGTCGCCATCGGCTTTCTGGAAGGCGAGGGGATGGGGTTGAAATCCGATCCCCAGGCGCAAGTGGTGAACCTGGACGCGCCACGCGGCAAAGCCTGCCCGTCCTGCGGTCAGTACGACATGGTCATGATCGAAGGCTGCATGACCTGCCGCAACTGCGGTCATTCCAAATGCGGATAGGTATGAAGCGCTGAACGAAATATATGTGGCGTGTCACGCGACATGACCTAAACGTTTCAATAGGTCATTTTGGCTGGAGATATGAGAAAACGGCCACGGAATTCTTCCGGGGCCTTTCTCCTGTCTAGCGGAGTTGATGAATGGCGATAGCGCTGCTGGTACATCGTGGCCACCAAGAAGTGGAGATGAGACAGAAACCCGGAACCAAGCAGAGCCACGGCGAGAAAGTCGTAAAGACATTCGTCGCGCGACGCGCAAACTTTACTCTGCGGAACAGAAGGTCAGGATCGTGCTGGACGGCCTCAATGGTGAAGACAGCAAATCAGATTTTCCTTCTAGGGTCAGGATTCATAACCAATAGATGACGGTTGCTGCGAGGGCGATAGCGGAGAGGAAGACTTTGGGACAGCGATCATAACGTGTCACTACGCG
>NZ_JBQFZK010000026.1:0-33062 GCF_056542185.1 Ruegeria sp. AE4 | reverse complement strand
CTCGATCTCGTCGCGCTGACGACCCAGCTCAGACCGGATCGAGCCAAAAAGCTCAGGATCGCGGTCCGACAAGGACTGGGTGAAAAATCCGTCTGTTCGATGCGGGGCGTTCACAGTTTTGGTCTCCTGAAAATGGTTAGCCGGTCCAGCCAAGGCCAGCGGAAATGGCATTCATGGATTGCAGCAGGGGCACGGGAACTGACCCTGCCTGCGGTTCGTTGCGGGCGTGTTGCAGCAGTTCGACCTGAAGAGCATGAATGCGGGCCAACTCGGCCTGTTTGCGGTCAAACCTCTCGCAAAGGCGGGGAAAGCGATGGCCGATGACCTGACCACCGGTCAGAAACCGGATCGCTTTGCAGGCACTATCGTATTCCGCCTTGATCACCTGCGATACACGTTGGCGGATCTCGATATCAGAGACCAATTCGCCATACTGCGCTGCGATTCCCATATCCGTCTGATAGAGCGATTTTTCCATCTCATCGACGGCGAGGCGGAACAGGCGGGAGTGTCGAAACATGTCGTGCAACACGTCATCACCGCGCTCGCCGCGAAACTTGCGAAAACTGGCCATGGCGGTGCCGAACCCGTACCAACCAGTAATCAGGTGACGGTTCTGCGACCACGCAAAGACCCATGGAATGGCCCGCAGGTCATCCAGGCTGGCCGCGCCGAACCGGCGGGTCGGACGGGACCCCATTTTCAGGCGGGCAAGTTCTTGGACAGGGCTCGCCTGCTGGAAATAGTCCAGAAAACCCGGCATCTGCAAAAGCGAGACATAGGCTGTCTGTGACAACTCTGACAAAGCATCCAATGCGTCATCGAATTCAGGCCGTGAAGGCGCCTCGTCAGGGGTCGCCGTATGGCGCATCGTGCTTGACAGCAACAACTCCAGATGCGCCGCAGCCGTGCCCCGGTTGGCATATTTGGCCGAAACCACCTCGCCCTGTTCGGTCACGCGCAGCCGCCCGGCAACTGTTCCACTGGGTTGCGCGGCGATGGCGCGCCCGGTCGGTGCACCGCCCCGGCTGACCGAGCCGCCGCGACCATGAAAAAACGTGGCCTTGAAACCTTGCGAAGCCAGCGCCGAGACGATCCGGCGTTGGGCGCGCTCCAACTCCCATGTTGAGCAGAAATAGCCCCCGTCCTTGCCGCTGTCCGAATATCCCAGCATCACCTCGATTACCCGACCGTCGGTTTTGAGGCTGCGACGGGCAAGCGGAACAGCCAGAACGTCCAGCAGGATCGATGGGGCATTTCGCAAATCGGCAATCGTCTCGAACAATGGGACTACCGAAAGATCCAGAGTTTCAGATCCAAACCCGGCATAGCGGGCCAACAGGTAGATGCCGAGAATATCGTCGGCCGAACGGGTCATGGACAGGATGAAGGGCCCTATTGCCCTGGGGTCCGGTCCCGATCGAACGCTATAGACCAGAGCCAGAAGAGCAAGCAGTTCCCGCGCCTGATCGCTTAACGCGTCGCGGTTTTGATAGGGCAGGTTCTGATCGGCCAGTTCGGTTCGCAAGCGGGCAGACCATTCGGCTGTGCCGTAAACCGGCACCTTTCCGCTATGCGACCAGATTTCGGCCAGAACGTCGGTTGTGACGGTCGAATTCTGGCGGATGTCCAGCGTTGTGGTCCGGAACCCAAAAACCGAAGCGGCCCGGCGCAGCGGACGGATGTGCTGCCGCGCCAGAATATCCGCGTTGACCGCACATAAAGCGGTATCAAGCGTGTCGAGATCGCCCACGAATTGCGAGATGTGATCATAGCCGCTGTTTGTCAGCCGATAGCGAATGGCATTGAGTGCTTGCCGGAACGGTTCATTCCGATTGCGTCCGGCGACCGGAGCCCGGTCGACTATCGCTTGTACTTGCGTCCTGACAGGTTCAGGTAAAGGCAATATCAGCGCGCTGATGCTCAACCTGCCCGCAGCACGTTCGAGTGCCTGGCGATAAAGCTCCAGAACTGTTTCGTGTCCGCGTTTCAGCGCCAATGCGGTCATCTCGGTCGTGACATTTGGGTTGCCATCCCGGTCGCCGCCGATCCAGCTGTGAAAGCGGATATCGGGTGTATCGCTCAGCGTACGGCCCAGCACTTGCAGGCAGGCCTGATCGAAGCGGCCCATAACCTGCGGGACGGCGTCAAAGATTGCATCGCGGAAGAACTGCAACCCCCATTCGATCTCGTCGTGCAGGCTTGGGCGCGACAGGCGGAGTTCGCCGGTCAGCCATAGGAGATCAATCTCTCCTTCCAGACCATTCAGCAATTCGGCGTGTTCTGTCGGGGTCCAGCGTTGCGTTTCAAGACTGACGAGGTTGCGGTAGATACGCCGGTGAATTTCCAGAACCGTAACCCGCTTGGCTTCGGTCGGATGCGCGGTCAGCGTGGGACCGGTACACAGGTTAGCGGTCAGCTTTTCAACCTGGTTATAGGTCAGGGACAAGTCCGTCAGGGCTTCGGCAAAACCGCCTTCTACCGCTTCTGCGCCGTTTTGGGTTTCGGTCAATCGACGGTCCCGAACCTCGGCGTTTTCATCGATGATGCACAACAATTGGAACCAGATCGAAAGGGCCTGCAAATACGGCGTTGCTTCGGGTCCCGTGGGAATGGCTTGCAGCGGCGTGGCCTCGGCCCATGCCGCCACATGTGGCGCCCGTTTCAGCAATATGTTCCGCCACAACGCCCGCAATTCCGAGCGCAACCCTTCGGCATAGCTCGAGGGGTTGGGAGTGGGCTGCATATTCGGGGCCAGCGCTTGCATCAGATCACGCGGTCCCGGGGTTCGCGGCCTTCAAAGAAATCATTCAGGTTATCGAGAACCCGAAACCCCATCGCCTCGCGCGCTTCACGGGTGGCGCTGCCCAGATGTGGCAGCATCACGAGGTTGTCGCATTGCAGCAGGTCCGGGCTGATACGGGGTTCACCATCGAACACGTCCAGCGCGGCCCCGCCGATCATCTCGAACATCAGGGCCTGTATCAGCGCCCATTCGTCGATCACCTCACCGCGCGCGGTGTTGATCAGAAAGGCGTCGGGCTTCATCAGGCCCAGTCTGCGCGCGTTGATCAGATGGCGGTTTTCAGCCCCGCCGGGGCAATGCAGCGAGACGAAGTCGCATTGCGGCAGCAAGTCGTCAATCGAGGCCACCTGCGTTGCATTGCACCTGGCCAGCACATCCGGCGCTATCTGACTGCGGTTGTAGACGAGGATGTCCATGCCAAAGCCATGATGCGCACGCCGGGCCATCTCTTGCCCGATGCGGCCATAGCCGATGATGCCCAGCGTTTTGCCGCTGACCTTGGTTCCAACCAGATGCGTGGGCCGCCATCCGGTCCAGTTGCCGGACCGAAGCTCGCGCTCACCCTCGCCCGCGCGCCGGGCCACCATCAGCAGCAGGGTCATGGCGATATCAGCGGTGCATTCGGACAAAACATCGGGCGTGTTGGTCACGGTCATGCCCAGCTCACGCGCCGACGGTTCGCAGATGTGGCTGTATCCGACGCCGTAATTGGCCAGGATCTTGGTCTGCGCACCAGGGACGTCCATTGCCTCGGCGCTCAGTGTGTCCGTTACAGTTGGCAGCACCGCGTCATAAGTTTTCAAGGCTTGCCGGATTTCGGCCGGGGACATGGGTTTGTCCCCGGTGTTCAGAACGGCGTTATAGGTCTCGGCCAGCTGCGCCTCGACGGCGGCAGGCCAGCGACGGGTCACAAGAACCGAGGGTTTGACCATCACGCGGCCTCCATCACACGGGCAATTGTTTCACCGATCACCGCGGGGTTTTCGGCAACGGTCACCCCGGCGGCGGACAGGATCTCGACCTTTTCGCTGGCGCTTTCGCCAAAGGCCGAGATGATCGCACCCGCGTGGCCCATGGTGCGGCCTTTCGGGGCGGTCAGCCCCGCGACATAGGCAATCACCGGCTTGGTGATGTGGTCGCGGATGTATTCGGCAGCTTCAGCTTCCTGTGGGCCGCCGATCTCGCCGATCATGGCGATGACATGGGTGTCCTCGTCCTCTTCGAACCGCTGCAGGATGTCCTTGAAGGATGACCCGTTGATCGGGTCGCCACCAATCCCGACACTGGTCGAGACACCGATGCCGCGTTCTTTCAGCTGCGCCGCAGCCTCATAGCCCAGCGTGCCCGAGCGGCCGATGATGCCGACATGGCCGGGCAGATAGATGTGACCCGGCATGATGCCCAGCAACGCCTTTCCGGGCGAGATCGTACCGGCGCAGTTCGGACCGGTCAGCACCATGCGTTTCTCTTTCGGATAGCGGTACATGTACCGCTTCACCCGGATCATGTCCTGCGCCGGGATCCCGTCGGTGATGCAGACGCAGTAGCGGATACCGGCATCTGCGGCTTCCATGATTGAATCAGCCGCAAATGGCGGGGGCACAAAAACAAGGCTGGCATCCGCGCCGGTCGCCTCGACAGCCTGTTTGACGGTGTCAAAGACCGGAACACCTTCGACGGTTTCCCCGCCTTTGCCGGGGACGACACCGCCCACGACATTGGTGCCGTAGTTCAGCATGTCCTTGGTATGGAACCGGGCCATGCGGCCGGTGATGCCCTGCACGATGACGCGCGAGTCACGGTCGAGAAGAATGCTCATTTCACAGCCCTCATCTTGGTGCCTTGAGTAAGGTCGTTTTTCCATGCGCCAACAGCGCGTTCTGCCGCCTCCATCAGCGTTGTGGCGCGAATGATCGGCAGGCCGGACTTGGCCAGAATCTTCTGACCCTCTTCGACGTTTGTTCCAGCCAGCCGCACGACGACGGGCAGATCGAGGTCAAGTTCCCGCAGCGCCTGAACGACGCCTTCGGCCACCCAGTCGCAGCGGTTGATACCGGCGAAGATGTTGACCAGAATGGCCTGAACATTGTCGTCCGACAGGACCAGACGAAATGCCTTGGCCACACGTTCGGGTGAGGCCCCGCCGCCGATGTCGAGGAAGTTTGCAGGCTCGCCACCGGCCAGCTTGATCGTGTCCATCGTGGCCATCGCCAGACCGGCACCGTTGACGATGCAGCCGATATTTCCGTCCAGCCCGACATAGGACAATCCGCGGTCGGCCGCGCGGCTTTCGCGCGGGTCTTCCTGGCTTTTGTCACGCAGTTCAGAGATTTGCGGATGGCGGAACAGGGCGTTGTCGTCAAAGCTCATCTTGGCGTCAAGCGCCAGCACCCGGTCGTCACCCGTGATGACCAACGGGTTGATCTCGACCATTGTCGCGTCCAGCTCGCTAAAGGCGGCGTAGCAGCCTTGCAATGTACGCACCATTTGCTGGATCAGCCTGGGTTCAAGCCCCAGATTGAATGCGATCTCGCGCGCCTGAAACTCCTGAAGCCCAACCGCCGGCTCCACGATGGAGCGGACGATGCTTTCCGGGCGGTCAGCCGAGATATCCTCGATCTCCATCCCGCCCTCGGACGAGGCCACGATCATCACCCTTTGGCTGGACCGGTCGAGGACAAAACCCAGATAGATCTCGCGATCAATCGGCACGGCGGCTTCGACATAGACGCGATAGATGCCTTTGCCTTCGGGGCCGGTCTGGTGCGTGACCAGCTTGCGGCCAAACAGATCATCGCAGGCCTGATAGATTTCGTTTTCGGTGTTGCACAGCTTGACCCCTCCGGCCTTGCCGCGACCGCCTGCATGGACCTGCGCCTTGACGATCCATTTGTCACCGCCCAGCTCACGCGCCCGATAGGCCGCTTGTTCCGGACTGTAGGCCAGTGCGCCGGATGGTATGGCGACACCGAAATTCGAAAGAATTTCCTTTGCCTGGTATTCGTGAATATCCATCTGATCCGCTCCTGTTTATGCAGCGATTGAGGTGCCGTAACGGCTTTCCAGCAGGTCTTCGATTGCGTCTTGGTCGACCGTTCCGCCCAGCTCTCGGATGGCTTCGGCGAACAGGCGCACAATCCGGCTGACGGCGTCGCGGTTCAATTGGTTGAGGATGCCGATGCGCACCTGCACGGGTGCGCTGAGCGTCGGCCAGATGCCAAACCCGCGCGCGCGGCAGTTCTGGACCAGCTCCATCTCGCGGCCAGCCAGTTCCGGGGGCAGGTTCAGCACGATCAGGCTGGGCATGTCGGAGGTGACCTCGCAGCCCATTTCGGTGACGGCGTCCCGCAGAACCTTCTCGTGCGTCTTGTACGACGCGGACCGCTTGGCCAGACCTTCCTGAAGGGTCAGGCGCAGGGATTCATGGAAGGCCGCAACGGCGTAGCCCGAATGGGTGCGGTGATAGGTGCCCTTTTCAACATCCTGCCCATCGACAATGCCCCAATGGCGGGCCTCAAAGATGGGATTGTGCACATAGGTATAGGCACCGGTGGTTTTCAGTGAGGTGATATAGCCGTCGGTAAAGCTGACAGGGGCATAGGTCAGCGGCAAGCAGCACAGACCTTTCTGCGGGCAGGACGCCCATCCGGCGATACCCGGAAAATCGTCTATCGAGAAGTCATCGACGCCCAGAGACGACACCGCATCGATCAGACCCATCGCGCCATGACGTTCGCACGCGTCGGAAAATCCGCGCAGGTCATTGATGCGGCCCGATCCGGTTTCCCAATGCGCCATGAAAGCCCATTTCGGTTTGTGCTGCGCCAGCGTCGCTTCGACCAGATCACCGGTGACCGGCTGGCCGTGCGGAACCTCGATCACGGTGACGCTGGCGGCCTGAGGTGCCATCGGGTTGGCTGCATGTTCTTCGGGCGTCGCCGCCTTGATCCGCAGGGTCAGCGCGTCAATCCCCGAGAATGTCCCGTTGGCAAAAGCAACGACCTTATCGCCAGGCATGACAGCCGAAAACATGGTGTCCAGGGCGCTCCAACCGGTGCCGGCAACAGCAAAGGTATAGACGTTTTGGGTGCCCCAGATTTTCCGCAGCATGTGCTTGCATTCGACCATCCCCCTAAGGACGTCCCCCTGCATGTGATCGGCAACGCCTGCATCGGCAAAGGCCTTGAGGACGCGCGCATCCGTGTTGCCCGGCCCCGGCCCCGCTGCGAGGGTCTGAGGGATTTCGAGCGGAGGGAAAATCTGAAAAGTCATGGTCTGGCATCCTCGGCTGTTGGCCGGGCATAGCGGCCCGTTGTGTCAAGTTACCGAGCAGGAAACGCGAGCTTGCCTTATGACGCAACGTAACTTACTACTGCTTTTGGATGGCCAATAGGACGGGGCAATACCTACCCGTTTTGGTAAAAATACGAAGGTATACAAAGAAATGCCCTATCCTTATGGGTAGGTTTTTCCGGAATCGGGGCAAAATCATATGGTTGAGACACCGAACAAACCCATCGACATCATGCTGGCGGACGGCAACCCGCTGGTTCTGTCGGCCATGTCCGAAATATTCGAGCGAGACCCCCGATTCTCGCTGATGGCCACGTCAGCAACGGCCGAAGGGTTTCTGGGAACGGTGATGCGGGTTCCCGTTCAGGTTGGTGTCGTCGACTGGACACTTCCGGTTTTGGGGGCCGCCAAACTGATTGAGGTTCTGCGCGATCAGCCCAACGCCCCGCGCTTTGTCGTTTATGGCGACACTGGCGGCGATGTCCCGCGATTGGCGATGCAGGCGGGTGCGGCTGGATTTGCCGCCCGCACGGGCGAGGTTGAGGGTCTGCTGGAAACCTGCGCCAAAGTTGCAGCGGGTAAGATGGTGTTCCCGTTCATCGATATCCGTAAAATGCAACAGGACCCGATCCAGAGCCTGTCGCGTAAGGAGCGCGCAATTCTGGAGGCGCTGGCGCAGGGAATGTCAAACCGGGATCTATCGAAGGAACTTCAGATTTCGACAAACACGGTCAAGTTTCACCTGTCCAACATCTACGAAAAGCTGAGTGTCAAAAACCGAACGCAGGCCATTGCGTATTTCTATTCGTCTCAGCAGTCACGAAACTAGACCAAAGGCGATTTGGATGCCGATGTTTCCGGGCAGGTTATTCGTCCAGCTCTGACCAATTCCAGATACCGTCAGCAGCAAGAGACACAGTGCTTGTCCTGAGCGCTTTGCCGCGTGTGGCGGTATGCACAACCCTGCGTTGCTTCCGCGAATCCCCCAAACATGTTACCTTGGGTCACCTTTAATGATTTGACTTCTTTTTCTGACATCTCGTTTTTTTCAGCTCTTTCTCGAGAGGTGACGTTCATGTCCGACTCCAGCAGTGAGCCCCCGCGCATAACGCTGTCCATACCAAATCTTCGGCCAAACCCATCGATATCAGCGGAAATTTCCGGCACTGTCGCAGCTGGCACGCACAGCGTTGAGGATCAGAAGCGGGTTGAGGCGGAAAAGCTCAAGGCATTGCGCCGTGGCGTCGGAATTGAGCTGTCCACAGAAGTGATCAACGATCTGGTCGACCGGCGTGTTCAGTCGACAGGCGCGGTTTTTCGCCAGCTTGCAACCATTCGCGAAGATCTGGCCGGAGGCTTTCTGGGGGCGGTCGTTCCCACCCTTGCCCCGAAACTGCGGGGGGAACTGATCAACCCGGACGGGACCCCTGCCGAACGTGTGATCGTCGAGGTCCTGCGCCCCACCTTTACCGCCAATGAAGGGATCGACAACGCGGATTTCTCGTGGGCTGTCAAAGCCGCCGTCACGGACGCGCGCGGTCTCTTCTCGGTTGATCTGCCCAATCTCCGCCTGCCGCAGAACGGCCTGCGGTTGCGGATCAGGGGTCAAAACACCACCCTGACAGAAGCCGTACCGCGCGTTGACGCGCTGGACGGCGAAATGGGCCTTGTGGTGCTGGATCGCACGCTCCTGCCTTTGCAGCGTTCGATCGTCGGTGAGCTGGCCGATATCTTGCCCGTGGATCCCGAGGATGCTGAAGAAAACATATCCGATTTCACCGGTTCGCAGGCCCCTATCGTGCTGGGCGAGGGCGATTGCGCGTCGGAGTACCGAACCGAAGGTGGCACGGTTTCGCGCCGGCGCTATACGGTTCTGTACCGGCTGATTGATCCGCTCGTCGGGCCCAAGAATATCGTTCGAACACGCCCCATAGGCGGTGGCCGCTTTGTGACGACCATCCCGGGCACAACCTTTGCTCAGGCCAATCTGTCAGCCGAAACGCTGCTGGCCGCGTTCAACAATGACGGGGGTGATTGGGATTTTCGGGACCGAATTCCGATTGATGAACCCATTGATATCGAGGACTTCTTTGAAGATCTTGAAGAACGGCCGCAGGATGTGCCCAAAGCGTCGAGCCTTGCGCTTGGCTATATTGCCAAGATGCGGTCGACGGCCGTCCATGCTGGCATGTCTTTGGGCCGGCTGGTCTATTCCCTGCCGCTTGCCCCGGGAGAAGAGCAGCGGATAGTCGTGTCGGAACAGCGCGAGACACTGAGCGTACGTGAACGAGAGAGCCTGACATTTGAAGAGCAACAGGAATTTGAGGAAGCCCGCAACACGTCCTTTGACAGTACGTTTGAAAGCGCGCTGGATGAGGTGATTCAGGGCACGTCTTCTTTTTCGACCCGCGCATTTTCAAAAAGCTTCGGGGGCGCAGGTGGCGTTGGTGGCGGCCTGTTCGGAGGCATCGGGGCCATCGTTGGCGGCGTGGGCTTCAGCGGCGCACGGTCCAGTTCGAATTCTTCCGGCAATTCGTCCAACACGCAGAACACATCGCGCGATTTTCTGTCCGACACCCATGAGACATTCTCTGCCGCGCTTGAACGGGCGGCTTCGGTCAAGCGTAACTCGGCACGGACCAGTGTGCGCACTGCAACTGCGACGGATCGACGGACGGCAACAACGAAATTCGTGGCCAACCGCAATCATTGCCACGCAATGACCATGCAATGGTTCGAAGTCCTGCGGGACTTTTCCCTGGAAACGCGTATCGAGGGCGTGCAGCTGGTGGTCTTTGTGCCCATGCAACTCATCCGCTTCCGCCGTCTGGGGCAAGGCGATCAGTTGCCGGGCAATGTCACCCGGTCCGGATTGCTGAGCCGGTACAAGGTCATCCTGCGCCATGCCGAAGTGTTCCGGCGCGTATTCCGAAACCGCCGCAGATTCCGCAGCGCACTGAAGCTGCTGGAAGAGTTTTATGCGGACAAGGATGCAACACCGCAGAACGCGCCCGGCGTCGCACAGGACATCGTCAGTTTCGAGGCGCAGGGCACGTTCATGCCCAATGATGACATTTCTGTCGTGATCTTCACGCAGGATGGCGACCGGGTCGGACCTGTTCCGCTGACCGGATCGCCGATAGACATCGACAACCTGCATGACCTGCCAGCGGAAACACGCGAGAACCTGCTTGTCCGGCTGGCTGATGCGCGACGTGATCCGACCAAGCGCCGGACCTATACCGGGTCTGTGGCTTTGCCCCGTTCGGTCGAGCGGTCGGATATCGCACGTGTTGAGCTGCGCAGGCGGACGGGTTCGTTTGCCTACTCGTTCTACACCGGTCCTGATCCCATCAACATTTTCAACATCTGGGAGCATCTGGCCAATCTGGAAGATGCCGACGATCTGGATCGGGCCACCCGCAATATCAACCGCAGCCTTCGCACCACGATCTCGGGCTCGGACTTTGACGATCTGGTAGGACCGCCCATGGTCAGCGAGTTTGAGGCGCGTATGAACGAAAACGCCCAGACCGTTGTTGATGACAATACGTTCCAGGCGCTGCCTGCCACCCTGCCCTATTCGGTGCAGGAAGTGCCGGACGTTCTGTCACGCCGGGATCTGCGCCGCATCGAAGAAATGTACCAGCATATTGTGGCCAACACCGTTCGCTATTCCCGCGTGATTTGGGCCAGCATGACGGACGAAGAACGTGCGATTCTGCTGGAGCGTTTCACCATAGGGGTACCGGAAGGCGGGCTGGACGATGCCTCAAGCGAGATATCGCTGCTCAGCACCGTCCAGAACAAGGTGTTGGGGTTCTATGGCAATGCCATGATCATGCCGTTCTCGATCCCGCCCGATCTGGCCGACCGGATGGAGATGCGGACCGGTGACATTCAGGACAGTCTTCTGGCCTTCCATCGCGAAGACTTCCGACCACCGCGCCGCACGATCTCGCTGCCGACCAGGGGCCTGTTGGGCGAGGCTGTACTGGGCCGCTGCAATTCCTGCGAGATGATCGACCATCGCCGCTTCTGGAACTGGCAGGACAGCCCGACACCGCCACCGGTTGGCGACGCGCCGGTCCTGCCTGCTGACAGTGACGCCATCTTTGGTACACGTGCGCCGTCAGACCTGCCGAACAACCAGCCTTCGAACACGCTGACCATTGCAGGGGGCGACATTGGCACCGGCCAGGCTGTGCCCACGTCGCAACTGGCCGAAATCCTCAAGGCTGCGCCCGATCTTGCGCGGGCGGGAACCGATCTGACGGGTCTGAAGGAGTTGCAGGCGCAACTGGCGCTTGAAACGCAATCGGTCGCTGCGGGGCGTGACAAGGCCATCGACACGGCGACGGATCTGACCAAGGAGCTGGTTGGAAAGGCCACGGAACTTGCGGGTAAAGGTCAGGAAATCGCTGCCGCCCGCAAAGAGGAAGAGGCCAAGAAGGCCGCCGCTGACAAGAAGGCATTCGACGCCAGCAATGCCGCCAAGATCAAGGGGTTTGAGGATATCGCCAAGAACGCTTCGGGTGTTTCCGCGCTGATCGGTGGGCAACCGGATGGCAACCGGGTCGGTTTCGTTCAAAACCTGTTCAAGGATTTCCCCGGCGGGGCTACGGCTTTGGCCAACCCGTCCAACACGCTGCTTCTGGCCAAGCTTTTCGGGGCCTTCACCAAGGCAAATGCGGATGCTGATGACGGCAGCGCGACCAAGGCCGGCAGCCAGTCGGTGCTGGATTTCCTCAATGGCCTGAACGCCCCTGCGGAGGACGACAATGAGTGACACGAGCACAAATGTGACGGACAAACCGGGAATTGATGAAAGCCTTGCCGAGGCGATCATCAACATTCTTGAAACGACCAACTCTCCGGCGATCCAGCGTGCCCGTGAGGTGATTGCCCATAGGCTGGCCATTGCGGGCGATATTGCCCCTTCGCGCATCCCTGCGCCGCGCAACATCACCGAGATCGGCGGCTATATCAATCTGCTGAGCGAGTATGGTGAGGCCGAACAGCGCGCACGCATGATCGCGGCCGCTTTGGGTATCGCGGGACCGCAGATTTCGCTGCCGCAGCCCGGAGCCGTTCCGCCGATGTCTTTCATCACCCGCGACGGTGCAAGGCCCGTAGGTCCGCAGCAGGCCAGTTTCCCGCTGAGCTTCACGATCCGCAGTGATTTCGTTCCGGCCTTCGACAATGCGTTGCAGGAAATCGCGATACGTGGCAGCGCGGTGCCGATCCTGACACCTGTCAGGGTCCTTCCGGCCGCCGGATCGGGGCCTGTGACCGACGGTATTGCACAGCTGGCTTTGATCGGTCGGACCCTCAGCCTCGCACCAACCGCGGCACTGCATGCCGTGGCCACCGACCCCCTGTCGCTCAGCCGTCCGACTGCGGGTGGCGGGTTCGAGGTTCTGGCACGGGTTATCGACGCCGCCGCCCCGATTGCCGGGACCATCGCGGCGGCAGACTGGACAAGCTGGGAATGCGATGCTGCTGCCTGTTCCGAGGTTGACAGCAACGATGCGCGCTTTGCCCTTACACCGATCCTGAATGCGGCCGGTTGGCACCAGGCGGCTGATCCCGACAATCCCACCGGCCTGTCCGATCCCGGCAGCTGGGCCGCGTGGCAGAACATCACCGGGCTTGTACCCGGCGTCACGCGGTTCGCGGATGAGCTGCAATTGCTGTACCCTGCCGAGATGCTCATCACCTCGCCGGTTTTCAATCAACTGGACAATGTCTGGACGGGAAGCGCCTTCGCCGCGCCATAGCAGCCCCCTGTGGCCGCAGCAAAGTGATTTGGCGGCACTAGGCTTTTGCGGCTACGCTTGAACAGGAGGGGCGCCATGCAAAACCCGGAACGTTTCGAAAAATTCTACTTTGCCAAAGTTGGCATGGGCGAAGCCTGCGGTTGCGCCGAGCGCATCATCGACGTTTTCGAGTTCAACCGAAAAGGTGGCGCGCAATCAAAACACCCGGTGAAACAGGACCGGCGCAGACGTCTGTCGTTTCGGGCATGGGCGGTCAGATATGGGCTTATGAGCCGGAAGCGGCAGGGCTGAACCCGGATTGGTCCTGTCAGACAGCAACCAGTTTTCCGTCTCGCAAATCCAGCGCATCCGGTGCCAGTTCAGCACGGAAGGCCGGGGAATGGCTGACAAGAAGGATCGCTTGCGGCAATCCCCGGAGGATTTCCAGCAGCCGGGCCTCGTTCCGTGGGTCCAGCGCGTTGGTGGGTTCATCAAGCAGCAGAACCTCGGGCTCCATCGCCAGAACGGTCGCCAGCGTAACCAGCCGTTTTTCACCCCCTGACAATTTGTGGGTGATGCGGTTCTTCAGATGCATCAGGTCCAGATCACCCAACACGTTTTCTACGATGGCTAGCGCTTCGTCGCGTGTTCTGCCCAGGTTGAGCGGGCCAAAGGCGATATCCTCGGCGACGGTCGGGCAGAACAGTTGATCATCCGCATCCTGAAACACAAGGCCCACCCGGCGGCGTACGTCATGAAAATCGGCCTCTTGCACCCTTTGCTGACCAAAGATCGTGACCGTGCCGGACCGTGGGCGCTGCAATCCAAGCGTGATACGCAGCAAGGTCGATTTTCCCGCCCCGTTCGGGCCCGTCAGCGACAGGCGTTGACCGGCGGACAGGCTGAGGCTGGCACCGTCAAGAACGGGTGGCTGACCGGGGTAGGCAAAGCAGATATCTTCAAGCGCAATCAGTGTCATGCCAAATCCAGTATGATCAGACCCGCGCAAAGGGCACCAAGACCTGCGGCAAAAACGATGTCCCTTCGGGTCAGGGCAAAGTCCTGAAGCAGCAGCATACGGCCTGAAAACCCCCGGCATTTCATCGCATCAAGTATGCGTTCGGATCTTTCGATCGCGCGCACCAGCATCATGCCCACGAGATAGCCAAAGCTGCGATAGGTGTGCCAGTTTGTTGCCGGGCGAAATCCGCGTACCTTCATGGCCGCGCGCAGGCGCAGGTATTCTTCCCGCAGAACCTCGATATAGCGGATGGTGAACATCAGAAGGTGAACCAGCTTTTCGGGGCAGCGCAGGCGGTGCAGGGCGTGGCCAAGAGTGACCGGCTCCATCGTGCCGACCAGCACCATAAGGGACAGGATGACCGCGTTGGCCGTCAGAGCGATCTCGACCGCTTTCCAGAAACCCTGCCAGCTTGCGGGAAACCCCCAGAGCGTGAACATCGGGTCGCCGGGCATGGAGAATGGCAACAGCACCAGCATGAAAAGGATGAACCCATCCATCATGGCCATGCGTTTCAACGTTTTCCGCCAGGGCAGACGCGACGCGGCAAGAAGCGAAAGGGACACCACCAAAGCCGCGCACAGCGCCGTCAGCGAGGACACCGCGACAGTCACCACCGCGAAGACAACCGCCATGACGATCCGCATCCTTGGATCAAGCGGGTTGATCGCGCCGCGCCGCTGCGCGCCCGCTTTGACCAGCGTGCTTTCCTGTTGCCCCAGAACGTGCGCCATCAGGCCGCCAGCTTGCGGCGTGCCGCAAAGTAAAAGCCCAGACCAAACAGACCGACGATATATCCGATCCCACCCAGAACAGTTTGCAGGTCATTTTGTTCGCGGTAGGCGGCGATTTCCCGACGCAGCGGGCGCAGCTCATCCCGCACGGCCCTGGCAATGACCTGTTGTTGTTCATCGCTGAGCACCGCCGCTGTCTGGGCAGGTGCGTTTGTCGGCGCGGTGTCGGGTTCCGCTTCAACGCCCATGATCCGGGCGACATCCGCAGCGGGCATGGTGACCTCGGCCACATGCCCGGCACCAAGGTTTGCAGAGAAAGTATGGGCCACCGGCGCGTTTGGTGTGTAGATAAAGAACCCGTCTGCATCTGTTACGATACGGCCCAGCTCGGCTCCGTCCGGGCCGTTGACGATGACCTCGGTATCGCTTGCCATGTCGCCGTTGGAAAAGCCGATTTCGCCTTCGATGGCGTCACCGGATTCAAACACTCCGGCTATGACCTTATGCGCCAAGGCAGGTACGGGTGCGCAGCACAGCGCCAGAATGATCGCCAGGTACCTCACGCGGCCGCTCCTTTGACAAACAGCTCGGGCTTGACCTTGCGCGCCAGCAAAACCGCGAACCCGGTCAGGATCGCCTCGATCGCCATGACAGGAATATGTGCAAAGAAAACAAGCTTGGCCGCTGGCAGGAATGCATCCCCGGACAGGGCCAGTGAAAACGCAACCATGCCGGTTGTGGCGGCTATGGCAAAGGCACCGCCGACCCCGCCCCATATCGCACCTTGCAGAGGTGAGCCATGGGCGATCAGGCGGCCAAAGATCAGCCCGGCCAAAACCGCGGGCAACGCGATGTTCAGGGTGTTGATCCCCAATACCGTCAACCCGCCAAAACCAAAGAAGACGGCTTGCAGCAAAAGCCCGACGAACAGGGCCGGGAATGCGGCCCAGCCCAACAAAAGCCCGGCCATTCCGTTGAGGATCAGATGCACTGACGAAGGGCCAATCGGCACATGGATCAGCGATGCCACGAAAAAGCTGGCAGACAGCACCCCCGCTGTTGGAATGCGATCAAGATCCAGCGACCTGAGGCCCATGGCAATTCCACCCGCAGCAGCGACGGCTCCGCCGATCACGACAGGGTTGGACAAGGCTCCGTCAACGATGTGCATCTACGGTTACTCCAAATCCCAGGCGCGGATCCAGATCACCGCGTCCTGGCTGAGTTCTTTGCCGTTGTGTTCGGTCACGGGACCGGCGCCGAGTGCGGCAAATCCCCAATATCCGGCTTTTGGAACGCCAAACGTGAAATACCCGTTATCATCCGAAGTTGCGACCAATGCACCACCCGGCATCGGCGAGACCGACGGGGCGGAAGCGGCCGCGCTTTCCATGTTCGGTTCTGCGGCCATGTACTCGATCTCGATCTCGGCACCCGCAACCGGTTGGCCTTCGGCCATAACCCGACCTGTAAACGTCGAACCCGCGATGATGTTGGTTGGTTTGTTGAGCGGGATGATCTCAACCGGCAGGCCCACCGGGTTCATCCAGTCGGTCGGCAGTTCATTGCGGTTCAGGAATGCCTTGGCGATCTGCTGGATATAGATATCCTCGGATTCCTCATAATAGGGCTGGGGAACAGTCACCAACACATAGTCGCCCGACCGTTTGACGGGAACATAACCCTTGAATGCCGCGCCTTCGTTTTCGCCGCCGGTGAAACGTACGGGTTCCAGGGTATCCAGCAGATCGGTTTTCTGACCGTTGTGGATCACGTAGAATTCCTGCGGCTTGTCCAGATCCATGACATGCCCGTTCGAGAACGGATGCCAAAAGATCAGCTTGACCGGAACATTCCCCGGTGCGTCGATCATGGTGTCAGCGGTGTATTCCAGCAGGAAATGCGCATTTGCCATCGCTGGAAGCGCCATCGCCACAGCGGCTGCGGAAAGCAGCTTGGTCATCAATAGTCGTCCTTGTCCCATCGCACCAACCCCGGTACGAGATGCGTTTTGACTGCGGGGACGTCCAAGCTAAGCTGCTTTTTCAAGCATCCTGCTCCGACGCACATCCCGTCGCCGATTAGGAGTGCCCTTGTCAAAGGCACATGTCCGGCAGGTATCCTGACTTGCGGGTCAAAGCGTTGGGCTGGCCTTCCCGGATTAACACCAGTGGCACTTCAGCCCTGCTCGCCGCTTACAGTTGCGGGTGCAGTTGCGGAATTGGGCCAAAGCCCGCACCGCATTCCCTATTGATTCCAGAGCACGCCCCGGAACCGGACATGCCGAGCGGCTTGCCAGACTTCTTCGGCATCCGTCAACGATCAATTGCGCTGGCTGTCAAAAAGTTTAGCGGGCGATGCCCTTTTTCCGACGGATCCGCTTTGGATGCAGGTCAGGGTTTTTAGGGAATGAACCTACCCTTCGAGCAGGTATCTTTCCGACAATGGCAAACTGGCCGCCCCCAATGAGCGGGCATCCGGGCCTGCCGTCCCCACCTGCACCAAGGGCCGTTCAAGCCCGGTCAGGTTCATGTCTGATAGCTTGACCTCGACCAATTCCACCAGCCGCGCCTTGATGCCTGTGGGCATCCAGCCATCAATCTTGACAGATTCGAAGTCGATCAGGCTGCAAGACGAGACGATGGCATGTGCGATCCCGTGCGCCGCCTGTTTCAACCAGTTCTCAAGGTGGGTTTCCGGTATGTCCCAATGCTGTGTCGTTTCCCAGATTGAGCCGGCTGTTTCGGCATTCCCACCAACTGCGCGCTCCAGCACATAAAGACTGGCGACATCTATCAACGGTTTCACTCCGCCTGCGTCGTCCGGCACAGGCAATGGACCAAGCGCACCGGCATTTCCCCGCCCCGAAAAGATGGAGCCGTTCAGAACCACCCCGCCCCCAATGAAGAAGCCCACATAAAAATACAGGAAATCTCGTGGGCCTTCCGCCGGGCCAAAGACCAGCTCGGCACCGCAGGCGGCCGTTGCGTCGTTCTGTAGGAATACCGGCAAGTCATAGCTTGAGGCCAGTGCGCCTTTCAGGTCCGCGTCACGCCACGGATCCATTTTCTCCTGCGGAACCTGCAATGTCTGCGCCCAGTCCCAAAGGTAGAACGGCATCGCAATCCCAAGACCCGCGATCCGGCTGCGCGCCTCGGGCGACAGCGACGTCATCACTTTGTCGAGGCTTTCCTTGGAAAAGCTCAGTGTCGCCTCGGGCGTCGGAAAATCATAAGTCCGCCGCTCACGGTGCCTGACATTGCCAAGGAAATCCGTCAGCACCAGCTCGGTACTGCGCCGCCCGACTTTGAGCCCAAAGAAATACGCGCCATCCGGATTCAGGCGCATGGGAACCGAGGGCTGCCCGACTTTTCCCCGGATCGGTTCGCCCCGCAGAAGCAGCCCATCGGTTTCCAACTGGCGCATGATGACCGAAACCGTCTGTGCCGACAGCCCGGTCATCCGCGCGATCTCAGATTTTGCAAGGGCCTGATGGCGCCGGACCAGTGACAGGACAAGCCGTTCATTTCGGGCCCGCATTCCGCTTTGGTTGGTGCCGCGCATGTCTGGCTCGCGTACGCCAGCGGTATTGTCCAAAGAGTTGTTTGCAGACACGGCCATCCCCTTCGTGACGACAATGTTGAAACCCTTCCTTTCTGTCAATAATAAATAAGAGTGATTTATTTATTGACTCGAAATTCGAATCTTGTGATGGTTTTCACGTTCGATCGGGCCGGATTTCGCCCGATCAGACGTATGCCCTGACGGGCATTGGGAAAACTGGGAGGACTACCGATGAAACTTGCGAAACTTGCAGGCGCTACGGCGCTGGCGGTTACGGCCATGGCAAGCAGTGCAATGGCCGAAGGTGAAACCGTTTGCCTGATCACCAAGACGGATACCAACCCTTTCTTTGTCAAAATGAGAGAGGGCGCGACAGCCAAAGCCGAAGAGCTTGGCATGACGCTGAAGGCCTTTGCCGGCAAAGTCGACGGCGACCACGAAACTCAGGTTCAGGCCATCGAAACCTGCATACTGGATGGCGCAAAGGGTATCCTGCTGACCGCGTCAGATACGTCGTCTATCGTTCCGGCGGTGCAGCAGGCCCGCGATGCCGGGCTGCTGGTGATTGCGCTGGACACCCCGCTTGAGCCTATCGACTCGGCCGACGCGACCTTTGCCACCGACAATTTCCTTGCGGGGCTTCTGATCGGACAATGGGCAAAAGCCACTCTGGGAGATGCGGCAAACGACGCCAAAATCGCCACGTTGGACCTTGCGGTCAGCCAGCCCACTGTGGATGTGCTTCGCAATCAGGGGTTCCTGCAGGGGTTCGGTGTTGATCTGGCCGATCCGAACGTGATTGGCGATGAAGACGACCCGCGTCTTGTTGGCAGCGATGTCACCGCTGGCAACGAAGAAGGCGGCCGCCGCGCGATGGAGAACCTGCTGGCCAAAGACCCGATGATCAATGTGGTGCATACCATCAACGAACCGGCGGCAGCGGGCGCTTACGAGGCGCTCAAGGCTATCGGGCGCGAAAATGACGTGCTGATCGTTTCCGTCGATGGCGGCTGCCCCGGCGTGCAGAACGTGGCGGACGGGGTCATCGGCGCAACATCCCAGCAATACCCGCTGCTGATGGCATCGCTGGGCGTTGAGGCTGTCAAGAAATGGGCGGACGAAGGGACGAAACCCGAGAACACACCCGGTAAGGACTTTTTTGACACTGGCGTGGCGCTTGTGACGGATAAGGCCGCCGACGGCGTCGAGTCCATCTCGGTTCAGGAAGGCATGGACCTCTGCTGGGGTTAAGCTGAACGTGTGGAAGGCCGCTGCGCGGCCTTCCACTTATCAAAACCACCCACACGCCCGAAACCTTGCTAAAGTCGTCATAAACCTGACGCTTTGGGGGAAGTTCCATGTCCGATTCTTCACGACAAGCCGACGATTTCGAAACCGCCGCAAAGGGCAGCCCAGAGCAAGTTGCCGAATTTGACGATCACCAACGCGGATTTGTCGGAACGGTTCAGCATTTTCTGCATGTGAACCCGTCGCTGGTCCCGCTGATCGTCCTTGTCGCTGCAATCGTCATCTTTGGTGTCTTGCTGGGCCCCAAGTTCTTTTCGCCCTTTGCGCTGACATTGATCCTGCAACAGGTTCAGATCGTCGGGATCGTGGCCGCGGCGCAGAGCCTTGTGATCCTGACCGCAGGCATCGACCTGAGTGTTGGGGCCATCATGGTGATGTCGTCGGTTGTGATGGGGCAATTCACTTTCCGTTATGGAATGCCGCCTTCGGTTGCGATTGTGTGCGGCCTTGCTGTTGGCTCGGCAATCGGGGCCTTGAACGGGTTTCTGGTCAGTCGCATCAAGCTGCCGCCTTTCATCGTCACCCTTGGCATGTGGCAGATCGTTCTTGCGGCGAATTTTCTTTATTCACAAAACGAAACGATCCGGTCGCAGGAGATCGAGGAACACGCCGCCATCCTGCAACTGTTTGGTGCCAAGTTTAACCTGGGCGGGGCGGTGTTTACCGTTGGTGTTGTCTTCATGCTGGCGCTGATCCTCGTCCTTGCATACGCGTTGCGGCACACGGCCTGGGGCAGGCATGTCTATGCCGTCGGGGATGACCCCGAAGCGGCAGAACTGTCTGGTGTCAACGTGCACCGCACGCTGATATCCGTGTACATGCTGTCCGGGCTGATCTGCGCCTTTGCGGGCTGGGCCCTGATTGGCCGGATCGGGTCGGTTTCGCCAACCTCGGGCCAGCTGGCCAATATCGAAAGCATCACGGCGGTCGTGATCGGAGGGATATCGCTGTTTGGCGGTCGCGGGTCTATTCTGGGGTCCCTGTTCGGTGCCCTGATCGTGGGTGTCTTTACGCTTGGGCTGCGGTTGCTGGGCGCAGATGCACAATGGACGTTCCTGCTGATCGGCATCCTTATCATCGCAGCGGTCGCGGTCGACCAGTGGATCAGAAAGGTGGCAGCCTGATGGAACCCATTCTCAAAGGACGGAACCTTGTGAAACGCTATGGCAAGGTGACTGCGCTGGATCACTGCGATTTTGACCTGATGCCGGGTGAGATTCTGGCCGTGATCGGCGACAATGGCGCGGGCAAATCGACGCTGATCAAGGCGGTGTCGGGCGCGGTGGCGCCGGACGAAGGCGAGGTCTGGCTGGAAGGTCAGAAGGTGAATTTCCATTCCCCGATCGACGCGCGTGAAGCCGGTATTGAAACCGTGTACCAGACGCTTGCCATGTCCCCTGCCCTGTCGATTGCGGACAACATGTTCATGGGGCGGGAAATTCGGCGAAAGGGGCCATTGGGATCATGGCTTCGAATGCTGGACCGCCCGGCAATGGAAAAATTCGCCCGCGAAAAGCTGAGCGAATTGGGTCTGATGACGATCCAGAATATCAATCAGGCCGTCGAAACCCTGTCGGGTGGACAACGTCAGGGCGTTGCCGTGGCACGCGCGGCGGCGTTCGGGTCCAAGGTCATCATTCTGGACGAACCGACAGCAGCACTGGGCGTAAAGGAAAGCCGCAGGGTCCTTGAACTGATCCAGGATGTGAAATCACGCGGCATTCCGATCATCCTGATCAGCCACAACATGCCTCATGTTTTCGAAGTCGCAGACCGGATTCACGTGCACAGGCTGGGAAAACGCCTGTGTGTGATTAACCCCAAGGACTATTCGATGTCCGACGCCGTAGCATTCATGACCGGGGCCAAGGACGCACCGCCCGAGGATCAGGCTGCATGACCGGTGGCGGCACCGCCCCTGACGTTCTGGCCGACAGCATCGTCGACGCCGTTGAGGCGCTGCCGCCGGCCCGACACCGGCAACTTGTCGCGATTGCCGGCCCGCCCGGATCCGGGAAAAGCACCGTTGCCAGCCTTGCCACAGCCAAGCTGAACCGGCGCGGTGTGTCAGCAGGGCTTGTGCCAATGGACGGTTTTCACTTTGACAACGCGATCCTGAAAGAACGTGGGCTTTTCCCGCGCAAGGGCGCGCCGGAAACCTTCGATCTTGCCGGGTTTCGTGCCTTGCTTGTGCGTTTGCGCACCGAAGATGAAGTTGCAATTCCGGGCTTCGACCGAAAGCTTGATCTGGCAATCGCTGCCCGATCAATGATCTCGCCTGATCAGCGGGTCGTTCTGGTTGAAGGCAATTACCTTTTGCTGGATGAACCGGGCTGGTCGGGCCTTCACTCCCTATGGGCGCTCAAGGTGTTTCTGGGCGTCGATCTTGCAACACTGGAAACCCGGCTCACCGACCGTTGGGTTGGGTTTGGGCTGGACAAACAGGCCGCAAGAGAGCGGGCGCTTTCAAACGACATTCCGAATGCCGAGCGGGTGATCCGGAACTCGGTACAAGGCGACCTGAACCTGTGACATCTTAGGGCAGGTCAGTCAGAGCGCCCGTGTCACCTGTCTAGTAGGTGGGCGGAACAAGACCGGCCTGAAACCACTTCACGAAAGACACGATAGAAAACACGGGCAGCCCTGTGGCGCGCTGAATATCGGGCGCGTAGGGGCACATATTCGTGCATTCCAGCACGATCGCGCCAAGATCGGTGTGTTCCGATGTCAGGGCCATTGCGGCTTCGACATTGTCTTTGCGGGCCTTTTCCACATCAAGACCAAGCTCATTTCCAAGGATTGCGCGGGTGAACTCCGCCCCGCCTTCGGTTGTGCCGATAGGCGTGTCCAATGGAACATTGGCGGCCAGCAAGTGATCTTGGGTCAGAGTGGAGGCTGATATGGTCAGAACCCCGGCGCGTTTTCCCGCCGGCAGGATGCGGTTGACCATTTCAACCTGCATCAGGGACGATGTGGCCACCGGAACCGGGACCGCCTGGGCCAGCTCTTTTTGGAACAGCGACAGAAACCCGCAATTGGTGGTAATCCCGTCCACACCATCTTTGACAAGCTCCTGCGCCGCGTCGATGAACACGTCGAGCATGCCTTCGGCTTTGTGCCGTACCACCCGATCCGGCGAGGCATCACGCACAATGCGGTAGTGAACCGCAAAGGGCCAGGTCTGCGCGTTGCCCATATCGCCGGGAATGCGGGGAAAGCGGGCATCCAGCATCAGAATGCCGACAGACGCACCGTAGATGGATTTTCCGCCCTGCGCGATCATCCCTCAACCTCCTCGATGATACGGGTCGAAATATCGTCCGACCCTTCCATGTAGATGTTCGAAATCCCGTGACGCACGGCATCCTGCACCTGATCCATACGCTTGGAGATATGTGCAGCCAGAACCCGTGCCGCCTCATCCGCGTTCCGGTCCATCAAAGCCTGCATGACGCGTTTGTGTTCGTCCTTTGAGCGTTGCACGCGGTCCAGGCTCATGGAAATCCAACGGATATAGCGGATACGGTCGTTGATCCGCGTCAGGGTTTGCAACAGTTCCATATTCCCCGACAGCTTCGCGATACCCAAATGAAACGCCTCATCCCGGTTGACGGCTTCTTCGACAGTCAGACCGGTGATGTCGATGCCCGTTGCGTAAAGCTCGTCCCGCAACAGCTGCAGGTCTTCGTCCGATGCCTTGGCACAGGCCGCACGCGCCGCCGCTGTTTCGATGATCTGGCGCAGTTCGAACAGGTCGAACACGCTTTGCGCGTCCAGCGGGCGGCAGAAAAAGCCTTGTCCGGGGCGGAAGTCGAAAAGCCGTTCGGCAACCAGACGGTTCAACGCCTCGCGCAGCGGGGTGCGGCTGACGCCCAGATCCCTGGACAACGCCACTTCGTTCAGGCGGTCGCCGGGGCGCAGGCGAAACGAAACCGCCATCGCCTTGACCTGATCATAGATATCATCGACGCGCGGACCAGCCATTACCCCTGCCCTTCTTCGTTTGAATCACAGGTGCCACACGTTGAGCTTGAAATCAATATACAAAACTGTATACAGTCCTGAGCACAGGTTTGACACAAGGGACTCGCAACCATGACAGGGACAAATTTTCTGACCGGAGCCGAAGCTATGGTGCGTATGCTTGAAGCGCATGGTGTGACGCATATGTTTGGCCTGTGCGGCGATACCACTTTACCCTTTTATGATGCCCTTGCCCGGATGGATCACGGCATTCAGCACATCCTGACACGGGACGAGAGGCACGCGGCCTATATGGCGGATGGCTATGCCCGCGTCACCGGCAAGCCCGGCGTGTGCGAGGGCCCGTCCGGCGGTGGTGCGACCTATATCTTGCCCGGAGTGGTCGAGGCCAACGAAAGCTCGGTTCCGATATTGGCAATCACGTCGGATGTGGCGACGACCAGCCGCGGTAAATACCCGTTGACCGAACTGGATCAGCCTGCGCTGTTCCGGCCTCTGGCCAAATGGAACACATCCCTCGACGACGCAGCGCGGCTTCCGGCCATGGTTCGGGCCGCCTTCAGGGCGATGACGACCGGCACGCCCGGTGCGACGCATCTGGCGCTGCCGTTTGACACGCAGAAGGGGCAGGTAGACGAGGCTGAAATCTGGGCGGATGACAGGCACCGCAGCTATCCCGCTGAACGGGCCGCACCTGACCCGGACGCCATCGAAGCAGCGGCTGCCATTCTTGCAGGGGCCAAATCCGCGGTTGCGGTCTGTGGTGGCGGGCCGGTTTTGTCCCGGGCGACCGATGCGCTGCGCCGGGTTGCAGGCCTGCTGGACATGCCCGTGGCCACGACCGTGTCGGGTCAGGGGTCCATTGCCGAGACCGACCCGCTTGCCCTGGGCGTTGTCGGGTCGAACGGGGGCATCCCGGCAACCCGCGCAGTCGTGGATCAGGCCGATGTCGTTTTGTTCATTGGCTGCCGCGCCGGTTCGGTCACAACGGAACGGTGGCGAAGCCCCGGGCGCAGCACCACGATCATCCATATCGACAGCGATCCGATGGTGATCGGCGCCAATTACCAGACCGAAGT
The DNA here is from genome assembly GCF_056542185.1 of Ruegeria sp. AE4. Lineage (NCBI taxonomy): Bacteria > Pseudomonadati > Pseudomonadota > Alphaproteobacteria > Rhodobacterales > Roseobacteraceae > Ruegeria > Ruegeria sp. AE4. The sequence goes on along the minus strand of NZ_JBQFZK010000026.1, from coordinate 8,514 downwards.
GGCTATCTGCGCTGATGCCCGTCTGGCGCTGGAGGCTTTGGCGCTGGCACTGGAAAACCGGCAGGACCTGACCAGCCAAGGCGGAGCAGCCAAAGCCCGCGCCGCTTGGGAGGCCAAGAGGACCGCGTTCGCCCCGCTGGCCGCAAGTCGCGAGACGCCGATCCGGCCCGAGGCTGTCATGGCGTCCTTGATGGACATTCTGGATGACGACTCGATTGTGGTCGCTGACCCCGGCACCCCCTGCCCCTATTTCAGCGCATATTACCGCTGGCGGAAACCGGGGCGCCAATTTATCACAAACCGGGCACATGGGGCGCTAGGGTATTCGCTGGGCGCGGCCATGGGGGCACATGTCGGGCGGCCATCGGTCAAAACCCTGTCGGTCATGGGCGATGGCTCGTTCGGGTTCACCTGCGGCGAATTTGAAACGATAGTCCGGCACAATATGCCAATCACTTCGATCGTCTTCTCGAACTCGGTCTTCGGATGGATCAAGGCTGGCCAGAATGCGGGATTTGGTCAGCGCTATTACAATGTTGATTTCAACCGGACGGACCACGCCGCTGTTGCGGCCGCCTTTGGCGTCAAATCCTGGACCGTCAAAGACCCAGAGGATCTGACGCGTGTGCTGAAACAGGCGATCGAGCATGACGGCCCAACACTTGTCGACATTCATTCACAACCGCTTCACGAAGCCGCCGCGCCGGTCTCGGAATGGGTCGCGTAAGCGGCAATTGACGGGGTCAACTGGGCCAGAAATTCCTGCGCAATCGTGGACAAAGGGCGTCCCTTTGCCGTGATGATCGCAAGATCCAGCATGACTGGCGGCGCAAATGGGCGGGTCAGGTACCCGCTCTCGCCATCGAAGGTGACGGTAAAGGGGTCGATCATCGCGACCCCCATACCCTGTTTGACAAAACTCAGAAGGTTTTCGGACAGATGGGTGTGTATCTGGGTACGCCATGTGTGGCCGGATGCCTGAAAGATGTCGCGAGTCCGGCGATGGGTCTGGTGTTCCGGCCCCATCACGATGAAGGGTTCGTTTTCCAAAATCTCTGGCGTCAGTACGTCGTGCTCGGCCAAGGGACTGCCCTCAGGAAAAGTCGCGAGCGTTTCAAACTGAAACTCCTGATAGTTCAGTGTGTCATGCAGAATGGGCATCTCGACGATACCGATTTCAAACAGGCCCGAGATGACCCATTCCTGAATCTTGGACGAATATTGCGACTGAAAGCTGACAGACAGGTTCGGGCGCGTTTTGGCAAACCGCGCGATCTCGCGGGGCATAAAACCAAAGGACAACAGGTGCGGCGCGGCAACCTGCAACTGTCCGGGATGTTTGTTCTGCAGATCGGTTACGGCCTGCGCCACGTGGTCCAGCCCACGCACGACCGTGTCGACCTCACGAAATAGCATCTCGGCCTCAGGTGTTGGCAGCAATCGGCCTTTTGTCCGTTCGAACAGAGGCAGACGCGCTTCGCGTTCAAGCTGTGCCAGAAGGTTGCTGATGCCGGGTTGCGATATCCCAAGAACCGAGGCCGCGCCGGTCACAGTTCCGGTTTCCATTATGGCATGAAAAGCCTGAAGTTGGCGAAAGCGCAGGGACAACGATAATCTCATCACTTTTTCTGATGAACTTACGAAAATATAGTATTTGAAATGATAGTCCGGTCAAGGCAGGCTTTCCCCATCGACAGGGGGCGAAATGAGCAATCTGGCACAGAAAATCATCGGTTATGACCTGTGGCATCTTGAACTGCCGGTCACATCCCGCCGGGATCACGGCATCGGATCGGTTGAAGGCGTTTGCGAAGTCGTCATCCTGCGCCTGACATCCGAGGATGGCACCCAAGGGTATGGCGAGGCGTCGCCCTGGTCGGTATTCACCGGAACACCCGAAGCGAGTTTTGCGGCGCTGGACCGTTATCTGCGCCCTCACGTTCTTGGGGCATGCGTTTGGGATCGGGCCGCAATCATGGCACGTGCGGCTTACGCCGTGGCACATTGCACCGAAGCCAAGGCGGCGCTGGAAACCGCGCTGTTGGATTTGGCAGGCCGGATCAGCGGTGTTCCGGTCTGGTCCTTGTTGGGTGGTCGCTTCCGCGACAGCATTCCGCTGAGTTGTTCCATCGCAAACCCCGACTTTGCCCAGGACATCGAATTGTTGGCACGCCTGCGTGAGGATGGTGTTCGGATTGTCAAACTCAAGACCGGGTTCAAGGATCACGCCTTCGACATCATGCGGCTGGAGTACCTTGCCCAGAACTACCCGGAGCTCTCGGTCCGCGTGGACTATAATCAAGGGCTCAGCATTGATGATGCGCCATCGCAGGTGCGGGACGTCGCTCAGTTCAAACCGGATTTCATTGAACAACCTGTCCGCGCCCATCAGTTTGGCATGATGGCAAAGCTGCGGCAGATGACTGATGTTCCCCTTCTGGCCGACGAAAGCGTCTTTGGCCCCGAAGACATGGAGCGCGCAGCCCGCGAAGGGATCTGCGACGGGGTTTCGGTGAAGATCATGAAGTCAGGCGGCCCGACCCGCGGGCAGACAGTTGCGCGCATCGCTGCGGCCCATGGTCTGACGGCCTATGGTGGCGACATGTTCGAGGCTGGCCTGGCCCATTTGGCGGGCACGCACATGATTGCCGCGACACCGGAAATCTCTCTGGGCTGTGAGTTTTATCAGGCGTCCTATTTCCTGAAAGAGGACATTCTGGAGCAGCCATTTCAGGTCAAGGACGGTCAGGTTTGCGTGCCTCAAGGCCCCGGACTTGGCGGCAGACCCGATCTGACCAAACTGAATCATTATGCGGTTGCCAAGGCGGTGACAGAATGACGGAAAAGAAAACCATAGCCATCATAGGGGCCGGAATTGTCGGCGTTTCGACTGCGGTTTGGTTGCAACGGGATGGTCACAATGTGATCCTGATCGACAAGGCAGGCCCTGCCGAAGGTACCTCGCACGGGAATGGCGGGGTTTTGGCCTCGTGTTCTATCGTACCGGTAACAGTCCCCGGATTATTGGGAAAAGCACCGAAGATGCTGCTGAGCCCCTCGCAACCGTTGTTTCTGAAATGGGGGTATTTGCCAAAGCTTCTGCCGTGGCTCTGGAAATACCTCCGCCATGCAAACGCCGCCGACGTCGAGAGGATCGCCGCTGCACTGACATCCATCGTTGGCGACAGTCTGAATGACCACAAGGCGCTGGCGGCCGGAACGGGGGCGGAAAAGTGGCTGGTTCCGTCAGATTACCTGTTTCTTTACAGGGATCGCGCACATTTTGAGGAAGATGCCTTTGGTTGGGAGATCCGGCGCAGGAACGGGTTTCGGTGGGACGAATTGGAAGGTCACGCCTTCCATGAATATGACCCGGTTTACAGTCAGGGCATCGGATTTGCCGCCCGGCTTTCGGATCATGGCCATATCACCGACCCCGGCCGGTACGTGAAAGACCTTGCCGCGCATGTTGAGGCGAACGGAGGTCGCTTCATACGCGCAAATGTCGAAGATGTGGTTCGGGAAAACGGACGTGTCACCGGTGTTCGGGCCGGTGGCGAGACAATTGCTTGTGACGCAGCCGTCGTGACGGCCGGGATCTGGTCGGGCCCATTGGCAAAGCGCTTGGGAGTTTCTGTTCCTCTTGAAAGCGAACGTGGTTATCATCTTGAATTGGTAGAGCCTTCCGCGATGCCGCGCAGCCCGGTTATGGTTGTCTCGGGCAAGTTCGTTGCGACACCGATGGATGGGCGCATACGCTTGGCGGGCATTGTCGAGTTCGGAGGGCTGGATGCGCCGCCCTCGCGCGCACCGTTCGAGTTGATGCGCAAAAATGCCCGGGCGGCGTTCCCGGGCGTGACATGGAAGGAGGAAGTGGAATGGATGGGGCACAGGCCCGCCCCGGCTGACTCGATCCCGGTCATTGGCGATGTGCCCGGTATCAAAGGGGCCTACATGGGCTTTGGGCATCACCATATCGGCCTGACAGGCGGGCCAAAAACCGGGCGCCTTCTGGCGCAGATGATTGCGGGCAGAACGCCAAATGTCGACATGAGCGTCTACGCGCCGTCGCGATACGAAAAATAACAAACAAACCGGTGAAAAACGCCGGTGTTTCCAAATTCAACTGGGAGAAGAATGATGAAGAAACTGACAAACCTACTGGCGGCGACTGCGCTGACTGCCGCCGCCGCTGCACCCGCCATGGCCGAAAAATGGGACATGCCGATGGCCTATGCGGCGTCAAACTTCCACTCGGCCACGGGCGCGGAATTTGCCAAATGCGTCACCACCGGCACTGGTGGTGAGATTGAAATCGTCACGCACCCGTCCGGCTCGCTGTTCAAGGGCGCCGACATCAAACGCGCGATCCAGACAGGGCAAGCCCCGATCGGTGAACGGCTGCTATCCGGGCATCAGAACGAAAACGCATTGTTCGGGTTTGATTCAATCCCGTTTCTAGCAACTTCATTCGACGACAGTGCCAAGCTTTGGGAAGCGGCCAAACCTTCGATCGAACGGGTGCTGGAGGAACAAAACCTGACCCTGCTTTATGCAGTGCCGTGGCCGCCGCAGGGTCTGTATTTCAAAAACGAGGTGAACTCGGTCGCTGAGATGAAAGGCATAAAATTCCGCTCGTACAACAACGCCACTTCGCGGCTGGCCGAGTTGACCGGGATGCTGCCGGTCACCATCGAAGCGGCTGAAATCAGCCAGGCTTTTGCAACCGGGGTCGCGGATTCGATGATATCGTCGGGATCAACCGGATATGACCGCAAGGTTTGGGAAAGCCTGAACTATTTCTACGAGGTCGACGCCTGGCTGCCGCGCAACTATGTGATGGTCAATTCCGACGTCTGGTCTGGTGTATCCGATGCCAACAAGAACGTCATCAAAGGCTGTGCTGAGCTGGCGGAATATGCCGGGAACTGGCGTGCCAAGGAATACACCGGCTTTACCTTGCAAGGCCTGCGGGATGGCGGCATGACCGTTGGCCCGGCATCGGATCAGATGGTGAAGGAATTGAAAGAAATCGGTGTGACCATGACCAATGAATGGCTGGAGGCCGCCGGGGACCAAGGCAAGGCCATCGTCGACGCGTTCCACGCGTCTCAGTGATCCTTACCGGACGGGCGGCGGCATATCCTGCCGCCCGTTTCAAATCCAATCAGAACACAGCGGGGACGGCATGGCGGTTTTGCGAGGGCTTCGGTCCGTATTGGATTTCATTTATCTGGCGGCAGGGGTTCTGGCGGCGCTCAGCCTGATCGCCATATTGCTGCTGATCGTGGTGCAGATGCTGGCCCGCTGGACCGGCGAAGTGTTTCCCGGCGCACCGGATTATGCCGGTTATGCGATGGCTGCCGCCTCTTTTCTGGCGTTTGCCAACGCGCTGAACCGGGGCAGCCATATCCGTGTATCGATCCTGCTGAACGCGGTGCCGGACGGGGTGCGGCGCGTTCTTGAAGTATGGTGTTTTGCCATCGGCACTGCTGTCATGTGGTATTTCTGCTGGTATGCCTATCGCTTTGTCTACTGGAGCTGGAAATTCAACGATGTCAGTCAGGGGCAGGATAGAACCGCCCTTTGGATCCCTCAATCGGCGATGCTGATCGGTGCTGTGATCCTTGCCATCGCCCTGACTGATCATCTGATCCATGTCCTGTTCCGCGGTGAACATCGCATCATCCGCGATCTGGCCGATCAGAGTCACGGAGAGTAAGCGCATGGAAAACCTGGCTGTTATCATCCTCTTCCTCTTTGTGCTTTTTACCCTGTTGGGCACCGGCGTGTGGGTCGGACTGGCCCTGATGGGGGTTGCCTGGGTCGGGATGGAGCTGTTCACGACACGCCCCGTGGGTGACGTGATGATCACGACCATCTGGTCGGCATCGTCCTCGTGGACCCTGACCGCCCTGCCGATGTTCATCTGGATGGGCGAGATCCTGTACCGAACGCGATTGTCCGAGGACATGTTCAAGGGACTGTCGCCCTGGATGGCCCCCCTGCCCGGTGGTCTGGTGCATACGAATATCGTTGGATGTACTGTCTTTGCCGCTGTCTCGGGGTCATCGGCGGCAACCCTGACGACCGTCGGAAAGATGTCGATCCCCGAGTTGCGCAAACGCAATTACCCCGAACGGATGATCATCGGCACGTTGACCGGTGCCGCGACGTTGGGGCTGATGATCCCGCCCTCGCTGACCCTGATTGTGTACGGGGTGACGATCAATGAATCGATCACCAAGCTGTTCTTTGCCGGTATCCTCCCCGGTCTTGTTCTTGCGGCGATGTTCATGGGCTATGTCGCGCTGTATTCCAAGCTGGGAAAGGACTGGAACCCGAATGACGAAAGCAAGCTGAGCTTTTCCGAGAAAGTCAAAAACTCACGCTTTCTGCTGCCTGTGATCCTGCTGATCACAGTTGTCATCGGCTCGATGTATCTGGGCTATGCCACCGCGACCGAAGCCGCGGCTTTCGGCGTGATCGGGGGGCTTTTGCTGGCCGCCGGTCAAGGGTCGCTGACTTGGAAGACCTTTACCGAAAGCCTGATGGGGGCCACGCGCACCAGCGCGATGATCGCCCTGATCCTTGCGGGGGCGGCCTTTTTGTCGCTGTCGATGGGGTTCACCGGCCTGCCGCGCGGACTGGCCGACCTGATCGCAGGATGGGACCTGACTCGGTTCGAGCTGCTGATGGTGTTGCTGGTTTTCTACATCATTCTGGGATGTTTTCTGGACGGGATATCCTCGGTCGTGCTCACCATGGCCGTGGTTGAACCGATGATCCGTGACGCCGGGATCGACCTGATCTGGTTCGGCATCTTCATCGTGGTTGTTGTCGAGATGGCGCAAATCACACCGCCAATCGGGTTCAACCTGTTCGTGATGCAGGGCATGACAAACCACGAGATGAGCTATATCGCACGCGCCGCGATCCCGATGTTCCTGATCATGGTTTTGATGGTTTTCATCCTCATCTGGTTCCCGGATCTGGCGACATGGCTGCCGGAAAATCTGCGCCAAAGCCCGGGCGGGTAGAACGGCCTTGAACCCGCTTCATCTGGTGGCGCGCCATGGCCCTCATGTTCTGATCGCCGGGCTGGCGGCTGGGCTTCTGCTGCCGTCCCTGGCCGAGCCGATGCGAAACCTGCTGCCGCCACTGGTCGTGTTATTGCTGTTTGTTACCGTCCTCAGGATGAACCCGGAAACCATTCTCGGGTCGCTGAATGATCTGCAGAAGGTTGCATTCACAGTCATCGGGTTTCAATTCGTGATGCCGCTGATCGTGCTGGCCATCGGGTTCGCGGGGGGATGGACTGGAACGCCTGTCCTTTTGTCCCTGCTGATCATGGCGGCGGCCCCGTCCATTTCAGGCAGTCCCAATATGTGCCTGATGATGGGCCATCCGCCTGAACACGCGATGCGGCTGATGGTTGTGGGTACGGCGCTGTTGCCGCTGACCGCATTGCCCGTATTTCTGCTCATGCCCGAACTGGGGGATATTAAATCTGTATTGCTGGCCGGGTTGCAATTGCTGCTGACCATCGTACTTGCAACCGGGGCTGCCATTATCACCCGGCGCACAGTTCTGCGCACACCCTCACCCGCGACGCTACTGAATTTGGAAGGCTTGGCGGCACTTACCTTGGCTGTGTTTGTCATCGGGCTGATGCCTTCGGTCAGTGCCACGGCCCTGAACAATCCCGCCATTGCAGCCTTCTGGATCGCGCTCGCCTGTCTGGTCAATTTCGGGGCACAAGCCGTTGCATTTCACCTGAGCCGAAACCGGCTGCCCGCAGACAAATCGACCGCGATATCGATCATCGCGGGAAACCGGAACATCGCCATATTCTTTGTCGCCCTGCCACCCGATGTCACCGCCCCGATCATGGCCTTCATCGGCGCGTATCAGATCCCGATGTACCTGACGCCCATGATCATGCGGCGCCTTTATGGCAAGAACAACTACCCCTCGTAATGGCATCTGCACTTCGAAGCACCTTGCGGGTCTTACGTGCAATCCCGGATCACAAAGTGCTTCGTCGTTTCCTCAATGACTTCCCAATAGCCGCGAAACCCGTTCGGGATCAGAAAACTTGCCCCGTCGCGAAAATCCTGTCGGGTACCGTCTTCGTGGATCAAAGCGCAATGGCCTTTGACAATATAGCAATATTCGTCCTTATCCGTGAACGCATGCCATTTTCCGGGCGTCGAGGTCCATGTGCCCGCCGACAATTTGCCGTCCGGACTGGTAAAATGCATCCCGATCTGGTGATGCGGGTCGCCGTCGACAACGCGGCCCGGAAGATCGGCCAGGCGCCGTTCGCTGCGTGTTGCGGGCGCACCGAAGAGATTGAGAACCTGAGATGTCATGACATCATACCCTCCTGCTGAGCGTGTGTTTCAAAACAGCACGACCCTCCCTCTGCGCGTTGATGGCCCCTTTTGTGATGCGGGGGTCGTTGCCTTCGCTGAGGGCGATTATGGGACGGGTGGCCGGAGCGTTTTGCCG
>NZ_JBQFZK010000025.1:0-34780 GCF_056542185.1 Ruegeria sp. AE4 | reverse complement strand
AACAGGGAAACCTCGACCAACTCATGCAGAAAAACGGACCCTTCAAAAACCTCTTCGACCAACAGTTCAATAAACACAAACAAAAAGTCGCTCAGTAGTGAGAGGGTGCTGAAAATCGGGTGACCGGAGATGGGTACATCTGAATCGCGTTTCAGTTTTTGTTTGCGAGGCACATCTCCGCGCGTTGGTGTTGTGGCGCGGCAGACGGATCCGGGGTCAGCATTCGCCGCAATTTGGCGGCAAAACCTTAGGGTTGCGGAGACACCACTGTCCCACCAATAGCCAGCGTCAACCGGCGCGCGGCTTCCATCACCGGGCGGCTCAGCCGTTCGATTTCGGTTGCTCCGACGCGGCTGGTTGGCCCGGACACGGAAAGCCCTGCGACCGCCTCTCTGTTCATATCGAAAACGGGTGCTGCAATGCATCGCATACCTGTAGTCTTTTCTTCGTTGTCCACGGAAAAACCCCGCAATCTGATAGCTGCAAGATCTTTCTTCAACGCCTCGGGGCTGGTAATCGACTGATCCGTAAAAGCCTGTAAATTCGCGGCGGCCAACCTTCGGTTCAATCTGTCTTCGTCCATGTGGGCCAATAACGCTTTTCCGATGCCCGACGCGTGCATGGGTGACAATGTGCCGGGGGGAAAAAACGCCCGGATGCTTTCATGTGTTTCAACCTGGCTCAGGAACAGCACCAGACCTTCTTTCTCAATGCCCAAATTGGCGGTCTCGCTCGTGGTTTCCATCAGCTTGCGCATGATCGGCCTTGCCCGTTCCACAAGACTGGTACGGCGCAGAAACCGCGAGCCGATCACAAACGCCTGCGGGCCAATGTGCCAAACCTGTTCTTCATGGTCGAACTCGACCAGGCCCCTGCCCTGCAACGTCACGAGGATGCGATAAACGGTGGCCGGTGCCTGGCGCATTTCATCTGAAAGTTCAGTAAGAGCTTTGCCTTGGGCCTGGCTCAGATACTCGAAAACCTCCATCGCCCGATCCAGTGATTTGATCGTATTCTGCGCGGTTTTGTCATCCCACCCCCGCGGTCTTCCGCGGGCCTTGCGACGGAGCTTCGGGTCATTGTCTTGCGATTCCATAAAAACCCTCTGATCATTTATGAAAGACTATTTCACAGCATGAAAAATATAACCCACTGACAACTATAAGTTAAATCTCATTATACAAATTTTGAAATGCGTTTTCAAAAAAATTTCCAATCAGGCGGCTGGAACCTATTGTGCAGGCAAGGACGCAAGGAGACCATCCATGAGCTTTCAAAACCCCGTTTTCATCCCTGGCCCGACGAACATCCCGGAAAGCCTGCGCAAGGCGTGCGATATGCCCACGATCGACCACCGTTCGCCATTGTTCGGGCAAATCCTGCATCCTGCGCGCGCGGGCGTTCGGAAAATTCTGAAAAGCGACAGTGCCGAAGTCTTCATTTTCCCGTCGACCGGCACCGGGGGCTGGGAAACCGCCCTGACCAATACGCTGTCCGCAGGTGACAAGGTTCTGGTGGCCCGTAACGGCATGTTCAGCCATCGCTGGATCGATATGTGCCAACGCCATGGGCTGAATGTTGAGATCGTCGAAACCCCGTGGGGCGATGGGCTGCCGGCTGACCGGTACGAAGAAATCCTTGCCGCCGACAAAAACCATGAGATCAAGGCGGTTCTAGCCACGCATAATGAGACGGCAACTGGCGTGAAGTCGGATATCGCTGCCGTGCGCAAGGCGCTGACTGCTGCGCAACACCCGGCGCTGCTTTTTGTTGATGGCGTCTCATCCATCGCGTCGATGGATTTCCGGTTTGATGAATGGGGCGTGGATGTTGCCGTTACCGGGTCGCAGAAGGGTTTCATGTTGCCCGCTGGCCTTGCCATCGTCGGTTTCAGCCAGAAAGCGATGGAAGCAACCAAAACCGGCACCCTGCCCCGCACATTCTTTGACGTCCGGGACATGACCAAGGGATACACCAACAATGCTTACCCCTATACACCCGCTGTGGGGTTGATGAATGGCCTCAATCAAGCCTGCGCTATGCTGTTGAGTGAAGGTCTGGAGAACGTTTTCGCCCGACACCACCGGATTGCCGAAGGGGTCCGTGCCGCTGTGGGGGCGTGGGGGCTGGAGCTTTGTGCCAGCAGCCCGGCGGTCTATTCCGATACCGTAAGCGCAATCCGCACGCCGAACGGCTTCAACGCGACGGATATTGTCACGCACGCAGCTGAAAAATACGGCGTTGCCTTTGGCGTGGGCCTTGGTGAGGTCGCGGGCAAGGTGTTCCGGATCGGGCATCTGGGCAGCCTGACGGATGTCATGGCTCTGTCCGGGATCGCCACTGCTGAGATGTGCATGGTTGACCTGGGCCTGAACATCGACCTGGGGTCCGGAGTTGCTGCCGCACAGGAATACTATCGTGGCCATCCCGGTTCCGTTCAGAAGAACGCGGCATGATGAAGGATTGCACAATGTATATCCCAACCTATGAAGACATGCTTGCGGCACATGACCGGATCAAACCCCATATCCGCCGCACCCCGGTGCGAACCTCGGACTTTCTCAACGAACTGTCAGGCGCGCAGCTGTTCTTCAAATGCGAAAACTTTCAGGAACCGGGCGCTTTCAAGGTACGAGGTGCCACCAATGCGGTTTTTGGGCTGGATGAGAAACAGGCCGAAAAAGGTGTCGCCACCCATTCTTCGGGCAATCACGCCTCGTGCCTGTCTTATGCGGCGATGAAACGGGGCATTCCCTGCAACGTGGTCATGCCGCGGACAGCGCCGCAAGCAAAGAAGGACACGGTCCGCCGTTATGGAGGGAAGATTACAGAATGCGAACCTTCCACCTCGTCGCGCGAAGCGACATTTGCCGAGGTTCAGGCGGCTACGGGCGGTGACTTTGTTCACCCCTACAACGATCCTCGGGTCATCGCCGGCCAAGGCACCTGTTCGCGCGAGTTTATCGAGCAGACCGACGGTCTGGACGCAGTCGTCGCGCCAATCGGCGGCGGTGGCATGGTATCCGGAACCTGTTTGACCCTGTCCAATCTGGCCCCAGAAACAGCAATCATAGCGGCAGAACCTGAACAGGCAGACGACGCCTATCGCAGCTTCAAGGCCGGTCATATCATCGCGGATGATGCGCCAAAGACGATTGCTGACGGGTTGCTGGTGCCGCTGAAGGATCTCACCTGGCATTTCATTTCAAACCACGTCTCAGAGATTTACACAGCCTCCGAGCAAGAGATCATCGATGCGATGAAACTGACATGGAAGCACCTGCGGATTGTGATGGAGCCATCTTCGGCCGTTCCGCTGGCCACGGTTCTCAAAAACCCGGACGCCTTCAAGGGCAAGCGTGTCGGAGTGATTGTTACAGGTGGCAATGTCGATCTGGACCGGCTGCCCTGGATGAATGTCTGAATACACCCCAACAAAAAACTATCCCGGTATAGGATTACGGAGATGAAAGATATGAGCACTCTCGACCAGTTCGAAGTAGGTTACGATATTCCGGCCAAGCCCGGCATGGACGAAGCAGATATCCAGACACCCAGCCTGATTTTGGATCTCGACGCGCTTGAACGCAACATCAGGAAGATGGGCGATTATGCCAAGGCGCACGGGATGCGTCACCGCGTGCATGGTAAAATGCACAAGTCGGTTGACGTGGCCAAGCTGCAAGAAAAAATCGGTGGTGCCGTTGGTGTCTGCTGCCAGAAAGTTTCCGAGGCCGAAGTTTTCGTTCGTGGTGGGATCAAGGACGTTCTGGTTTCGAACCAGGTGCGTGACCCGGCCAAAATTGACCGCCTCGCACGCCTGCCAAAGCTGGGCAGCCGCATTATCGTGTGTGTCGACGATCTGGAAAATGTCGCCGACCTTTCGGCGGCGGCAGTCCGGCATGGAACACAGCTGGAAGTCTTCGTGGAAATCGATTGCGGCGCAGGGCGGTGCGGGGTCACAACGACGCCCGAAGTGATTGAAATCGCCAAGGCGGTTGAGGCTGCAGACAACTTGAAATTCAGCGGAATTCAGGCCTATCAGGGCGCCATGCAACACCTCGACAGCTATGAGGCACGCAAGGAAAAACTGGATACCGCCATCGCGATGGTCAAAGACGCGGTAGACGGCCTTAAAGCCGAGGGTATCGAGTGTGAGCTGGTTTCGGGCGGCGGTACGGGGTCTTACTACTTCGAATCCAACTCGGGCGTGTATAATGAGCTGCAATGCGGGTCTTATGCGTTCATGGATGCCGATTACGGTCGCATCCTGGATGAGAACGGCAACCGGATCGACCAGGGCGAGTGGGAGAACGCATTCTTCATCCTGACCAGCGTCATGAGCCATGCCAAGGCGGACAAGGCGATTGTCGATGCGGGTCTGAAGGCGCAGTCGGTGGATAGCGGTCTGCCTGTTGTTTTCGGGCGTGACGATGTCGAATACATCAAATGCTCGGATGAACATGGCGTCGTGATGGATCCGAGCGGGGCGCTCAAGGTCAATGACAAGCTGAAACTGGTGCCAGGGCACTGTGACCCAACTGCAAACGTGCACGATTGGTATGTGGGCGTCCGGAATGGCAAGGTCGAATGCGTTTGGCCGGTGTCAGCCCGCGGCCGCGCGTACTGAGCTTGAATGCTCAAAGAACAAACCGCCGGCCAAACATGGCCGGACAGTCGCCCGTGCGCGCCCGCTTTTGTCGGTGAATCGCACGGGCGCACGAATTCCAAGTGGAGAATGACATGCTGATCGTACCCGAGCGCGAAATCGCCAACCTCATGACCCGCGACGCGGCCTTTGAAGCCGTCGAACAGGTCTTTGCCTCCATGGCTGCAGGGGACGCCTATAACTTTCCTGTCGTGCGCGAAGCCATCGGACATGAGGACGCCCTGTACGGCTTTAAAGGCGGGTTTGACCGCGCCGGGCTGACACTGGGCCTGAAGGCCGGCGGGTATTGGCCAAATAACCTGGAAAAGCGCGGATTGATCAATCACCAGTCCACTGTTTTTCTTTTTGACCCTGACACCGGAAAACCGTCAGCGATGATTGGCGGCAACCTTTTGACGGCCTTGCGCACTGCGGCGGCCTCTTCTGTATCCATCAAGCACCTTGCCCGTGCGGACGCGCGGGTGATCGGTATGATCGGGGCCGGGCATCAGGCAACCTTTCAGCTTCGGTCAGCGCTGGAGACCCACACCTTTGAAAAGGTCCTTGGCTGGAACTACCATCCCGAGATGTTGCCGAACATTGAAAAGGTCGCCAATGAAGCCGGTGTTCCGTTTGAAGCGGTCGAACTTGATGGCATGACCGAGGCGGATGTCATAATCTCGATCACCTCGGCTTTTGCACCATCGCTGATGGCAAACCATGTGAGCCCCGGAACGCATATCGCGTGCATGGGAACGGACACCAAGGGCAAGCAGGAAGTCGAGGCGGCGTTGTTGGCCAAAGCATCCGTATTCACAGATGAAATCGCACAGTCAATTTCGATTGGCGAGGCGCAACACGCCGTGGCACAGGGCCTGATCAGAGAAAGTGACCTGATCCAGTTGGGTGCGGTCATCAACGGAACGAATCCGGGCCGAACATCAGACGATCAGATCACCTTGTTCGATGGCACAGGCGTCGGTCTTCAGGATCTGGCGGTTGCTGCATCTGTTGTCGAGCTGGCCGTACAGAAAGGCATCGCGATTGAGGTCGATTTCTGACGACATCCCCTTGTGGTCGCCAAGGCGGGCGTCGAGTAACGCGTTACATATGTGAGCGATGGGCAAGCCTGCCAGACCTGAAATCAAAAAGCGGCGCGCTCAGTGCGCCGCTTATTCATTTACAAGTCCGGGCCGAACCGGTCAGACGTGATCGTCCTGTTCGATAGAGCCCAGCCCGTGGCCTGCCATTCCACCGGACACCTCTTCCGTCGCTTCATCCGAAAGCTCTTCGGGCAGAACCAGATTCAGGACAATGGCAATGATCGCAGCAGGCAAGATCCCGGATGTCGCCAGAACTTTGAGAGTTCCGGGCAGATGCTGTAAAGCGCCGGGCTCTAACTGCAAGCCCAGACCAAGGCTGAGTGAAATCGCAAAGATCACCATGTTGCGGCGATTCCACGTCACGTCCGACAGCATCGAGACACCGGCTGCAACCACCATACCGAACATCACGATCACACCACCGCCCAGAACCTCGATCGGAACGGATGAGATCACCGCGCCGATCTTGGGGATAAGCCCGCATATGATCAGGAACAGGGCACCTATGGTTACGACCGTGCGGCTCATGACACCGGTCATGGCGATCAGGCCAACGTTCTGACTGAACGACGTGTTCGGCAGGGCCCCAAAGACGCCTGATACCGCAGTTCCAAGACCATCGGCAAAAGTCGCGCCCTGAATTTCCTTGTCGGTTGCCTCGCGTCCCGCGCCCCCCTTGGTGATACCGGACACATCCCCGACCGTTTCTACAGCCGATACAAAGGACATCGCACAAAACCCGATGATCGCCGCGAATGAAAACTCGATACCGAAGTGAAATGGGTTCGGCATTGCAAACGGAGCCGCGCGCCCAACATTGCCCAAATTTACCTGACCCAGTGCGAATGCCACAACATATCCGACCAACAGGCCAATCAGAACCGCCGACACCGACAACATACCGCGGGCGAAAAACTTCAGGCCCAGCGTAACAACAATCACAGTTCCGGCCATGAGCCAGTTCAGACCAGAGCCGTATTCTTCGGTACCGATGGCGGGTACACCCCCTGCGGCGTACTGGACGCCGACCTTGACAAGCGCAAGCCCGATCATGGTCACGACAAGACCGGTAACCAAGGGCGGAAGCGCAAAGCGAATTCGGCCAATGAACAACCCAAGGCTGGCATGAAACAGGCCGCCTACGACTATACCACCCATCAATACAGCAATCGCGTCAACGCCCTTTCCAACCACCAACGGGATCATGATCGGAATAAAGGCAAACGACGTTCCCTGCACGATTGGCAGGCGGGCGCCAACAGGCCCCAGCCCAATGGTCTGGAACAGTGTCGCAACGCCCGCAAAGAACATCGACATCTGGATCATGTAAATCATCTGCGGGAAATCGGGGCTGTTTGAACCAAACCCGAAACCCGCCGCACCGCAAACGATGATGGCTGGCGTGACGTTGGAAACGAACATCGCCAGCACGTGTTGAATTCCCAAAGGGACCGCCTTCAGAATTGGCGGGGTGTAGTTCGGGTCGCGGAGCTGCTCCGGCGTCCCTAAAGTTGCATCTGACATCGCGTTTTTCCTCCCAAAAAAACTACGTGGACCGGCCCCTCTTCCGGCAATGTCCCTTATTCAGTGATCGTGTAGGCGTTCTGGAACCAATATTCCTCAAGGTTGGGCCCGTTTCCTATTCGGTCGACCACGGCGAACAACCCGGGGGGATGAAGCGGTGTCAGTACCCCGTGCCAGGTGTTCCGATGATAATTCACGCCCTGTCCGGGCGCGGTCATGAATGCAACCGGCTCACCCGGTACACCCGCGTTGTCGGGCGCTACGACAACGACAAAGGGTTTATCTGAAAGCGGTAGAAAGGCCTGGCTGCCGTCGGGATGACGCTCGACCATTTCAAGTTTGATGGGCAGGTCGAAGGCCTGGGATTGGAAAACGCTGATCCCTGCGCGCCCCTCATGGAAATCCAGTTGGGCGCGATCATGGTATCGCGCGCATTTTCCCTGATTGATGTATTTGTCCACCGCGCCAGACACTTCGATGACATCGCCGAACGGTGCAAAGACCTCGGCGGTCAGTGGCCGGAGTTTCAGCGTGGATGTCATTGCGCGAATTTCTCGATCAGCCGCAACTCGGCAATCCGTTCGACCTGACGGCAGGCCTCGGCGAATTCGGTGTCTCGATCACTGTCTATCCGACGGCGAAAAGCCTCCAGAATGGTTGCTTTGGTGTTGTCCTTGACCGCAATGATAAAAGGAAAGCCGAACTTGGTCGTGTAGGTGTCGTTCAAGGCCGTGAAGGTCGCACGCTCTTCATCCGTCAGCATGTCGAGACCTGCTCCGGCCTGTTCTGCCGTGCTTTCCTTGGTCAGACGACCCGCAGCAGCAAGTTTGCCTGCCAGATCCGGGTGGGCTGTCAGGACGCCAAGCCGCTGCTCGGCTGTGGCAGATCGGAATACGCGCGCCAGAGCATTGTGAACCCCTGCGGCATTGTCATGCGTGGGACCCAGCTCCAGATCAAAGGCCGCTTGGGCAATCCACGGGCTGTGTTCGAACACGCCGCCAAATTCGGCGACAAAGGTTGGCTGGTCCATTTCCGACGGGGTCAGCCGTTGACTTGGCGGATGCATTTGCGCCCAATGATCAGCGATTTGTTCGCGGGTGGCAAACCAGACCCCGTCATGTTTCTTGAAGTGGTCGAGTGCGCGTTTCAGGGCCATGGCGCGACCAGGGCGGCCGATGAGGCGGCAATGCAGTCCGATCGAAAGCATCTTCGGCACGCCCGCTTGGCCTTCGGCATAAAGCATGTCGAAGCTGTCCTTGAGATAGCTTTCAAACTGTTCGCCGTTGGTATAGCCCGCCTGAATTGCAAACCGCATATCGTTGCAATCCATCGTGTAGGGCACGATCAACTGATCCTTGCCACCGGCCTTGACCCAATAGGGCAAGTCGTCGGCATAGCTGTCGGCAATATAGGCCAGCTCGCCTTCGGCGGCGGCCAGATCGACCGTGTTCATCGAACAGCGGCCCGTGTACCAGCCACGCGGGGGCTTGCCGACGACCTCGGTATGAAGCCGGATCGCCTCACGGATCTGGGCGCGTTCTTCTTCCGCGTCCATGTCCTTGTGCTCAACCCATTTCAGGCCATGGCTGGCAATCTCCCAGCCTGCGGCCTTCATCGCCGCAACCTGCTCCGGTGCACGGGCTAATGCTGTGGCAACGCCATAAACCGTGACAGGAAGGTCCTGCAAAAGCCGATGCACCCGCCAGAACCCTGTGCGGCTGCCGTATTCGTAAATGGATTCCATGTTCCAGTGCCTTTGCCCCGGCCAAGGGGCCGCACCGGTGATTTCGGAAAGAAACGCCTCGGATGCGGCATCCCCGTGCAAAACGTTGTTCTCGCCGCCTTCCTCATAGTTCAGGACAATCTGAACTGCGATTTTGGCCCCGTTTGGCCAGTTTGCGTTTGGCACTTGCCGGCCATAGCCGGTCATGTCTCGTGGATACCGCGTCACATCAATTTCCCTCTTGCTGAAAAGACGAATAACCCAAACAATCACCTATGTTTTTCAAAAAATACTGTAAGCAGTCTTTTGACAGACTGCCTTTGCCTGCCGCGAAGGTATTGCAATAGTAACAGCAATGCTTAGCGAGAGGTGCAAATGGCCGGTTACCTTACAACACATGTCCTGGATACGGCGCGGGGCTGCCCTGCCAGTGGGATGAAGATCGAGTTGTTCCGGATCAACGGAACAGACCGCACGTTGCTGAAAACTCTGCTCACCAACGAGGACGGCCGCACCAATGAACAAATTCTTCCCGAGGCCGAGTTCTCGACGGGCGAATACGAGTTGATGTTTCATGCGGGCGAATACCTCGACACCACTGGCGTGCCACCTGAAAGCCCGCGTTTTCTGGACTTGATCCCGATCCGGTTCGGGATGTCCGAACACGCCCACTATCATGTTCCGCTGCTACTTTCGCCTTTCAGCTACGCGACCTATCGCGGCAGCTGAGCGTTGCACCGCGTGATCCTGTAGACTGACATTGTATTGTTATTTTTGATACTGCTTGATCTTTCGTAGCAATACCCGATGAAACCTCTGTCGCCTAGAGTGCCAAAGAACTTGGATATGTAGGAGCAACGCCATGTATGACCTGGCTGTTTTGTGGGAGTGGATGGCCTTTTCCGTCCGCTGGCTGCATGTGATCACGGCGATGGCGTGGATCGGCGCGTCATTCTATTTTATCGCGCTCGACCTGATGCTTAAGCCGAACCCTGCCTTGCCAGAAGGGGCCTATGGCGAAGAGTGGGAGGTGCACGGGGGCGGGTTCTATCACACCGTCAAATATCTTGTCGCACCCGCGCGTATGCCCGAGCACCTGACCTGGCACAAATGGCAGAGCTATACGACGTGGCTTTCGGGTGCGGCCTTGCTCATGATCATATATTGGGTCGGGGGCGAGTTGTTCCTGCTTGATCCGACCAAAGCGGATCTGGCGTTGTGGCAGGGGATATTGATTTCAGGCGGGTCACTGACCATCGGCTGGCTGCTTTACGACCAGATGTGCAAGTCGCGCCTGAGTGAGCAACCCACCGCGCTGATGCTGTTGTTGTTCTTGATTCTGGTGGCCATGTCCTGGGGTTACAATCAGATTTTTACCGGTCGTGCCGCGCTTTTGCACCTGGGTGCGTTCACCGCAACCATCATGACGGCCAACGTGTTCTTCCAGATCATGCCCAACCAGCGGATCGTGGTGGAAGACCTCAAGGCCGGTCGGACGCCGGATGCCAAATATGGGAAAATCGCCAAGGTGCGTTCGACGCACAACAACTACCTGACCTTGCCTGTCGTGTTCCTGATGCTGTCGAACCACTATCCTCTGGCCTTTGGCACCCAGTATTCATGGATCATCGCCAGCCTGATCTTTCTGACCGGCGTGACCATCCGTCACTACTTCAACACGATGCACGCAACCGGGAAAGGGCCGCACTGGACCTGGGGTGTTACTGTCATCCTCATGATCGTGATCGCATGGCTGTCTTCTGTCAGAACCGGCGAGACATGGGAGGACGCCGAAGCAAGGGCATTGACACCTTACGAAGAAAAATTTGCGTCGGCTGCTGGGTTTGAAGAAGCCTATGACACCGTGCTGGGCAATTGTTCGATGTGTCATGCCCGCGAGCCGGTTTATGGCACCATGAAATGGGCCCCGAAGAAAGTTTATTTGGAAACGCCGGGCGATGTAGCCCGGCACGCCGACCAGATTTACCTGCAGGCCGGGATCAGCCATGCCATGCCACCGCCTTCAGCGGTTCAAATGGACGTGGAAGCGCGCCAAACCATCATCGCATGGGTGCGCGAGGTCAGAGGGCAGTAGGATTTTCGCAGGACGTCCTGTCCTTCGCTTCCTACCCCCTGCCGCGGGACAAATACCCAGTTTCTAACGCTCAAACAAAGCAGGTCGCGCAAGACCTGATGCCGCCCCGGGCCTAGCGCGATGGCGGGGTCAGCCATTGGGCCGACATGCCAAAATTCGAGTTCTTCAACTCTTGCTTGGCAATCGCCTGCAAATGCACCTCGTCCGGACCATCCGCATATCGCAGCGCGCGTGCCCAGGTATAGCTGTCGGCCAGCGGTGTATCCGGGGTCATGCCCATCGCCCCAAAGACCTGCATCGCACGATCCGTGACAGCAGCATGCACATTGGGTGCCACCACCTTGATCAATGAAATTTCACGGAACGCTTCTTTGGCGCCCACCTGATCAATCTTCCAGGCTGCTTTCAGGGTCAGCAACCGCGCCTGTTCGATCTCTAACCGGGATTTGGCGATCCACTCGCGGATCACGCCCTGTTCTGCAAGCTGCTTGCCAAACGCTTTCCGTTCCTGCGCGCGTTCGACCATCAGGTTAAGCGCCATTTCCGCCGCACCGATCGAACGCATGCAATGGTGGATGCGACCGGGACCAAGCCGGGCCTGCGCCAGAGCGAACCCGCTGCCTTCCTCGCCCAAAAGATTGCTGACCGGAACGCGCACATCCTTGAAGACCAGCTCGGCATGGCCTTCGGGGTCGTGCATGTTCAGAATGGTGGGGTTGCGAACAATCTCAAAACCGGGCGTGTCCTTCGGGACAATGACCATGCTTTGTTGTTTGTGCCGATCCGCATTGGGATCCGTTTTGCCCATCACGATAAACAATCTGGTGTTTGGGTGGCAGGCGTTTGTTATGAACCACTTGCGGCCATTGATGACGTATTCATCCCCCTCACGCCGTATCGAAGTGGTAATATTGGTCGCGTCCGAACTGGCCACATCCGGTTCAGTCATCGCAAAAGAGGATCGGATTTCACCGTTCAACAGCGGCACCAGCCACGTCTCGCGCTGTTCCGGAGTGGCGAACATGTGCAACAGTTCCATGTTGCCGGTATCGGGCGCGCTGCAATTGAACACTTCCGAAGACCAGGCCACCTGCCCCATAAGTTCGGCCAGCGGCGCGTATTCCAGATTGCTCAGCCGGGTGCCGGGTTCATCGTCGCGCAGGCTGGGCAGGAACAAGTTCCACAACCCTTCGGCCCGGGCCAACGCCTTGAGATCTTCCATAAACGAAACCGGGAAACTGCCTGCCGCCATTTCTTCTTTGTGATCGCGTATGCGCGGGTAGATATGCGCCTCCATAAACGCTTTCAGGCGGTCATACATTTCCGTGGCGCGCGGCGATGGGGCAAAATCCATGGCGGTTCCTTCCGGTGCGTTGTGGCGGTGATGTCCTCAAACTCTGCTCGCGCCAGAACGGCCGCCAAGGCACTGTCTTCTGGTGAGTTTAATCCGGCGCTTGATTACGCTCAGTTTGCGCAATCATTCCGATATGAAAAGAGGAAAATACCAATACCGCAACCTGCCGGCGTGAAACGTCAGGTCATTGCTCTCAGAACCGGGTGGACTAACAATACCTAAGGGGATGATCGGGCCGCATCGGAGATTTGCACCGCCGGGCGAGCTTCTCATCGCCCGCGCCCGGAATTGCCTCTCAACCCGCCTTTGGTGTTCACACTGAACTAGACCGGTGGTTTGAGGCCCAGCTGTTTCACGGCGGCACCTGCCGTCTGAACCCAACGCTCTTTCAGTGCGTTGTTGCCATTGTGGCGCAAGCCCAGCGATTTCAGAAGCTCAAACCGTTTCAGATCATCGCCACCAAAGGACACAGCGACACGGGGCCACCAATAGTTAACCGCATCCTGCATCTGCTCTGTCTCTCCGTTCCTGGAAAGCTTTACAGCACCTTCCAACGCCAACGCGCCATGATGGGCTTCGACCGGGGCGATGCTGCGGAAAGCTTCAGCCAACGGTTGATAGGAAACCATTGAAAACTCGGCCAGTTGTTCCATGACCGCACGGCTCATCAGCATGTTCATGATGACCGCGTCGGTCCAGCCCGAGATCGGATAATTGAATACGGCAAGACGCATGTCATGTGCGCTGCGGGTCGCGCCGATATCTGCGTCACGATTCAAGCGAGCCGTCCACGGATGATGTGTGGCATATCTCTCGGTATCGGCCCCAAACTCACCCATTATCCTGAGAACCTGATCGGCGTGATCCGTTTTCTCAAGAACAATCCTGGCGGCTGCGATCCGTTCCTTGATGCCCGGCCCCTGATTGATGATGTCGGCGAATCCGGCAGCACCGGCAAGTTCGCTGTCCACGAACGTGGCCATCAGCTTCATGAGTTCGGCGCGGTAGCGTGGCGGAACATTGGTTGGGTTGGTCAGCACACCGCCTGCGGCCAGATAGCTGTCGAGTGTCATGGTGTCAGTCATCGGTCTTCTCCCTTTACTGGTCGTAGTCCACGACCACGCGGTCGGTGACCGGATAGGCCTGACAGCTCAGCACATAGCCTTTTTCAACCTCGTAATCCTCTAGCGCGTGATTGGCGAGCATCTCGACCTCGCCTTCCAAAACGCGGCAGCGGCAGGTTGAACAGACACCGGCCTTACAGGCGTATGGGGCGTCCATGGCATTTTCCAAGGCTGCGTCCAGAATGGATTGGTCCTTGGGCAGAGTTATCGTCTGAGTGGACCCATCAAGAGTGATCGATGCGCTGGTTTGGTTCGCCTGCGTGCCCGCATCTGCCGAACCTTCCTTGCGTTTGGCCCGGCCCGGCTGAGCGCTGGCAAAGAGTTCAAACTTGATCTGCCTGTCGTCAAGACCATGCGCGCGCAACGCGGCCGCTATCCCCAGCATCATCGGCTCGGGGCCGCAGATAAAAGCTGTGTCCACGTTCTGAATGTCGACCCAATGTTTGAAAAGGTCGGCGCATTTTTCCTGCGTCACCAGACCGGTGAACAGGTCTATTTCCTGCGCATCCGCCTCAAGAATATGGATTACGTTCAGGCGGCCCATATAGAGGTTTTTCAGGTCTTCCAGCTCCTCGCGGAACATGATCGTGTTGATGCCCTTGTTGGCGTAGATCAGCGTAAAGCGGGATTTGGGTTCGCGGGTCAGTGTTGTCTTCAGGATCGACAGAACCGGCGTGATGCCAGAGCCGCCAGCAAAACCGATATACTGCTTTTCCGCATCAGCTTCGATCGGTGTGTGAAAGCTGCCCATCGGTGGCATCGCCTGCACAACGTCCCCGACGTTAAGCTCGGAATTGGCCCAACTGGAGAATGCGCCGCCCTCGACACGTTTGATCCCGACTTGCAGTACCCCGTCATCCTTGCCCGCACAAATGGAGTAGGACCGGCGCAGCTCTTCTCCGTCAAAGTCGCGGCGAAACGTCAGGTATTGGCCTGCGGTGAAATCGAACTGATCCGCCGCGCCGTTGACAGGCTCAAGCGTCACGACAACCGCATCGCGGATGGTTTTGTGGATGTCGGTGACTTTCAGGTCATGAAAACGTGCCATCCGGTGCTCCTCCTCAGATGCACTTGAAATAGTCAAAGGGTTCCAGACAGTCGGTGCAGCGCCAATGGGCCTTGCACGGGGTCGAACCGAACTGGCTGACCTTTTCAACTGCTTTACTGCCGCAATGCGGGCAGCGCTCTGGCCCGCCCGCCGGTTGTGGCGGGGCGATCCCAAACTCTTCCAGCTTGGCGCGGCCTTTTTCGCTCAGCCAATCGGTTGTCCAGGCTGGTGAGATGCAGGTTTCGATCCGCACATCTTCGATACCGTGATCGTGCAAAGCGGTTTCGATATCCATGCTGATGACGGATGTTGCCGGACAGCCCGAATAGGTTGGTGTGACCGTCACGAGTAGCGTTTCGGCATCCCAACGCACATCGCGCACGATCCCGAGATCGACAACCGAGATTACCGGAATCTCGGGATCCGGTACGGCATCCAGCCAATCCCAGATCTGGTCGGTCGAGTGGCGTTGCATCACATGTTACCAGCTTGCACCGGGGTATGCGCGCTGCAACCACTGCATCTGGGTCAAAAGGTGCCCCAGGTGTTCTGTATGCATGCGCCCGTCCCGCCCGCCTTTGTGGGCAAATCGGCTTTCCGGAAGGGTCAATGTCGCCTTGGCCAGAACCCGTTTGACCAGCGCATCATATTCTTCGCGCAGATCGGCCGGGTTTGGCGCAATCCCGGCCGCAGCCATCTGAGCGTCGATGTCATCGCTGACAAACATCTCGCCCACATAGGGCCAGAGGTAATCCAGCGCTGCCTGCATCCGGGTGTGGCTTTCTTCGGTTCCATCACCCAGACCTACGACCGTTTCTGCCGAACGCTCCAGATGATAGGCGACTTCCTTGCTGGCTTTGGCAGCAATCGCGGCGACACGATCGTCAGAGGATGTCAGAAGACGGCCGAGCATGATCGAATGCCAGGCATCGAACAGGAACTGGCGCATCAGGGTGCGGCCGAAATCACCATTCGGAACCTCGACCAGCAACACATTGCGGAAATCCCACGCGTCGCGCAGAAATGCCAGATCATCGGCGGTTTTGCCGCCACCTATCTCGCCGGCAAGGCCAAGCCACATCTGGGTCTGCCCAATCAGGTCCAGCGCTGTGTTGGCCAGTGCTATATCCTCCTCCAACACTGGCGCGTGGCCGCACCATTCACTGACGCGATGGCCCAGGATCAGGGTATTGTCCCCGATCCGCAGCAGGAACTGCTGAAACGCTTCGTCGCGGGTCATCACATCGCCCCCACTTCTTCGGGGATGTCGAAAAAGGTCGGGTGGCGGTACACTTTGCTTTCGCTGGGTTCATACAACGGGCCTTTGTCGCTGGGCGACGAGGCCGAGATGTTGTTGGCTTCTACCACCCAAATCGACACGCCTTCGTTGCGGCGGGTGTAAACATCGCGTGCATTCTTGATCGCCATTTCCGCGTCCGGGGCATGCAGCGAGCCGACATGTCGGTGGCTCATCCCATGTTGACCGCGGATGAAGATTTCCCACAGGGGCCATTCGGTATTCATCGGGTTTCCTCCTCAGGGTAAGCTTATTCGGCGGCCAGATTGCCGGCCTGTTTCTTGCGCGCATGGGCCAACAGCCCGTCGCGCACCCATTTGCCGTCATCCCAGGCCTTGTTGCGCGCCGCCAGTCGGTCGACGTTGCAGGGGCCGTTGCCCTTGATCACATCGAAGAATTCCGACCAATCCGGCTCTGAGAAATCGTAGTGCCCGCGCTCTTCGTTCCACTTCAGGTTCGGGTCGGGGATTGTCAGTCCCAGATATTCGGCCTGTGGGACGGTCTGGTCGACGAATTTCTGGCGCAGCTCATCATTGGTGTTGATCTTGATCTTCCAAGCCATCGACTGCGCGGAGTGGACGGAATCCTTATCGGACGGTCCAAACATCATCAACGACGGGTACCAGAAGCGATTCATCGCATCCTGCGCCATCTTGCGCTGTTCGGGCGTGCCTTCGGCCATCTTGCGGATCGCATCGTAGCCCTGACGTTGGTGAAAACTCTCTTCCTTGCAGATGCGGATCATGGCGCGTGAGTACGGCCCGTAGGATGTCCGCTGCAGCGGAACCTGATTCATGATCGCCGCCCCGTCAACCAGCCAACCAACCGCGCCGATATCGGCCCAGTTCAGGGTCGGATAGTTGAAGATCGACGAGTATTTCATGCGACCATCCAGCAGCATCTCGGTGATCTCATCGCGGCTGACACCCAGTGTTTCGGCCGCACAATACAGGTAGAGCCCATGGCCGGCTTCATCCTGCACCTTGGCCAGAAGGATCGCCTTGCGTTGCAGCGTCGGCGCACGTGTGATCCAGTTCCCTTCGGGCAATTGCCCGACGATCTCGGAATGCGCGTGCTGTCCGATCTGGCGGATCAGCGTCTTGCGATACCCCTGAGGCATCCAGTCCTTGGGTTCGATCTTGATATCCGCGTCGATCCGCGCCTGAAATTCAGCAAGCTTTTCAGGATCATCGTTTGACGCCTCGGATTCCACCATCTGGGCATACATGTCCCGTCTCCTCCGTTACACGCGTTCAAGAATAAGTGCAGCGCCTTGCCCGACGCCGACGCACATTGTGCAAAGCGCATAGCGCCCTTTGGTGCGTTTCAGTTG
This sequence comes from Ruegeria sp. AE4, assembly GCF_056542185.1. Taxonomy (NCBI): domain Bacteria; kingdom Pseudomonadati; phylum Pseudomonadota; class Alphaproteobacteria; order Rhodobacterales; family Roseobacteraceae; genus Ruegeria; species Ruegeria sp. AE4. Next base: position 17,531 of record NZ_JBQFZK010000025.1, on the reverse strand, counting down.
GTACGCTGCGGTCAACACAAGTCGGGCGCCGCTCATCCCCAATGGATGACCAAGGGCGATTGCACCGCCATTCGGGTTCACATGAGCTGCGTCATCGGGCAGGCCAAGCTCTCGCAGCGTTGCCAGACCTTGCGACGCAAACGCCTCGTTCAATTCGATCACATCCATCTGGTCGATGCTCAGCCCCGCGCGCGCCAAAACCTTTCGGCTGGCAGGAACCGGACCAATACCCATGACCCGAGGCTCGACGCCCGCGACAGACATACCAACCACACGGGCAATCGGGGTCAAACCATTCTTTGCCACTGCCACTTCATTCGCCATCAGGATCGCGGCGGCACCGTCATTCACGCCCGAGGCATTCCCAGCGGTCACTGTTTTCTCCGGCCCGTTCACACCCTTGAGGCCCGAGAGTTTTTCCGCTGTGGTTCCCGGGCGAGGATGTTCATCCGTATCGACAACAATCGGATCGCCCTTGCGCTGCGGAATTGAAACCGGTGTGATTTCCTCTTGGAACACGCCTGCCGCGTGCGCCGCAGCCCATCGTGCCTGACTGCGCGCGGCAAAGGCGTCCTGGTCTTCACGGCTGATCCCATAATCTTCAGCGACATTGTCAGCCGTTTGCGGCATGGAATCGACGCCATACTGCTGCTTTAGCCTTGGGTTCACAAAGCGCCAGCCAATCGTGGTGTCGTAAACCGCATTGCTGCGCGTAAACGCCGACGTCGCTTTGGGCATTACAAACGGTGCGCGCGACATGCTTTCCACGCCACCCGCAACAGCAAGATCATAATCGCCTGCCTTGATACCACGCGCCGCCATTCCGACAGCATCCATACCACTGGCGCACAAGCGGTTTATCGTTGTTCCCGGCACGTCCGTCGGCAATCCAGCAAGCAGTGCCGCCATCCGGGCAACGTTGCGATTGCTCTCTCCTGCCTGGTTGGCATCGCCATAAATGACGTCATCCACACTGGTCCAGTCGACTTGCGGGTTGCGCGCCATCAGGGCTGCCAGCGGGATAGCCGCCAGATCATCCGTGCGAACCGATGAAAGCGCACCACCATACCGCCCAATCGGGGTGCGGGTTGCGTCGCAGATGAAGGCGTCCATCAATTGGGTCTCCTGTTGGAACACAAGTCATTAACCGTCTGGTCGGTTAATAAATGCTCAATCGATTCGGCGCAAGCATTATGTTACCACGTAATCGCTTCTGTCAGCTTTCTGTAACATTAAATGGCACTTCTTTCACATCCGTCTTCCAACCCCCAAGAGCGCCATCCCGAGCTCGGCAAAAAACGAGTCAACCACCCACCGCAGATTCCAGCGTTGCAAGATCCGGTTTGGACAAATGTCCCAGCAGTCGGGACACCGCCGCGCGACACTCCGCGCCTTTCCAATCGGCGGGCAAAAAGGCCGGAGGCAAGGATGGGTGGCGCAGGACCAAACGACGCCACCCATGCACAATCAATACGCGCAGCACCGCTATTTTAAGCGGATCGGCGACGCCATCGACAGGCAGCATTTGCTCGGTGATCTGAATGGAGTGCAAGAACTGATCATAGGCAGACTTCAACACTTCAGGGCCACAAAGGTCGCGCAGCCAGCCGGGGATCGAAATAGCGCTGCTTTCAACACCCAGCAGTTCTTCAAGGTTCTCCGGGACGGGTCCTGCCGACATGGCTGTTGTGTGGTTAACTGAAATATAGTCTCCAGTCAGCATCAAATCTGCCAGCTCTTTTCGCGAACTTTCTGAACTGCTGGCGACAAGCACATGCCAGGTTTCTGGCGTATTCGTCTCGCTGGAATAGATGCGCGGGGCAGCGGCGGCGCTCTGACTGCGGCCATATTCGGTCAGTCTGTGCACGCTGTTTCGCCCGACCCGCGTGCTTTCGATCCAGCCTTCCTTGCGCAGCCTGTGCAGCGCAACACGCGTGGCTTCGGCCTTGATCCCCGCAAGGTTGGTCAGCGCTGTGATCAGCGCGCCGCTAACCTGGTCAGACCCGCTCTGGGCCAGATCACCGAATATCGTGACCAGAACTGACCACACACGTTGCGTGCCAGTTGTGGTCAACTGGCTGACGCAGGTTTCGAACCATTCTGGAGCCGTATCTTTCATAAGCACAGTATAATCGGGCCGGAGGGAAATGCCATCCAGCCCCTGCGCACCTGCACTTGTGCCTAGTAGGCAACCATGGTCAGCAACTCGTATTCTGCGACCAGCTCATCATCCTGCTGTGTCAGGGTAACGTGCCAGCGAACCTCGCCGTAGTCATCATTGCGCTTGGTCTTGTGCTTGACCGTCAAACGCACCTTGATGGTGTCACCTGCCTCGACCGGTTTCATGAAACGCAGCCCGTCAAGACCGGTATTTGCCAAAACCGGCCCCTCGTTCGGTTCGACGAACAATCCGGCTGCGAAAGACAACAGCAAATATCCATGTGCAACGCGGCCGGGGAAGAACGGGTTACGTTCCGCCGCCGCCTGATCCATATGCGCATAGAAGGTATCACCGGTGAAGTTGGCGAAGTGTTCAATGTCCTCCATGGTGATGGTTCTTGGCGCCGTGTGAAGAGTCTCGCCAATCGACAGATCGTGAAACCGGCGGGCAAAGGGATGAGCAGGACCTTCGACTTCGGTCGCGCCAGGCACCCATTTCCGGCCAATCGCTGTCAGCAGATCGGGCGAACCCTGAATGGCGGTGCGCTGCATATAGTGTTTTACACCCCGCACCCCGCCCATTTCTTCGCCGCCACCAGCGCGTCCCGGACCGCCATGAACCATGTGCGGCAGAGGAGAACCATGACCGGTGGATTCCTTCATCGAGTCACGGTTGTTGAAATACAGACGCCCGTGATACGCCCCTGATCCCATGGCAACCTGTCGCGCAACCTCGGGATCATGGGTGATCACCGACGCCACCAAAGAGCCCTGCCCACGGTTCGCCAGCTTGATGGCATGGTCAAGATCGCGATACCCCATCACTGTGCTGACCGGACCAAAGGCTTCGGTGTCGTGCACGCGCTGCGCCGCGTCAGGATTGGCGCAATGGAAGAGAATGGGCGGCAGGAACGCACCCTTTTCGGCATCAGCGCCCTCAACCGCGAAATCATCGGGGTTGCCGAAGACACGCTCGGCCTCTTGCCCAAGGATAGCAGCCTTTTCCAGAACATCACGCTTCTGACCGTTCGAAACCAACGCACCCATGCGGGTGGTTTCCAGCTTTGGGTCACCGATGACCGTTTTCGCCAGTCGCGCCGACAACGCTTCGATTACCGCCTGTACCTGCGGTTCGGGCGCGATGATCCGACGGATTGCGGTGCATTTCTGCCCTGCCTTCGTGGTCATCTCGCGCTGGACTTCCTTCACGAAGAGGTCAAATTCCGGCGTGCCCGGCGCGGCATCGGGGCCAAGGATCGAACAGTTTAGGCTGTCCTGTTCCGCGACAAACCGTACCGAGTTCTCAAGGATCACCGGGTTGGAGCGCAGTTTCAGGGCTGTATCGGCGGATCCGGTAAAGCTGACCACGTCCTGCATGGTCAGACGGTCCAGCATGTCACCCAAACCACCCGAGACCAACTGCAATGCACCCGCTGGCAAGATGCCGGACTCAAGCATCAACCGAACACACAGCTCGGTCACATAACACGAGCTCGTGGCGGGTTTTACAATCGCCGGAACGCCCGCCAGAAGGGTTGGGGCAAGCTTTTCCAGCATCCCCCAAACCGGAAAATTGAACGCGTTGATGTGAATTGCCACGCCTTGTAGCGGGATGCAGATGTGCTGCCCCAGGAAAGTACCGTTGCGCGAAAGCTGCTCGACATCGCCATCCAGATAGACATGACCGTCCGGCATTTCACGACGGCCTTTTGCGGCAAAGACAAACATCGTTCCGATGCCGCCGTCGATATCAATCATATGATCCGATTGCGTGGCACCGGTGTTGAAAGACAAGTCATACATCGCCTGCTTGTGCTGACCCAAATGGACGGACAGCGCCTTGAGCATTTTGGCCCGTTCATGGAACGTCATATTGCGCAGTGCCGGCCCCCCGACATTGCGCGCATAGTCCAACATCCCCTGTACATCCAAAGCATTGTTACCCGCTGTGGCGATAACCTCGCCGGTCACAGCGCTAGCTATCGCGCGGGCACCCTCGCCGGGCAAAACCCACTCACCGGCTGCAAAGCTGGAAATCTGTTGGATAGTCATGAGTGTCTCCTCATCTAAGTCGCGATCCCCGCGCTGCCACAAGCCGGTCTCGTGAAATCATATTTTAAACCGTACGGTCGGTCAATAAATTACCGAGCAAATTTCCCTCGCCGGATTTCTCAGACCCGCGCGGGTAAACGTGCAAACCCCCGAAACCGGATGCGCCCGCCCCGTTCGGCGCCGTCGGTGATGCGATAGTCTGGAAAACGGGCCAGAAACCGGCCCACGGCCACCCGGCCCTCCAGACGCGCGAGGGTCAGACCAACGCAGGTATGAGGCCCTCCGGCAAAGGCGTGATGCTTGTTGGGGCGTCTGTCCAAGATCATCTCGTCGTGCCGGTCAAACTGCCGTGGGTCACGGTTGGCCGCACCGATACACAGATGAACATCAGTACCTGCCGGAATGGTCTGACCGTGGATCGTTACATCAACGGTGGTCAGGCGATTGCCGAACTGGTTCGGGCTTTCCAGCCGCAGAAACTCGTCCACGGCCGAACCGATCAGATCCGGGTCGGCCAGCAACTCCGCCCGCTTGTCGCGGTGCCGGTCCAACAACTCCAATGCGTTGCCGATCAGGTTCGTTGTGGTCTCATGCCCAGCATTCAGGATGAAAATGCAGTTCTGATACAGCTCGACCTCGGTCAGGCCACCATCCGTGTCGTCCTGGATCAGCCGGGTCAGGACATCCGTTGCCGGATCTCCGGGGTTGGCGCGACGATCCTCGATGATATGCCGCAGGAAGTCTTTGAAGTCCGAGACCGATCTGTTACCCCACTCTTCCTGCTCCGGCGTCAATTGCGGCTCCAACGCACCAAGAATGGCCAGAGACCAATCGCGCAATGGCCCGCGTTCGGATCGTGGTATACCCAGCAGATTGCCGATGATCTCGATCGGGATTGCCCCGGCAAAATCCTCGATCAGTTCGACGTTGCCCTTGACCTGCATCTCGTCCAGCAGCCCATCGACAAGCTGGATCAGACCCGGTTCCATTTGCGCCAACGCGCGCGGGTTCATCGCGCCGACCATTACCTTGCGAACACGGGTATGCAGCGGCGGGTCATTAAACACCAAACTGGTGGTGTGGTGTTCATACAGGGGGCTGTCGACCCCGTATTTGGGGCCAAATACCGCTTTCTTGTCCGATATGAATCGCGAGGTGTCCCGGTAAACAAGGTCCAGATCCTCGTATCGGGACAGGATAACCGATCCGTCACGTTGCCAGCAGACGGGCGTATCTTCGCGCATAACGGCGTAGGCAGGATAGGGGTCTGTGTGAAACCCGTCCGGAAGCGCGGTCAGAGAGAACATCAGTGCCCCATCGCCCCCATTTGTTCAGGCAGAACCAACACTAACCATGGCACCAGAACGATCAGGGCCAGCCGGAAGATATCCGCCACCCAGAACGGAGTAACACCCTTGAAGATTGTTCCTGTTGACACATCTCCGACCACGCCTTTCAGAATGAAAACGTTCAAACCGACGGGTGGAGTGATCAGGCTGATTTCGGTCACGACAACCACAACAATGCCGAACCAGATCGGGTCATACCCCAACGACGTGACCAACGGGAAGAAGATCGGCACCGTCAGCAGCAGCATCGACAGGGATTCAAAGACGCAACCCAAAATGATGTAGATTCCAAGGATCATCAGGATCACCACAAAAGGTTCAACGTCATAGGCCGTAACCAACGCGATGAGCGCTTCGGGCAGACCGGCAAGGTTGATGAAATTCGAAAAGATCTGTGCCCCGATCAGAACGGAAAACAATGCCGCGGCGGTATAGGTGGTTTCCTTCAGCACCTCAAAAGTCGACCCCAAAGTAAGCCCGCCTCGTGACAGCGCGATCAGGAAAGCGCCCATTGCGCCCATGCCTGCCGCCTCGGTCGGGCTGAAGGTCAGGTTCAGTGGATGAAAATCGAATGCACCGTACAATCCGCCAATCACCAGAAAGAACAGCAGCAATACGGCCCAGACTGAGCGCACCGCCGACAGACGCTCGGCCCAGCCGTGACGTTCACCCGCCGGTCCCGACTCGGGTTTGCGTGCGACGGTCCAGCGGACGGCGAGCAGGTAGAACAGGATGCCAAGCAGACCGGGAATGATACCCGCAACGAAAAGTTTCCCAATCGAGGTTTCGGTCAGCAGCCCGTAAATAACCAGGATCACCGACGGCGGAATAAGGATACCAAGTGTGCCGCCCGCTGCAATCGATGCCGTCGACAGCTCGTCGGAATAGCCATAGCGGCGCATTTCCGGCATTGCGACCTTGGACATGGTGGCCGCCGTTGCCAGAGACGAGCCGCAAATGGCTGAAAAGCCTCCGCATGCCGCAACCGTCGCCATGGCGATACCGCCCCGGAAATGGCCCAGAAAAGCGTTTGAAACTGCGTAAAGCTCGCGCGCAAGCCCACCTTTATTCACGAACAAGCCCATGAGGATAAACAGCGGGACGACCGACAGGCCGTAATCCTGCGCGGTGTCGGTGATCTGACGACCCACCATCGACATCGCGGCCTTCAACCCACGCTCGGACAGGATGCTGCCGCCGCGTTCATAGGCAAAGCCAAGCGTTCCGACCAATCCCATTGCAAACACGATGGGCAAGCGCACCAGCACAAGAACAAGAACAAGAACAAAACCGATCAGTGCAGCGGTCATTGGGGGTGCTCCGACAAGGTATGGGGGGCAAAGAAGTGCAAGAAGCCGGTGATGATCATTGCAACAGCGGTGATCGCTATGAACCCCGAGATGAACCAACCAACATAGAAGACTGGGATCGAAAGATATTCCGTGACGTCCCCGTAATCCCGCGCACGTTCAGCCAATACCCAAACACGCTGAATCGGCCAAAAAAGCATTATGCCAGAAAACAGATACACAATCGCGTCACGTACCCGACTTAACCGCAGGCGTGAAAACAGCCCATCCGTCAAATCCACAGCGATTTGACCCTTCCCTGCCGAGATCATCGGCAAGACCGAGAACACGAGGACGGCCATCAGGATCCGGGTCAGTTCCGTGGCCGCCTCAATCGGGGCATTGAAAACAGAACGTAGGATGACGTCAAAGAAGGTCATCACCATCAGGATGAACAGCGCGGCACAGGCCAGCAGCGTAGGCACGATACTGACGCGACGCGCAAAGGTCACGAGAGATTGCATAACGGGTCCCCAGCGGGTGAAATCGGCTGGCGGATCGCGTCCGCCAGCTCGACTGCGTTATTGCGCAGCCATTTCATTTACGATCATGTCATAGGCTGCCTGGGCGTCGATGCCTGTGCCATTGACTTCGTCGATAACCTTGGCGCGTACATCCGCAGCAATCGCATTGAACTTTTCCAGATCTTCAGCGGATGCGGCATGGATCGCGTTGCCTTCGGTGCCTTCGGTTTCTTCCCGGCCGACCGCATCGATCTCATCCCAGATTTTGCCAATTTCACGGCTCAGTGGTTCACCGAAAACGTTTTCTTCCAGCGCTGCCTGCAGATCGGCGGGCAGGTCAGCAAAGGTGTCCTCGTTCATGATAAAGGCAAACGAACCGCGATACAGGCCGCCAGGGACCTCATAAACGTTCTGGGCCACTTCCGTCAGCTTGAAACCTTTGCGGGATTCAAAGGGCATGACGACGCCGTCTGCGGCCTTGGAGGCCAGGGTTTCATACACTTTCGGTGCAGGAACCTGGATACCGGTTGCACCCAACGCCGTGCCCACGTCACCGCCAACACCGCCGGGGATGCGAACCTTGAGGCCCGAGACTTCGTCCAGCGACGTCACCGGGCTGCTGGAATGCAGCTGAGCCGGACCATGTGTGTGCAAAGCGATCACTTTCACACCACGGTGTTCATCCGCCGCCTTCAAATGTGTGTCATATGCGCGCCAATATGCGACCGACGCAGCCTCGGCCGAGCCTTCATATCCGGGCAGTTCGATCATCTTGGTGGTGACAAACCGGCCCGGCTGATAGCCGTGGAAAATGATCGAGGCATCAGCGGCGCCATCCATGATCAGGTCCATCTGCGCAGGGGGCGGGGCAAGGCCCAGCTTCAGCTCAGCGGTGACCTGACCATCGGTGGCCTCTTCGATCATCTCGACGAATTTCGGCCACATCTTGGCATTGATGCCATGGGTCGGCGGGGCCCAGCTGGAAATGGTCAGCGTATAGTCTGCCGCAAGCGCCACTGTACCTGAAACGGCCAGTGCAGCTGAGGCAAGAAGTGTGCTCAACCTTGTGAATTTCATAGTTCTGTCTCCTCCCTGTGAAACATGAGTCAAGAATGCGTTAATGGTCACTTTTGTAACCATCAACTTGTTAATTGCCTCCAAGACAGCCCGCGACGCGCCAGGAACCGGGGCTTTCCTTGGCTACGGTTTCCATCATTGCGTGCGACGTGTTGGCTCCGATTTCCTTGCAATAGTTCATCGGCCCGCCGCGCCAGCGCGGAAAGCCGTAGCCGTGAATTTGAACCATATCGACGGCTTCCGCGGACTCGGCGATCCCCTGCTGAATGATCAACGCGCCCTCGTTGGCCAGCACCGCCAAGATGCGCGACACGATTTCGTCTTGCGCGTATGCCCGCCGCGTTATGCCCTGATCCGCCGAGTGGGACTCGATCAACGCCTCCACTTCGGGATCGCGGATCGGTTCGCGATGACCCTCTTCATAGCGATACCATCCTTTGCCCGTGCGTTGGCCAAGACGACTCATCTCGCACAGCTGGTCAGCGATCGTCACATAACGTTCGTTCGGATCGCGGGTTGCGGCATTGCGTTTCCGATTGGCCCAGGCGATTTGGAGGCCGGTCAGATCCTGCAGCTCGTAAGGCCCCATGGGCATCCCGAAAGCTCGCATTGCCTGATCCACCTGATAAGGCAACGCCCCATCTGCCAGCAAATAATCGGCCTCGCGCCGATACGCAGCCAACATCCGGTTGCCGATAAATCCATCGCAGATGCCCGACAGGACAGAAACCTTGCGAAGCCTTTTTCCGAGCGCAAACCCTGTGGCGACAACTTCGGGCGAAGTTTGCGGCGTATGCACGACTTCCAACAGCTTCATGACATGGGCAGGGCTGAAGAAGTGCAGGCCAATGCACCGGGATTGATTTTCGATACCCGCGAAAATCTCGACCGGGCTCAGGTAAGACGTGTTCGTGGCCAGAATCGCGTCACGCTGCATATGGCGCGCCAATTCTGCAAAAACCTGTTGCTTGACTGACAAGTCTTCAAACACAGCCTCGATAGCCAACTGAATGTCGGCAGCTTCGGAGTAGCTGTCAACGGCGCGAAATGCAGAAAGGCGTTCCTGTAGCTGCGCTTCGGACATCTTGCCCCGCTTGACTGCCCCCTTTAACAGCCCCTCAACCCGATCATGGGCTGCGGCCGCTGCTTCCATATCCCTCTCGATCAGAGTGACCGAAAGACCGCCATTCAGGGCAGCGGTTGCGATCCCTGCCCCCATCAACCCGCCACCGACAACTGCGATCCGGCTGATATCGCGCGGGGCAACACCTGCGATCATCGAAGGTCTGGCCACCTTGCGCTCGGCAAAAAAGGCGTATCGCAGGGCGCGGCTTTCAGGGCTTTGACGCAGCGCCAGATGGCGCGCACGCTCTTTCGGCTGTGCGAAAGCAAAGGGTTCTGACGACCAGCTGAGCGCGGTCAGGTTTTCCAGCGGTGATTGCTGACCCCTGGCGGTTCTTTTCAAAGCCTGACGGCTCGTCTCCAGAAGGTCAGACGCGAATTCACCGACGGGCCGTTGACTGACAGGTGCCGGGCGCTTTGGCAGGTTGGCGACAAAGTCCAGAGCAGCCGCCGTTGGGTTATCGGCAATCAGGTCAATTCCCCCGAGATTGGCCATTTCCTCGGCTTTCAGGATTTTTCCCGAACAGGCGATGTCGATCGCCGCTTCCATTCCAACTAGGCGCGGCAATCGTTGCGTGCCCCCCGCCCCCGGGATCAGGCCCACATTGACTTCCGGCAGCCCAAAGCTGGTGCCCGGCGCTGCGATCCGCCACGCGCAGGCCATGGCAATTTCAAACCCGCCACCCAACACATTGCCGTGCATACAGGCGATAAACGGCACATTGCTGTCTTCGATCTTCTGAACAACATCAGGCAAATGCGGCTCAGCCGGAGCCGCGTCAAACTCGGACATATCACCGCCTGCGATGAATGTCCGACCGGCGCAGCACAGGACGGCAACCCGAGCTTTCTGAACTGCATCGACCGCGTCGGCCAGACCCTGCCGAACCCCCGTCGAGGTTGCGTTCACCGGCGGGTTGTCGACCGTGACCCAGGCCACGTCGCCCTTAAAGTCAACACTCACCAGCGACGGTTGCGGCATTTGCAATCCCTTTGATCAGTCCAGATTCGGTTCGGGTTTATATATTGACCAACCGTTCGGTTAATGCAATGATTAAGTTGTCACGGGAACAGATGAGACTGCCATGAGCGATACGATCCTTGTACATGATCACGGAAACTGGGTTGAAATAACCCTGAACCGCCCCGACAAGCTGAACTCGTTCAATGAGGAGATGCATCTTGCCCTTCACGACGCGCTGAAGAGCGCGCGCGAAAATGGTGCCCGCGCGATTTTGCTGACCGGCGCAGGGCGCGGTTTTTGTGCGGGTCAGGACCTTGGAGACCGCGATCCCTCGAAAATGGATGGCCCGCCCGACCTGGGCAAAACTGTACGCACTTTCTATGCCCCTTTGGTTCGACTGATCCGGTCTTTGAATTTCCCGGTCGTTTGTGCCGTCAACGGCGTGGCCGCGGGCGCGGGTGCGAACCTTGCACTGGCCTGCGACATGGTTCTGGCCAGGGAAAGCGCGAAGTTCATCCAAAGTTTTTCTAAGGTCGGGTTGATTCCGGACACAGGCGGCAGCTGGCACTTGCCCCGATTGTTGGGCGAGGCGCGCGCAAAGGGGCTGGCCCTGACAGCAATGCCCCTAACCGCCAAACAGGCGGAAGACTGGGGGTTGATCTGGAAGGCGCTTCCCGATGATCAGTTGATGACCGAAGCACGCGCTCTTGCCACGCAACTCGCAAACGGCCCCACCCTTGGCTTGGGTCTGACCAAGCAGTGCATTCAAACAGCAGCCACTACATCCTTGTCCGATCAGCTTGAAATTGAAGCGGACGCGATGAAAACCTGCGGGGAAAGTGCTGATTATGCCGAAGGCGTGTCCAGTTTCCTCGAAAAACGCGCACCGCATTTTCAGGGAAGATGATGATGACACCAAAAGAACGCGCCCAAAAATCCGCGGCGGCGATGTGGGCCAATGACGAAGCCAGTAAATGGTTCGGGATGGAGCTTGTCCAGGTCGATGAAGGGCGCGCTGTCCTGTCGCTGACTGTTGCGCCGCATCACTGTAACGGACACGGTATTTGCCATGGCGGCGTCACGCACGCTCTTGCTGACAGTGCTTTTGCCTTTGCCTGCAACAGCCGGAATGTTGCAACTGTAGCGCAGCATACGATGGTCAGCTATCTCGCACCGGGACGGAAGGGTGACCGCCTGACTGCCACCGCGACAGAAGTGAACCTGTCCGGTCGCAGCGGCATCTACGACGTCCGCGTCATCAATCAAGACAATACTCTGATCGCTGAATTTCGCGGCATGTCCCGCACCATTGGCGGCCAGAATTTTCAAGAATAGTTTCGTGACTGGAGGAGTTACGCGATGAAAGACCTTTCCCCCAACAAAGCGGACCTGGACCCGATCGAAATCGCCTCGATCGACGAAATTCGCGCCACACAGCTTGAGCGGCTGAAGTGGTCCGTGCGCCACGCCTATGAAAACGTTCCGATGTACAAACAGCGCTTTGACGAGGCTGGCGTGCATCCTGACGATCTTCAGCAGCTTTCGGATCTGTCAAAGTTTCCGTTCACGTATAAAAACGACCTGCGCGACAACTATCCGTTTGGTCTTTTTGCGGTTCCGCGCAGCGAGATAATTCGCCTGCACGCGTCCTCCGGCACGACAGGCAAACCGACAGTGGTCGGCTACACAAAGAATGACATAGACAACTGGGCTGACCTTGGCGCGCGGTCTCTTCGCGCGTCTGGGCTGCGCAAGGGCGACATGGTGCACAACGCCTACGGCTATGGGCTGTTCACCGGTGGGCTAGGTGCCCATTACGGGATCGAACGCCTTGGCGCGACTGTCGTCCCGATGTCGGGCGGGCAGACCGAAAAACAGGTCAACCTGATCAACGATTTCCGTCCTGACGGGATCATGGTTACACCCTCCTACATGCTCAATATCCTTGAACAGTTCCACAAGGCGGGTCTCGACCCACGTGAGAGCTCGCTGAAGGTTGGCGTTTTTGGTGCCGAACCCTGGACTGACGCGATGCGGGCCGAGGTCGAGGCGGCCTTCGACATGCACGCCGTCGATATCTATGGCCTGTCCGAGATCATGGGCCCCGGTGTCGCCAATGAATGCGTTGAAACCAAAGACGGGCCTGTAATCTGGGAGGATCACTTCCTGCCGGAAATCATCGACCCGGCAACCGGAGAAGTCCTGCCCGATGGCGAAACCGGAGAATTGGTGTTCACGACACTAACCAAAGAAGGGTTGCCGATGATCCGCTATCGCACACGCGATCTGACATGCCTGCTGCCGGGGACGGCGCGGTCCATGCGCCGGATGGCAAAAATTACAGGTCGCAGTGACGACATGATGATCCTGCGCGGCGTCAACGTCTTCCCCAGCCAGATCGAGGAACAGGTCATGGCAACGGGCGGTCTTGCCCCCTATTACCAGATCGAGCTCTACAAATCCGGTCGCATGGATGCCATGCGGGTCTTTGTTGAATCCTCCCCCGATTCCACCGACGAGCTGTCAAAAACGGCCGCTGCTCGGATGCTGACCAAGCGGATCAAGGACGTCGTTGGCGTTTCAACCGAAATTGTAGTAGGGGACCCCGGCGACGTCGAACGCTCTCAGGGCAAGGCGAAGCGCGTTGTAGACAATCGCGATAAGGACTGAGCCGTGGCCCGGACAATTGCTAAAGACCACGACCAAAAGCGAGAGCAGATCCTGAAGATGGCGGCAAAAGTGTTTGCCGACCAGGGGTTTGACCGTGCTTCGATGACCCTTTTGGCCAAAGAATGTGGGATCTCGAAAGCAAACATATACCACTACTATGACAGCAAGGATGCCATCCTGTATGACATCCTTGAAACGTACTTGCGTGAGTTGCGGGACCGGATTTGCAATGTTGATCTGGACGGCCTTAGCCCCGAACAGAAACTGCGCAAAGCAGTGCGCGAGATCCTTTTTGCCTATCAGGGTGCAGATGACGAGCACCGGGTTCAGATCAGTGGCATGAGCGCACTGACCGAGGAACAGCAAAAAAGGCTACGGGGCTATCAGCTTGATCTGGTGAACTTTGTACGCGACATACTTCTGGAGTTGTCCCCCGGTTCTTTTGACGGAGCCAAGGACAAGCTTCGGGGAGCGACGATGTCAGTCTTTGGCATGTTAAACTGGTATTACATGTGGAACACCGGCGCAGGCCCCAAAGCCCGCGAGGATTATGCCGATCTGGTGAGCACCCTGACCATGCATGGTGTGCAAAAGCTATAGGCGTGCCCCCTTGGGGAAAACACGCTTGGGGCTGGTCACGTGTGTTATTCTGAAATCTCAGGTCAGACTGGTCGGCTATCCTGAGGCGCGCCAATAAGGACCGTGGCTGCAGCGAGCGCGTGGCCTTCTTTCTTACTTTTTGCGCATCTTCAAATCGTCTAAGAAATTGCGTTTCGCTGCCATGACCTCTTCGTCCGTCATGTTTGATCTGTTCAATTCCAGAAAATACTCTGCGGCTCCAACCGGTTGGACATTCAAGTTACTGACAGGCGTAAGATCATCGGACCTTACGTTCAGCATCGATAGCACCTTTGTGGCGGGAAATAGACGGTCACTCATGTTTGAGGTGTCTAGGGAAACGACGTCGGCTCGGGAGGATACGGCATCCTTAACTCGGGCAACCACACCAGCAAGATCTGCGCCTTGCTGAAGTAGGTCCGCGTATTCCGAAAGGCCTTCCTGAATTCGGTTCGAACGTATGTTTTGCCAATAAACACTCTTAATCCAATCAGAGGCGTTCCTGGTGGTAAAAAAGAAGGTTGCACGCGCGTTACCATCAGCGAACTTCTCGATCTCATCCAATAGCACTTCAGACAAAACCGTTACCATGGAATAAGAATACACATTTTTACGCCCTGGAATCAGGCCCGCAAACTCCTCGTTACTAATCAAAAGCGGTTTGTCTGTTTCGTTTTCAAAGCGCGCCAGAGCTTGTCTTAATTGTTTACGAAACTTATTTAGCACTCGTTCTTCTTGCACTACAGAAAAGCGCCGTGCTGAGAAGCCCGCCTCTTGCAGATCACTCGGAACCAGAATATTCACTCTGCCCTTTAATCGGGAACGATTTCTGAGCAACATTGTTTGCAGTGTTCGAGTGCCTGTTTTATGAAACCCCTGATGTATAACGACTTTCAACATTTTCTTATCTCTCGCTAAACTCTCGTCGAAGTTGCCGGAAAAGCGCTTTCCTCAATATCCTTTCATCCTTCAAAGACCTACAAGTGACCTTTGACCTACCCACCGATGGTCCCTCACTCATAACGAGAGTGAGCGTGTTAGATATTCATAGTCTTCGGTTTCGGCTTGGGCAAACTCACCTGCGGCAATGACTTCATACAGGCTGGAAAACTCAGGAAAATCACCGTTCAGGGCGATCGCACCATCATCGGTAATCACCCAAAAGAAGGTATCCCCTGCAGCACTGAACGTTGCGAATTTCATAACAGGCTCTCCCAGACATCGCGGATGACATCCGCCGCCATCAGCACGTCATCGCGGGTTGTGTCGAATTGCCCGACCTGAAAACGGATGATCTTGCGGCCATTAAACATGCCTTGCGTCAGGTAAATTCGGCCATCGTCATTCAGCGCGTCCACCAGTCGCTGCTGAGCGGCGTCATCCCCTGGACAGCGAAAGGAAAACAGGCTCAGGATCGGGCCGGTGGTGATCTCAAACCCCTCTATCGCGCCGATCTTTTCTGCAAGTTCATTGGCCCAGAGCACATGGTTGCGAATTCGGCTCCGCAACCCGTCGAGACCGTATGACCGCATCAAGAACCAGATCTTCAATGCCCGGAACCGGCGACCCAGAGGGATTGTCCATTCCGAATAATTCGTTACCTCTGCCCCTGTGGTCTTGAGGTATTCCGGTTCGATCTTAAGCGTGTTGAGCTGTGGCGTGGCGTCCCGCAGAAACTGGATCGCGCAATCGAACTGCGCCCCCATCCATTTATGTGGGTTGAAGACAATGCTGTCGTAACGATCCGCCCCGGGCCAAAGGGCCTCACGAAGCTCGGGGCAGATCATCGCCGACCCCGCCCAGGCCGCGTCGAGATGCGTATAGAGGTCGTATTTTTGCGCGATGTCAGCCACCGCCACCAGATCATCGCAGGCCCCAACCCCGGTGCCGCCCGTAATTGCAATGATACCAGCAGGTACATACCCGGCCGCGATGTCACCCTGAATTGCGACATCAAGAGCCTCTGCATCAATCGTATAGGTCGGACCACGTGTCGGCAGTTTCACCAGATTGTCCTGACCGATCCCTGCAACCCAGCAGGCCCGATCAATCGACGAATGAACCTGATCCGAGCAGTAGATGCGCAGTGCGCCCTTGGCGTTCAGGCCTTCGCGGTTGCCGGTAAACCCTGTGGCCCGTTCCCGCATGGTCAGCACAGCCGACAACGTGGCAGATGATGCGCTGTCCTGAATAACTCCGGTCGTTCCTTCCGGCAATCCAAGCGCCTGCCGCAGCCAATCGACCATGACACCTTCGACCTCGGTCGCAGCTGGTGAGGTCTGCCATAGCATGCATTGCGCCGCGATTGTGGTCACCAGCATTTCAGCCAGCATCGACGGCGGCGCTGCGTTGGCCGGGAAATAGGCAAAGAACCGAGGATGTTGCCAATGTGTGATACCCGGCATCACGATTCGTTCGAAATCGGCCATGATGGCTTCCATGGGCTCGCCACTATCGGGGGGCGATGCCTTTAGCTGGGCCGCGATTTCTCCTGGTGTGGTCTTGGCCCGAACAGGACGTTCAGCAAGTGTCTTGTGGTAATCGGCCGCCCATTTCGAAATGTGCTGACCCCAATGCGAAAACGCGTCCCAATCCATGCGCAAGCCTTCTCTTGTAACTGAACACCAATTTGTCCAGTCCCCGACCTTACCCGTTCGGCTCGCGGATTAAAGCCGAACAGGTGTGCTTTCTTCAAATGAAAAGGTCCCGAGTTCTGCCTTCAGACCGAAAAGCTGACATTCGCCTGACCTGTGCCAGAGCTGCCGAAGTAGGGGGTGTAGATGTCGATCTCACCCTTGTAGCTGCCCCAGCCCAGAGCTCCGAACAGCAAAGCCGTGTCATTCATGGCGCATTCGCCTGCGCATTTCTTCGCATAGTCCGGCAGCATTTCAAGGAACTCTTCGAACCGTCCCTGTTCCCACATCTCCAGCACGTGCATATCCATCTGGCGGTTGAACTCGCCGTTTACCGCATTCAATCCGTCGACCGAGCGCTCATTCGGCGTGAAATCATGGCTGAGTGAGCCAGAGGCCAGTATGGAAACGTTCCGGTCGGAACGCCGGATACCTTCGGCAATGGCCTCACCCCAGACGCGGTTTTCCTGGATCGACGAGAACTGGTTGACTGCAACGGGCAAAACGCGCGCATTCACCCCTTCGTTGATGAAATGCATAGGCAGAAGGGTGCCATATTCCATTCCCATATCAGGGTGCGAATGGCCAAGCGCTCGCTCGCCACGCTCACGCAGAACATCAAGGATGGTTTCCCCCAACGCGTTATCTCCGCGATAATCAAACTCCATGTCTGCCAGCATGTGCGGCAGTTCATGACTGATGAAGCGGCCTTTGTGGTGCTCTTTGGTATTCAGGTGAAACCCCTGATTGGTGATCCAATGGGTGTCGAACACAAGAAACGTCTCGACCTCGCGGTCTATCGCGTCCTGGCGCAGGCGCGCATAACCATCAATGGCAGACTGCCGGATGCCTTTGTATTTTGGCATCGTGTGGGACATCCAGATACTTGGCACATGCGTGATCTTCGCGGCTTGTACGATCTTTCCCATGGCAGTTCCTCCTCGTGTTTACCGACGTCTGTGTACCAGAGCCCTTGCCCGAGTTCACTTCCCCAGCTGCATGATGTTGTGATTTCCGGTTGCGAAGCCGACGTGTTTTTGTTCCATGTAGAACTCGAAGCTCCAGTTGCCGCC
>NZ_JBQFZK010000024.1:0-39312 GCF_056542185.1 Ruegeria sp. AE4 | reverse complement strand
TCAGCATTGGGCTGGAAAAGCCCTGTCGCATTCGAAAGGAAAGTGGCTTAAACGAGCACTTGGGGCGGCACAAAAACGGGACAGGTCCAAATGGACCTGGCGGAACGTGATGTCCACGAGACTGGGGAAAGCTCGTCAGGAAAAGGCCCTGGATTGAACAATTGGAGCGCACGGATAGGGCTCGCGCAAATTTATCATAATTTCTCTTACGCTGCATAATACAGTCGTCGGGTAGATTCACTAGTGAACTCCTTTTCCCAGCACCAGATTCAAAACGAGTTTCTTTCACAGTCGTCTAGTTTCATACCCGCCCTTAGAAGAAATACTTGATGCCAAAGTATGGCCCGTGCTGTTCGACGTCATAGGCGAATTCTCCGGAACTCAGCGTATCGCTATAGTCGACGCTGAAGTAGCGGTATCCAAATGTGAGTGCCGTTTTCTCCCAGGGTTGGTAATCGAATCCGATATTCACACCGACCTGAAGGTCATTCCCACCGGCGCCAAAACCGCCAAGCTCCAAAGAAGCAATTCCGGTCCATTGCTCATTTAGGCGCCACATACCGCGCGCGCCGATTACAGGTTCGATCCAATCCTGATCGCCACCTAAAACAGGTGGATTTCCCGGGCCCGGTGTGGTTATACCGATCTCCTGACGAATAGAGTTGTATCTAACGCCCCCCTGAAGATCGATCGTATAGCGCTGATCATCGGCTCCGTATACAGAGTCTACAATGCGGTAAGCACCCAGAATACCAAACCATTTTTGGCGCACGTCGACATTGAGATCGGAACCCAAAGGGCCAGGCAGCGAGGTATCTTGTTCGATGCCAACATAGTTCGCGTCGACGATTATTCCAAAATCCCCATTCCATGCCTCATACCGTCCGGCCGCTGCGAAATCGAGCACGTCCAGCACGTCACCGAGATCCAGATCCAAGTCAGCGGATTGTCCAGCCACGGTCGATGTCCCTGTGGTTCTTAGGGGTGTGAACAGATAGAACGCTGCACCATGACGCCAGCCGGTTTCGTCCTGATCCGGCGCGGGCAGTGATTGAGCACCGGCAAGTGTCGGCAGCGTAAGAAGGCCGGTCGCAAGCGTGATTGCGCCGAGTAGTGAGAGGTGAGACATAGCTTTGTCCTTGGGGTTCATGAAACTTAGTAGTTGAATCTGAGGCCGATCCCGATGCCTTGGTCATAAGGGCGATCAGCGCCGATCCCGATCAACACATCTGCATAGAGGGCAATACCGGGGCTGAGATTTTTGCCAATCTGAAGCTCAGCGGTTGCAGGCTAGGCGTCGTTTTCCCAATCATATGGCGCTTTGATATCTGCTTTGGCCCAATACCCATCACCGAACGGCTGAAGCGCAATCAGGCGCATTGCAGTTTGGCTGACATCGGTCGACCCATTATACGATGCGAAATGCTGGACCAAAGGGATCAGCGTCATGCCAGTGTTTGTGTTTGCAAAGGCAAAGCCACCAAACGGGGCGATCTTATCCGACCCGGTGCCTATACCTTCCTCGGGGTCGCCAAAATCAAGGATCCACTCCAGCCCGAGCGCGGATTTGACGGCCCAAGTGTCATTCAGGGGTTTTTGTGACGGGAAATAGATCAGCTTGAAGCTGGTCTTTTCAAACCCGTTGAACCTCTCCCCGGTCGCATTCGTCGAATTGTAATGGAGCTCATATTTCAATTTCAGATCAGGTCGCAGCATGTATGCGCCATCAATGAATGCATCCTGACGGTCTGCGCCGCCCTCCAGATCAAAATACTGATAGCGAATGTCCGTGTTGTTGACCGCAGCCAATGGGTTTGACGCGTTTTCCTCTGCTCCGGCAGCGCTACCCGCTATCAGCAACGCGGACGTCAGGATAGAATGAATGAAAAAATGGCTGGCCATCATGTACCTGAAAAGTTCTCGTGCGATTGATGAGATGGTGGCTTTGCCACCACCGTCCCAAGTTCGTTATTGCCAGCTAGAAAAGACTTCCCTGGTTAGTTCGCTTTCAGGGCGAAGGTTCTCGATTCCTTCATAAGGAACACCCTTTCCGAGTGGCAGATGCGGGTGTTTGGCAATGGTTTTCTGATGGCGCTTGACCATGTCCTGAAAAGACGCCCCGGACCATAGGGAGTACCCGATAAGGGGATGTTCCTCGCGTGGGTCGCGGTAGACATTGAACACGGGAGCCGCTGCGCCGGGTTGGCCGGGGGCAGGCAGGTGCATTTTGAACTCCTGCTTGACTACTGAGCGCAAGATCGGTCCTTCATATACGTAAACATAGTCGCGGCGCGAGTTGCCTTCGCCTTCAAGCAGCAGCGCGGTCTGGTCGATACCGTCAATTACACGGTCGCGCGGAATGCGGTCGGTTGCACCTGCGATCCGGGCAAAGGTGGTGAACAGGTCTGAGACATGCACAATGTCACCCGCCGCGCTGCCGGGCTCGATAGCGCCGGGCCACCGGATGAAGGCATCGGTACGCACACCACCTTCAAGATGCTGCGTCTTGCCGCCGCGGTAAATCAGCTGGTTCAGGCCGGAAGTCCCCTCATAATGATACATCAGGCCATTGTCGGCCATGATCATGACGATGGTGTTGTCTGCCTTTCCGGTTTCATCCAGCTTGGCCAGCACCTCGCCGATCCAACCGTCCAGGATCTGCAACTTGTCGGCATGGAAGCCACCGTTGCGGGAAACGGCCTCATCAGGATAGGCAAAGTTTAGCGGATAGAGCGGCCAGTACTGCATGAAGAACGGATCGTCCTGCGAAGCCAGCTTCTCCAGCTGTTCCAATGCCTGACGCTGATAGCGCAGGTTCATTTCTTCGTATTTCGCCTGCGTCCATTCCTCGCCCGGTGCCATATCGACTTCGCGGGCAAGACCACCAGCTTCACCTTCAACGCCAGTTACCAGACCGTAGGGTTTGAACCGTTGATCCAACTGAAACTGGTTGGACTGACCCGACGCATGGTAGCCAAGCATGTTGTTGGCGACCATTGCGTCCCGTATCATCAGACTCAGTTGAACTTGCTGGTGCAAAGGAAAGGCCGCCCAATCAAACCCCTGATTGTGCGGATAGGATTGTTCAATATCGCCCTGATGCCATTTCCCGACATGCGCGGTGTTGTACCCTTCCTCCTTCAGGATTTCGGCAATCGTGACTTCTTCGGCCGCAAGACCTTCACCGACCAGCGCAACCTTGACCTCTTCCACGCCCGCGCGCGCCGGATGACGACCTGTCAACATCGCTGTTCGTGTTGGCGTGCAGGATGGCTCGGTATACATCCTCATCAAGGACATGCCTTCGGTGGCAAAATCGTTGATGTTGGGCGTATCGAAACCGGTGACATAGTTCATCGTCCGGTTGCCCATCTGACCGAAGCTGACATCGTCGATCAGAATGTAGAGAATATTAGGGGGCTTGCCGTCATTGGCGTCACGGATTTCTGCAAGCTTTGCGTCGATTTCCGTATCCTGAGCATCCCATTGATCGCCAAATTGTGCGCGGAGAAACTGGAACTCTCCGTCATGAATGATGGGCGCATCCTGAGCAAAGCTCGCGCCAGCCATCAGCACCATGGCCGAGGCATGTTTAAATATTGATCTCATCGGTATCCCTTCCCCATTTTCGAATTACATCTTACCTGCGCGCCGCAGTGACTGGGCGATTTCATCCCGAAGACCATCCAGGGTTTCGCGGATATCGCAGGCAAACTGGTACGATTGGCTTGCCGGCTCATCATTCATGGAGAGATACTCGTCGCTGAGAAGCTGGTAGTCCCGGCAAATCTCATCGAACACCGTGTCCGCGCGCCGTAAGTCTGCAATTGCGGCTTGGTGGTTCGGAAACAGGGTATCAAGCACGTAACCTTTCAAATTCGACGCTCGTTCGACTAATCAACAGATTCCCCGAATTGTTGGCCGAATTCACTTCTCACAAAAGGTTTATCGGGGCATAATACGGTATAATCAGAGATGTAACTTGCTGAAAAAATGGAATTATCCAAAAGCACATCGACTAGTATTAGTGGTGGTAGAACGCCTGACGCCAAAGATGTGCGGGTCGCGCTTCAGCGACTTGTCGGATCCCAGACATTCGCTGGATCACAGCGACTGCAGGACTTTCTTATCTACGTCGTCGAGGAATCAATCAGCGGTCGAGCCGATGACATCCGTGCCAAAACAATCGCCATGGATGTCTACGGCGCGACCATGTCCGAGATGGCGCGAAGAGAAAATGTGGTGCGGGTGGACGCCGGTCGCCTGCGTCGCAAGCTGGCCGAATATTATGTCGAAGATGGCCGCGATGAAGTCACTGTTTTCGATCTGCCAAAAGGCGGGTACGCACCTGAGATATCGATTAAATCGCCCGGGACGGATCAGCCCGAAATACCTGAGACGGAAACCAAGACTTACACCTGGCCGCGCCCGTTCATTGGGATTGCAGGGGTTTTCCTTATAATCTGTGTTGCTGTGGCAATTGCGTTAATGTCGACAAATCGTGGGGTTCCAGTCAGCCTGCCAGTCGATAGCCTGAGCCAAGATGAGCGCAGCGCGATATTTGATGCATCCCCCATGCGGCTTCAGGCCGTGAACCTGGCCAATTCGGGCCGCGATTTGATCTTTCCGGCCTTGGAGCCCGCGCGACTGAACGGAGCCCTGACGATATTCAAGGGGGCAATCGAAAACGACGACAGCTATTTCGGAGGCCATGCAGGAGCCGCGCAGGTTGCAGCAACGATAGTGCTGGTTACACCGGACGCTGATCCAACCGGCGACTTGCTGCGTTACGCGGACACACAGGCCAGCCGGGCGATTGAATTGGCACCCGAAATGGGGTGGAGCCAATCTGCAAAGGCCTGGGTCGAATTTACCAAGGGTAATTGGCCTGAAGCTATGGAGTTCTCGTACAGGGCGCAGCGGTTGGCACCAAACGACGTGCACGTGCTGGAGTTCGTGTCATTGATCCTGTTGTACTCAGGTGAGTTCGAAAAAGTCGTGGCGATCAGCGAAGACGCACTGTCGAAAATAGATTTGGACCGAGGTTATGTGTTTCAGAACGCGATGGGGTCTGCAAAGTTCCATCTGAAGGATTTCGAAGGTGCCGTTTCCGCCTTTGAGCAGGTGACCCAAAAGGGTGGCCCAGTCGGCCCTGTTTCTGTCGCCTATCTGATGGCGGCTCATCAGATGCTGGGGAACGAAAGTGAAGCTCAAGCTATGTCAGATAAACTCTCGCGTGAATGGCCTGACAGTAGGGTGGATATTTTGTTTCAAAGACTATTTGCGAATCCAGAATACGGGGTGGAACTTGGCGACGCTATGAAACAAGCCAATTGGAAGCCAAAAGTTAATGAATGAAGTTCGTGTCTGGGCTATCGAGGCCATTCCAGTGCGAACTGGCCACAGTAGTTGTTTATTCATGCATCATTCCTTGCCGCGGGGCGGTATTGGCCCCTTCTCCATTGCCGCTGGATTTCGGAGACGGCCCTTTCCGGACGTTCATCGGTTGTGTCGCAAATTTTGAACTGAGATTGACGAGCACTCAGGTTTCGCAGTCTCTTCCTGTCGAATAGTTTTCGAACAGGTTTTAAGTATGATCTCTCTGAAAGGCTGCCACTTTCCCAAGGATGCAGTTCTTTACGCTGTATATTTCTATTTGCGGTACACAGTGTCGTACCGTGATTTGGAAGAGATCATGGCCGAACGCGGCGTGCGGGTGGACCACGCTACTCTCAACAGGTGGGTTGTTAAGTATTCGTCGATGATCGCCGCGAGCGCGCAATCGAAGAAGCGACCAACGCTGAGTTCCTGGCGCATGGACGAAACCTATCTCCGTGTGCGCGGCAAGTGGATGTATCTTTATCGAGCAGTCGACAAAGCAGGAAACACCCTTGATTTCATGCTGTCTGAGCGACGAAATCGTCCAGCAGCAACCAAGTTCTTTGCCAAAGCACTGTCGTCTGTCTGACGTCAGCACCTGTGGGCCTGATTGAGGGATTTGCACAACGGAGGGTTTCTGGCTGACCGACGAGCAGATGGCGCGGCTTCAGCCTTACTTTCCAAAGAGCCATGGCAAGCCGAGAGTTGATGATCGTCGTGTACTGAGCGGGATTATATTCATCAACCGCAATGGGTTACGTTGGTCCGATGCGCCACGTGAATTTGGACCACCAAAGACACTGTACAACCGTTGGAAGCGGTGGAGCGATATGGGTGTGTTCGCTCGGATCATGACCGGGCTGGCTGCGGAGGGAACCGATCATAAGACCATCATGATTGACGCTACATACCTCAAAGCGCACCGCACAGCCTCCAGCCTGCGGTTGAAAAAGGGGGGCGCGGCAGGCTGATCGGGCGTACCAAGGGTGGCATGAATACGAAACTGCACGCTGTTGCTGACAGCCTCGGACGCCCCATCCGCTTCTTCATATCCGCGGGCCAGGTCAGCGATTACACGGGCGCCAAGGCTCTGGTGAACAGTCTGCCATCGGCTGACTGGCTGCTGGGAGATCGAGGCTATGACGCAGACTGGTTCCGCGAAGCCCTTAATGACAGGGGAATTAGGCCTTGCATCCCAGGTCGACAATCACGCGACAAGCCTGTCCGATACGACAAGCGCCGCTACAAACGACGCAACCGCATCGAGATCATGTTCGGACGCCTGAAGGATTGGCGGCGCGTCGCCACCCGATATGACAGATGCCCAAAGGTATTCCTTTCGGCCATCGCTCTAGCAACTACCGTGCTGTTCTGGCTGTAAATCAATGAGTCTGGAGCCTTCTGTATCTCGAGTTTGCTAACTTAACCCCCGTCAGCCACCTTTGCCGAGGTTACTGACGGGGCGGTGTATGGCGTCTGAGCCTTGTGGCATGACCACGTTTCCTAGCGAGCCAGCACCGTCTCTCTTCATCGTCTCGAACAGCTGAATGCGGCCGGTCTGGACCGCGGAGCAGAAGGAAGAGGGTATGAACAAAGTATCACACGAACAGATCATCGGCATAGACGTCAGCCGCGATTGGCTTGACGTTCATTGTCTGCCGGACATTCGTAGGTTGCGGCTCCCGAACAGCGATGAGGGCCACGCGCAGCTTGTTGGTCTGGCACAATCAACGCACGCGCTTGTTTGTTTCGAGGCGACTGGAGGGCAGGAATGGCGTCTGTGGACCGCGCTGGATGCAGCCGGTATCGCGACTCGGCAGTTGCCGCCAGCTCAGATCAAAGCCTTCGCTGCCAGCCATGGCACACGCGCCAAGACGGATCGGATCGACGCGGAACTCATTGCGCGATTCATGGCATTTCGACCAGACGCAGATCAGGGCCTTGCAAAAACCGCTGATATCTTGCGTTCTGTTCCTGGGATCGGCCCCGTTGCCAGCACTATGCTGATCGCGGAAATGCCAGAACTGGGCCAACTCTCGGGAGAACAAGCTGCTGCGCTCACGGGCCTGGCTCCCATTGCTCACAACAGCGGTGCGATGCGCGGCAAGCGCGCCATTGGTGGCGGACGGCGACAGGTACGACACATCATGTTCCAGGCCGCTCTCGTCGCGAGTCATCACAATCCGCATCTCAAGATCTTCGCAGATCGTTTGCGTGACGCGGGCAAGCCACACAAAGTCATCATCACAGCAGTCGCTAGAAAGCTCGTCACAATCGCAAACGCACTCCTCAAATCTCGGCAAAACTGGTCGGCTCAGACCCCCTGAGAAATACAGTTGCTAGCTTAGCGTTGCCTGCGCTGCCCTGTTCGTCATTTGGACGCATCGCGCACTTCGTTGCTCCGATGCGTTATTCACCAAAAATTGTTTAAAACTTTTCAATGGAGTCCCGCCGAATTTGCTGCGATGCAAATTAGCTAACCGCTTTATGCGCAAAAATACTTCTTTTTGCTCGTTACTTTTTCAAGTCTGCAAATCATCGATCACATCCGATAAGTCCCGCTTATCACATTTGTTGAATTCACGGCTAAATTGGCGCAGAATAAGCCTCATGAAGCCGCCAGCCGCATATCTCCCCGCCGCCTCCCCTGCCCTATCTCAGGCGGATCAGGAGGCGCTGACCGATCTCTATATTCGCGGCACCCCCGCCAACACGCTGCGGGCCTATGAACGTGATCTGCTCTACATCACCGCCTGGAAATCCGTGCGCTTTGGCACGGCGCTGGACTGGCCGGAATCCGAAGCCACCGCCCTCGCCTTCATTCTCGATCACGCCCGCGATCTGAATGACGCACCAGAAACAGATGTGGCGCGTGAAACCGCAGAAGCGCTGATTGCCCAGGGGCTGCGCAAGTCCCTCGCCTGCCCTGCCCCCTCGACGCTGGACCGGCGCATCGCCTCCTGGCTTGCCTTTCATCGAATGAAGAACCTAACCAGCCCTTTCGGTGCGCCGCAGGTGAAGCAGGCCCGTGCCAAGGCGCGCCGGGCAGCAGCCCGGCCCCCTGCCCCAAAATCGCAGCACCCGATTACCCGCGATGTGCTCGAGCAGTTGCTGTCCACCTGTCGGGGGTCCCGGCGGGATTGCCGCGACCGCGCCATCTTGATGCTGGGTTGGGCTTCTGGTGGTAGACGGCGCTCGGAGATCACCGGGTTGATGTTTGAAGACGTCTCGCTAAAGGAGTTCGACGAGAAAAGCCTGGTTTGGATTTCACTCCTGGAGACCAAGACGACAACCAAAGGCGAAACGCCGCGGCTGGTGCTTAAAGGCCGCGCAGCCCAGGCGCTGGTTCATTGGATCGAGGTTGGACAGATTAAGAACGGGCCACTGTTCAGACCCATCTCCAAGGCGGATCGTGTGCTGAAACGTCGGCTTTCGCCGGACGCTATCTATCAGATCGTCAAACATCGCCTCCAGTTGGCAGGGTTGCCGGAGGACTTCGCCTCGCCGCACGGTCTGCGTTCTGGATTCCTAACCCAAGCCGCACTGGACGGCGCCCCAATCCAGGCTGCCATGCGCCTCTCGCTGCACCGCTCCATGGCGCAGGCGCAGAAATATTATGACGATGTCGATATCGCCGAAAACCCGGCGACGGACCTGTTGGGGTGATTTCAGCTGCGCCGACCAGTGCGCGAAATCCAGTCTGCGCCGCCATAGGTGATTGCCAACACATGGACCTCTTGCGCGTCGTCATCGACCGTAAAGACGATGACTGCACGGCGCGCGGCGGGGATGGCGCGCAGGCCGGGCAGGATATGATCGCGCTTAGTGCCGCGATGAGGCAGCGTGCGCAGGCTTTGGGCAACGTCGGCGATCTCGGTCAGTTTGCGACGCGCGATCTGCGGGCCGGCATAGTCTTCGATCAGATCGGAAATAGTCAGCAGATCATCCGCCACTGACGGATGATAGCGCAGTTGATATGTCACGCGTCGCGATCCAGTCGCCGCAGCGCTGGCGCAAAGACATCGTCATGGTCAACGAAATTGGCACGCGGTGAGGCAGCGCGCCGTCGGATTTCTTCGGCCATGGCGTCCAGCGCGACCTCGCGGGCTTCCTCATCTTCAATCATCCGTTCGACAGCAGCTGCAACTGCGGCCGACGCTGATGCATAGACCCCCTCGCCTACTTTTTCCTTGAGGAATCGGTGATGACGGTCGGTGAAGCTGAGGGTGGTTTTAATGGTCATGATGCACCTCCATAGTCATACTTGGTCACACTATCGGCAGAAGTCAAGCCCGCTCGCCTTGTGGTTCGGATGGTTTTGGCCACAGGATATGGAAAAAACACTTGCAAGAATCGTAGGTTGTGCCCCATTAATTACGGAAAGCAGTGAATAAAACGGCGATAAGCGTAACAACGCAGCGCCAAATGAGGGCAGAGATGGAGCAAGCAACCGCAAGTGCCACTGTATCGGAGGCGCAGCAATCTGGCCATACACAGGAACGGATCGACCTTCTGGTGGGCGATCACGCCCGGCGGTTGTCTGAACGACTACAGGCGCATCGCGCACAGTTGTTCCCGCCCGACGCCAAACGATCCCTACGCAAATTCACGTCTGGAGAGGCCGCCGAATTGCTGGGCGTCAAAGATGCCTATTTACGCAAGCTGCATCTGGATGGCCGCGGCCCGTCGCCCGAAACCCGTGCTGGTGGGCGGCGCTATTACTCGCCCGAAGATATTCAGGCTCTGCGCGAATTGCTTGAAGCCGGGGCCAAGGCGCCCGGAACCTATCTGCCCGGGCGGCGGAACAGCGATCATTTGCAAGTGATCACGGTCATCAATTTCAAGGGTGGCTCGGGTAAGACGACGACTGCCGCGCATCTGGCGCAGAAGATGGCGTTGGATGGCTACAAGGTGCTGGGTATCGACCTGGATCCTCAGGCCAGTCTTTCTGCGCTGCACGGGTTTCAGCCCGAGTTCGACCTGCTGGATGGCGGTACGCTCTATGACGCGATCCGTTATGAAGATCCTGTGCCGCTGCGCGACGTGATTCAAATGACCTATTTCACCAATCTGGACTTGATCCCCGGCAATCTGGACCTGATGGAGTTCGAACACGACACCCCCCGCGCGCTGACGCAACGGGACGGTAACCTGTTTTTTACAAGGATCGGCGACGCGCTGTCCTCAGTCGAACAGGAGTATGATGTGGTTGTCGTCGATTGCCCGCCACAGCTGGGGTTCCTGACCATGTCGGCCCTGTCAGCGGCCACTGCCGTTCTGGTCACGGTGCATCCGCAGATGCTGGACGTGATGTCGATGTGCCAGTTCCTGCTGATGACCTCGAACCTGTTGGGCGTGGTCAGCGAGGCCGGGGGCAACATGTCCTATGATTGGCTTCGCTATGTGGTAACGCGGTATGAGCCCGGCGATGGGCCGCAGAACCAGATGGTCAGCTTCATGCGCTCGATGTTCGGGGATCATGTGCTGAACCATCCGGTGCTGAAATCGACCGCGATTTCCGATGCCGGGATCACAAAACAGACCCTATACGAGGTCGAAAAGGGCCAATTCACGCGCTCGACCTATGAGCGGGCCATCGAAAGCCTGAACGCAGTAAACGGTGAAATTGAATCTTTGGTTCAATCAGCATGGGGACGTGGTCATGGCGCGTAAGAACCTTCTCAAGGGACTGATGGATGCCCCCCCTGCCCCGCCGGCTGATGAGGCCCCTGCCCGCGTCGATGTGGCCAAGCCGCGCTATGGCTCGGGAGCGATCGGGGCGGTCAGCCAGTCGATTTCGGATCTGAAATCCCGTGCGGTGCAGGAGATTGACCCGCGCATGATTGATCAGGGCGGTCTTCAAGACCGGCTAGAGGAAAACGCCGGTCTGGCAGAGTTGATCGAGTCGATCCGCGAATATGGCCAGCAGGTGCCTGTGCTGCTGCGCCCGAACCCCAATAATGGCGAACGCTATCAGGTGGTCTATGGCCGTCGCCGGGTAGCCGCGCTGCGCGCGCTGAGTCAGCCGGTCAAGGCGCTGATCCGGGTGTTGGACGACCGCGCGGTGATTCTGGCGCAGGGGCAGGAAAACACCGCCCGTCGCGACCTAAGTTTCATCGAGAAGGTCAACTTCGCCCGCCAGATGCAGGATATGGGTTATGAGCGCAAGGTGATTTGCGACGCACTGCACGTTGATAAGACGTTGATATCACGTATGCTTTCCGTGTCCGATCGTATCCCGGAGCCGTTGATCCAGGCGATCGGAGCTGCCCCGTCGGTGGGTCGGGACCGCTGGCTGAAACTGGCAGAGCTGTTGCCGAAGGATCAGGAGCAGCGCGCCGTTGAGGCCGCACAGGGCGGCACATCCGATGACCGGTTTGAAGCGGTTCTGACCGCCCTCACGCCGCGCAAGTCCCCTGCCCCACGGGACGCCGCGCCGCTCAAAGGCGCGGACGGAACGGTGCTGGGTCAGATGCGGCGTAGTGGCACCAAAGCGGTTCTCACTCTGAACACAAAAACGGCCAAAGGGTTCGAGGACTGGCTGGCCGAGAACATCTCGGAACTTCATCACCGCTGGAAAACCGGTCGGGATGAGTAACCCCGCAACCGCGGGATAATCGTGGAGCAGCGACAAGGAGGCACGAAACAGACAGGACGGAAAGAAAAGACCCCTCAGAACCGAAGTTCCAAGAGGCCTGAATTGGTGATTTAGCACCTCCGATTCTATGGCTTGTAGTTGACGGTTGTCAACTGGCGTCGAGTCCGGCGGGTAAAAAAGTTTTGTCTCGTGACAGCATATGGAACACATCACAACGACGCCCTTTGGGCGGCGGCCGGTGACGGCTGGTCTGATTGAACAGGCGGTGGCCCTGCAAGCCGCACCCGAGGTAATGCACATCGACAAATGGGAACTGCTGCGCGATCTGTGCACGGCCCGACGCGCCTTTGAAGTGACGGACCGGGACCTGGCGGTGTTGAACGCGCTGGTCTCGTTTCATCCAAACGTGGCCTTGTCGGACAATGACAGCCTGATTGTCTTTCCGTCAAACATGGCGCTGTCTGAACGTGCCCATGGCATGGCCGAAAGCACCCTGCGCCGACACCTGGCGGCTTTGATCCATGCGGGTCTGATTGCACGTCACGACAGCCCCAATGGCAAACGCTATGCCCGCCGCGGCGCGGATGGCGAAATCGCCCGTGCCTTTGGCTTCGATCTGCGCCCGCTGCTGCATAATGCCGCCCGGATCGGCGAGGCTGCTCAACACGCCCGTGCTGATCAGGCCCGTCTGGCCGCCGCGCGCGAGAAGCTGTCGCTGCTCAAGCGGGATGCATTGAAACTTGCGCTCTACGGGCAGGAAAACGCCCTGCCCGGCGATTGGGAGGATTTGTTGGCATCACTGCTGGAGGTTCACAAGCTGATGCGCCGCAAACTGGAGCTTGAGGAGGTGGCGGTTCTTGAGCAGCGCGTTGGGGATATCTTGGCGGACATTCAGGCTTTGCTTGCGATTGAATCAAAAGAAATGAGCGGCAATGACGTTGAAACTGAGCGGTACTGTCAGAATTCAAAACCAGATACTCTTGAATCTGAACTTTACCCAGAAATGGGCAAGGGCGAAGGTCAGGGGATTACAGACCCCGATCCGGATCGCGATTTGCCGAGGGTGCCATTGGCACTGATCTTGAAGGCGTGCCCGGATATCCTGCCGTATTGCGAACGGGACCCGCAGAATTGGCACGATCTTGTCGTGGCGGCCAGCTATGTGCGCGGCATGATGGGGATTAGCCCCTCGGCCTGGCATGAAGCGCAAGACTTGATGGGACCTGAAACCGCCGCCGTCACCGTGGCCTGTATCCTGCAACGTTTCAGCGATATCAACAGCCCGGGCGGTTATCTGCGAGCCCTTTCCACCAAATTCGCGCTTGGTCAGTTCTCTACCGGACCGATGGTGATGGCGCTGTTGAATGGCTCAGGCCGCGCTGCGGCCTGAACGGTGGCGTTCTGCGGCAGCACAAAGTTGACAGCTGTCAACGCGTCGGGTTCCGGATGGATTGGCAGAGTTGACATCTGTCAACTCTGCACCTCGTCGAACACTTGCAATTGCGCGAATACAGGTGTCTTTTTTGCTAGTTTCCATCTGATACATCTGTTTAAGGTTGTATTTCAGGATTGATAACGCGGTGCCCCGCAAAACGAATTTAAGTGATACCGATTAAATGCAGAAATCTGAAACTGGCTTTGCCCTCGGTGAGACTGATTTACCGCCTGTCGAGGCCGAAAAAGACATAGATCTTGGTTTTTCCATGCAGGCTGCGGGTCGGGTCAATTTCGCTTCGGCCCAGAATGACATTCCGGTTCTAAGGGCTTTGTCGCTGACCAACATGGGGCGTCTTGCGGTTGAGGCGATCGAGATCACGCTTGAGGCCCATCCGCCGGTGATCAGGCCCAAGACCTGGGTGATCGACCGGATCGCACCGGACGAGGATTTTGCACTGTACGATCTGGCCACACCGCTCGACATACAGCATCTGGCCGGGCTCAACGAAACCGAAATCGGATCTCTGACCCTGACAGCGACCAACGTCGAAGGGCAACTGGCCCGTGAAACCCTGCCTCTGGAGCTGCTGGCCCGCGATCAATGGGGCGGGCTGGGTGACATGGACCGGCTGCTGGCGGCCTTTGTATCTCCGAATGATCCCGTGGTGGCGGCGATCCTCAAAGAGGCGTCTGTGTTGCTGGAACGCGGCGGGCATGATGGCTCGCTTGAAGGGTATCAATCCGGTGACCCGCAGCGCGCCTGGATGATCGCTGGCGCAATCTGGTCGGCCGTGACCGGTATGGGGCTGACCTATGCCAACCCGCCTGCCTCGTTCGAGGTTGAGGGGCAGAAGATCCGTGCGCCCGAACGTATTCGCAGCGAGGGGTTGGCGACGTGCCTGGACAGTTCGCTATTATTGGCCGCCGCGTGGGAACAGGCCGGGTTGCATCCGGTTGTCCTGTTTAGTCATGGTCACGCCTGGGTCGGGGTCTGGCTCACCAACCGGGACTTTGGGCATGTGACCGAGCCTGACGTGATCACTGTGCGCAAGGCGGCGCAGGCGAAAGAATTCATTCCGGTCGAAACCACGCTGCTGACACAACGCCCGACTGCCGGATTTGAACAGGCTGTTGAGGCCGGACGGTCCCGTCTGTCCGAGGATCGTGAGCAGGAATTCCTGATGGCCGTTGACATCACCCGCGCACGCTCGGCCCGGATACGTCCGTTGGCCAGCCACGTGGCGGCAGAAGCAGGTGTGGCCGAGCATATTGAGGTTGCCCCGGCGAAACTGCCGGACCCGATCGATTTTGGCCTGTTGCCTTCCGAAGTGATTGAACAGGTTCCTGACACGCCCAAAGGGCGGATCGAGCGCTGGCAGGCTAAGCTTTTGGACCTGTCGCTGCGCAACCGCTTGCTGAACTTCAAGCCAAGCAAGCAGACAGTGCCCTGCTTGGTGCCTGATGTTGGCGCTCTGGAGGACGCTTTGGCCGCGGACAAGGCGTTCCGCACCTATCCACTGATGGAGGATGATCCCATTGGCGAGCGTCAGCTGTCGCGGCAGGAACGGGACGAGATCATCTCCAGCGCAACGAACGATGCGTTCAACCGCGGGCAGATCACGATGCCGCTGGATCGCAAGGACGCTGACAACCGCCTGCTGGCCCTGTTTCGAAAAGCCAAAAGCGATCTTCAGGAGGGTGGGACAAATACTCTGTTTCTGGCCGCCGGCTTCCTGCGCTGGCAGCGAGAGGGCGAAAAGCGCAGCTATCGCGCGCCGCTGCTGCTGATCCCGATCAAGCTGGAACGCAAATCGGCGCGGTCGGACTTTAGAATCCTGCACCACGAAGACGAGGTTCGGTTCAACTCGACCCTGCTGGAATTTCTCAAGCGTGATTTCGACCTGACCCTGCCCGAGCTTGAGGGCGAATTGCCCCGCGACGACAGCGGCATCGACCTGCCGCGTATCTTTGAATGGATGCGCCAGCGGGTGCGCGAAGTGCCGGGGTTCGAGGTTGTGGAAGAGATCGCGATCTCGACCTTTTCATTCTCGAAATACCTGATGTGGAAAGATCTGGTCGAGCGCACCGATCAGTTGCGTAATAACCGGCTGGTGGCGCATCTGGTCGACAACCCTGACAAGACCTTTGAGGGCGGGGCAGGGGACGCGATCCCGGCCGAACAGATGGATCACCGACTTGCACCCAAGGATCTGGTTACACCTCTGCCCGCTGACAGCTCGCAATTGTCAGCCGTCGTTGCAGCAGCTGAGGGGCAGGATTTCGTATTGATCGGCCCGCCGGGCACCGGCAAAAGCCAGACCATCGCCAATATCATCTGCCAGTGCCTTGCCCATGGCAAAACGGTGTTGTTCGTAGCCGAGAAAGCCGCAGCATTGGATGTTGTGCAGCGCAGGCTTGAGGCGCACGGGTTGGGCGACGCGGTGCTGGAGCTGCATTCCAACAAGACCGACCGCAAGCGGGTTCTGACGCAGCTTGGCCGGGGATGGGACAGGGCCTCGGCCACCAGTGAACAAGACTGGCTGGACATCACCGAGAAGCTGCGGATCAAGCGCGACCAGCTCAACACCTATGTAAATGCGGTTCATGCCAAGGGTGCGCAGGGGTTTTCGGTCTTTGAAGCGATTTCATGGACGGCGGGGGCACCAAAGGGGCTGAAGCTGTCCTTTGCGGATAAGGATGCTCATGATCAGCACAGTTTTGGCCGGTTGCTTGAGATCGCGCAGGAACTTGGCCGTACTTATGCGGCCGTAGGCGGTGGCACACCGCTGCCATTGGTCGGAGAGGCCGAGTGGTCACATGCCTGGGAAGACCAGATCATTGAACGGGCCAAAACCCTGAGGGCGTGTGTCGACCGCGTCATGCGATCATCTTCGGATCTTGCAGGGCAGCTGGCATTGAACCCGGACCGGGCGCTGATGTCGGAACGGCGCGCTCTGCTGACTGCGTTGTCCCGTCGTATCGCGCCCGACGCAGAAGACTTGCGTATGGTGCCGCGCCTGTCGGAGCGTGATCTGCACGGTGAGGTGGACCGGTTCGAGGCGGCACTCGTGGCGTATATGGACGCGCAGGACCAATGCAGCGCGTCCTATTCCGAAGACAATATGAAACGCCTGCCACTGGATCAGCTGGATGCGGAATGGCGCGCGGGTGAGGCGGGGTTCTGGCCATTTTCCGCCCTGAAAAAGCGCAAGACCCGCAAGCTGCTGCAAACCTATGCCAGCTCGGGACAGGTTGAACCGGGCAGGGATCTGCCAGCGTTGGAAGAGTGCCGCAAACAGCTGGCAGTGCTGCAGGATAACCCGGTAGCTGATACCGCCGGCGTAGACCGGTCGCTGCACAGATTGAAGGGGCGGGTGGCTCAGGCGATCTCGTTGCGTGAGACGCTGGCCGGTGTGCGGTCGGAAACAATCGACACGGTGGCGTTCGGTGCCACTGTCGCTGCGCTTGAGGAAGGGCCCACGGGCGCGTTGCGACAGGCGATGGAGGACTGGCAAGCGGCGGACAACGCATTGAATGCGGCGATCACCGAGTTTGCGGGGCTTGGCGGCTCGGTGGACACAGACCTGCCCTTGCGCGATCTGATGGAGGCCGTGGACCAGACGCTGGCGCAACGCGCACGGCTTGCGGACTGGACCCGTTGGGTTGCCATTCGGAACAAGGCCAAGGCCGCCGGGCTGGCGCCCTTGGTCGATGCGAATGAGACGGATCAATTGAAAGGTGATCCGGTCGCCGAATGCCGCCGCGCCTATGCGCGCTGGTGGTTGCCGCTGGCGATGGATGCGTCGGACCCGCTGCGCCAGTTCGCGCATTGGGAGCACGAGGATATCGTTGCGGCCTTCCGTAAGCTGGATGACGAGGTCGCCGAACATGCCCCACGGGAAGTCATGCGGCGCATTCATCACCGTCTGCCTGCCCGGGACGGAGTGCCCAGAAAATCGGAACTGGGCGTGTTGCGGCATCAGTTGGGGCTGAAACGCCCGTCGATGGCGATCCGGCCTCTGCTGGATAATCTGGGTGATGTTCTGCCCAAACTGGCCCCTTGCGTGCTGATGTCGCCGCTGTCGATTGCGCAGTATCTTCCGGCAGGGCAGGCAACGTTCGACGTGGTGATTTTTGACGAAGCCTCGCAGATCACCACGTGGGACGCCATTGGTGCCATTGCGCGGGCGAAACAGTCGATCATTGTAGGTGATCCCAAGCAGTTGCCGCCGACGAACTTCTTTGGCCGCAGCGACGAGGCCGAGGATGACGCCGAAGGGATGATTGGCGACATGCCTTCGATTCTGGATGAGGTGGCGACCGCAGGTATCCCGACGCGCAGGCTGGATTGGCACTATCGCAGCCGGGATGAGGCGCTGATCGCGTTCTCGAACCATTTCTACTACGACGGAGGCCTTGTCACCTTTCCTGCACCAAGCACGGGCAGTGACGCTGTGAAATTCCACAAGATCGACGGCACCTATGCGCGCGGGGCAGGGCGCACCAATGCGGATGAAGCAAAGGCGATTGTCGCGCTGATCCGACAGCGCCTGAATGCCTGGCTGGCCCTCCCCGAGGAGGACCGGCCGACGCTGGGCGTGATCACTTTCAACGCACAGCAACAGGGGTTGATCCTTGATCTGCTGGACAAAGTGCGGCGTGATGCACCCGAGCTTGAATGGTTCTTTGCAGAAGAGCGTGAAGAACCGGTGATCGTGAAAAATCTTGAGAATATTCAAGGGGATGAGCGTGACGTGATGCTGTTTTCGATCACTTTTGCGCCCGACCTTACAGGAAAACTGTCGATGAATTTCGGTGCGCTGAATGCGGATGGCGGCGAAAAGCGTCTGAACGTTGCAGTCACGCGGGCCCGGTGCGAGTTGCATGTGTTCGCCTCGCTGACCCATGATCAAATCGATCTGTCGCGCACCCGTGCAACCGGGGTGCGTGATCTGAAAACCTTTCTGGACTATGCCGAGCGTGGTCCGGTTGCACTGGCTGTGCGCGAGGAAGGATCGCTTGGACCGGCTGAAAACCCGTTTGAAGAGGCCATTGCCGAGGCGTTCCGCGCTAAAGGCTGGGAGGTGCGGACCCAGATCGGAGTCTCGGGCTTCCGCATTGATCTTGGAATTGTGAACCCGGATCGGGCAGGGGCCTATCTGGCCGGGATCGAATGTGACGGGGCCACTTATCACAGCTCGGCCACAGCGCGTGATCGGGACAAGGTGCGTCAGGCCGTGCTGGAAGGTTTGGGTTGGACGATCCTGCGCATCTGGTCGACCGACTGGTTCCGCGACCCGGCGGCGGTGGTTGACCGATTACATGAAAGATTGGAAGCACTGCTGGAAGAAGACCGCGCGGCGCGGCAGGAAGCAGAACTTGAGGCTGCGGAAGAAGATCTGCCAGAAGTGCGGGCCTTGCCTGCGCCCGAGCCGCCTCAGGCCGACAGCGTGCCGCCGGAACCCGCGCCGGAAGAGGCTGATGAGCCTCAGCTTTTCGCCTCGGGGGTTCATGCGCCCGAGTTGGCCAAGGATGACGGGCCAAAGGCCGCCCCCGACCGTTTCTTTGATCTTGGGTATATGGGGATTCTGCGGCAGATCGTTCACGAGGTTTTGGTGGATCAAGCCCCGATGCCGCTGCGCAATCTGGGTCGCGAGGTCGCAAACCGCCACGGGTGGCAGCGCACCGGGCGCCGGATCATGGACAGGGTGGAACACGCGCTTGGCGCGGCTGAACTGCATGATGAGTTCGGCACTCCGTTTGTCTGGCTGGCAGGCACCTATCAGGATCGAATTCCGTATCGCGGGCTGGAAAACCGCTCCATCCGCGATGTGTCCCGCACCGAGGTCGCGGCTGTACTGGATGAGATCGGCACGGATCTGAAGGCGTCAGAGGATCCGGCGGGGGATTTGGCCCGCCACCTTGGCCTGTCGCGGGTCAGCGGGTCGGCGCGTCAACAGATTGAGGAGATCATGCGGTGGTACGGGGACCAGACAGGCAATGAGGATTCTGCACACAGCTGACGTTCATCTGGATTCACCGCTGAAATCGTTGGCCTTGCGTGACCCCGATTTGCGGAACAGGTGCAGACCGCCAGCCGCGCCGCTTTTGTCAGGATCGTTGACGCGGCCATTGCCGAAGAGGTGGCCGCCCTGTTGATTGCAGGCGACCTGTTTGACGGGGCCGAGCGCAGTGCCCGTACGGCGGCTTTTCTGGTGATACAGTTGGAGCGCCTGCGCGGATGCGGAACACGTTGTTTTTCAACAGAAGGGCGGACAGCTGACTTTCGCTGCATATGCGAGAGCAACTCTACCAATCTGTGAAAGCGGTCATTTACAGTCAGATATGCGATACACGCCCGATCCAGGTACGGATGAAGTCCTTTGTGGCGCGGGATCAGAGCGACCTGGCAAGGTCGCCAATATCCCAAAAAAGCCCGGCCATTGCGCGCAATGCATCACGCGAAACTGACTTTAACACGTGCTCGTTTGGCGCGTGCTGCGAACAGCCGCGATAGGAGTGCGGCACCCAAACCGTTGGGAGACCGAGCAAATCGGAAAAGACCTCGTTGGGCAAGGAACCGGCGAGATTTGGCAGGACATGGGGTGGCTTCCCACACGTTTTTTCAAGCGAACGCGCGACAAAAGACACCCACGGATGGTTGGGCGACGTTCGCGTTGCATCAAAGAAGCTGCGGTCATGAGGCTTGATCTGAACGATCTCAAAACCTCTCGCATCAAGGTGGCGTCGAAGGGCGGGCAGGATATCGGATTGGTTAGTGCCAACAACGAAGCGGAGCTGGCAGGCGGCTATGGCAAATCCCGAGATCGCGTTGACCGGTGCCTCGGGGACACCGCTTTTCATTGCGAGGACCGCAAAACTGTTCCAGCCGAAGACGCGTTCGGCCGGTGTCAGGCCTTCCTCTCCCCAATTCTCGTCAATCTTCGGACCACCATCCCCGCCAACCGGCAAGTTGCGCAGGGTGTCCCGGATGTCTTCAGTCAGGCTGGTCGGCCGCCATTCTGGTATTTGGATTTGGCCCCGCACATCGGTGATCGTCGAGAGGGCTTGTGCAAGGATCATCGCGGGGTCGGCAAGCAAACCGCCCCAGTTACCCGAATGGTGCGCGCCGTCTCTTAGATCAACGATGAGGTCGAACGAATTGCCGCCCCTTGCCCCCATGAACAACGTGGGCGTGTCGGACTGAAGGCGCGGCCCGTCCGATGCGATCAGGACGTCTGCGGCTAGGTTGTCCTTGTGCTTGGCGCAAAACTCCGACAACCCCGGTGATCCCATTTCTTCGCCCATTTCAATGAGAATGCGCATGTTGAAGCCGAGCGCTCCACGGGCCTCAATGACAGCGCTCAGCGCCGCCAAATTGATGAGATGCTGCCCCTTATTGTCGGCTGTTCCGCGTCCATAGAGGCGGTCGCACTCATCAACCAGTCGAAATGGGTGAAGCCCGTCGCGCCATTGATCCGTTTGCGCGCGGATCACGTCGCCATGCCCGTAGGACAGGATTGTCGGACGCGTGTCGTCCTCGATGCGCTCTGCAACCAAGATCGGTCCGGCATCGTGCACAGGGTTCGGGTAGATTTCACAGGAGAACCCGAGTCTGCTCAGGCGCGGAACGAGGGCTTCCTCAAGATAGCGCGGAAGCTCCGCGGCTTTTTCTTGTGTCTGGCTCTCCGTCTCATGGGCAACCAGTTCGCTAAGTTCTGTTGCAAATTGACCGGTGTCGAAAAACTGGGCGGCGTTGTCTATTGCAGAGGCGCGGGTCACGGTTGTTTTGCCTCAGACAGGTGGACGCACGTCGTCCGGGATCGGACATGTGTAAGGTGTTTGGCCCAGATGGTCTTGATGCGTCGCGCATGCAGCTTCGATGCGCGAGGGATCCTCAACCAGTCGACAAGCTGTCGCGGCCATTGCTTTTGCCGCGTAGACCATGCCTTTGTGAGCCGCGGGCGCCTTGCCTTGTGCCACTGTTTGCCACGTATGAAACGGCGTTCCTATAGCACAGGTGGCAACTCGTGCCTGAACGGTTGGGACTGCCCAACTCACGTCGCCAACATCTGTCGAGCCTTCGCCGCCATCGCTGTGGCGATCAAGAGGTGCGATGAAGTCGCAGAGTGCGAGATTTTTTTTGGGCTTAGCACCGATCCGCTTGAAGGTCGTATTGATGTCAGCGGCGGTTAATGTGGTCTGAATGTCGCGGGCAAAACTGAGATCTGCCTCGTCAAAGGCGACGGGTCCAAGTTTCTCTAGCTCGTGCTGCATGGTTTCTTCCAAAGGACGGTTGCCAAGCAGGTTTGAAACGCCGGAAAAGACCTGGCTGGTAACTTGCGTTCCTGTCATCAGCGCCGCGCCGTCCGCAATCTTTCGGACGCGCGTAACCAAATCGGCGAGGTCCGGTAGCGAGCTGGCGCGGACGAGTTGGCGCACTGTGGCCTTGGCCTGCACCACGTTCGGCGCAACACCACCTGCATCGAGATAGGCGTAGTGAACCCGGGCGCTGTCGGGCATGTGCTCGCGCAGGTAATTTACACCGATGTTCATCAGTTCAACCGCATCAAGCGCCGACCTACCCAATTCCGGTGCACCCGCCGCATGGGCAGCTTTTCCATGAAAAGTGAAATCGATCCGGGTGTTCGCGAGCGATCTGGCCTCATTCACGCCTGTGAAGGTCGCTGGATGCCACGAGATGGCTGCGTCGACATCATCGAACAGTCCTTCGCGCACCATGTATGTCTTGGCCGCGCCCCCTTCTTCAGCGGGGCAGCCATAGTATCGCACACGGCCCTTGATGCCGTTTTCGGCCAGCCAGTCTTTCACCGCCGTCGCGGCCAAGAGTGCGGCGGCCCCTAAAAGATTGTGACCACACCCATGCCCGTTGCCGCCCTCTTCAAGCGGCTGATGTTCAGCCACACCTGGCGCCTGGCTCAGATATGGCAGCGCATCGAACTCGCCGAGGATGGCAATCACCGGACCCTCGTCTCCTGCTTCGCCAATCACGGCCGTAGGAATGCCAGCTGCGTTCTCTGTTATCTTGAAGCCCTGAGCGCGTAACATCTGCACATGTTCGGCGACGGACTTGTACTCGGCATAAAGCGTCTCGGGCGTGTCAAAGACTCGATCTGACAAGGCGATAAAATCATCACGATGGCGGTCGACGTGGTCCCAGATCGGATCGGCGTTTTTCAAGGGGCTCTCCAGCTTCTCGTTCAAACGGTTTCGGCGTGTTCCAGCAGGCAAGCCGTTTCGCGCCCGCCGCGCCCCGCTTTCAGTTCAGGAACAGTGGTGCGGCACTCAGCGGTCGCCACCGGGCAACGCGGGTGGAAGGTACATCCAGATGGCGGATCGAGCGGCGACGGAATTTCCCCCTCAATCGGGGCAAACTCACGCCGGCGCTGATCAAGGCGCGGAGCCTCTGCAAGCAGCGCTTTCGTGTAGGGATGGCGTGGGTCCGAAAAAATTTCCTCAGTCGATGCGCTCTCGACAATGCGGCCCAGATACATGATCGCCACGCGGTCGGCGATGTGTTCGACGACGCTCAGGTCATGGCTGATGAACAGATAGGTCAGGCCCAGCTCTTCGCGCAGATCCATGAACAAGTTGATAACCTGCGCCTGGATCGACACGTCCAGCGCAGCGATGGCTTCGTCGCAGACAAGGAACTTCGGCTTCACGGCGAGCGCACGTGCAATTCCAATCCGTTGCCTTTGACCGCCGGAAAACTGATGCGCGTAACGCCGCTTGAGCGACGGGTCGAGGCCGACCTTGCGCATCACGTCGTCCACGTATTCCGCACTCTCTGCCTTGCGGACGATCCCATGCATACGCGGTGCTTCGCCGATGATATCTTCGACGCGCATTCGCGGATTTAGGCTGGCAAAGGGGTCCTGGAAGATCATCTGAATTGCGAGGGTCGCCGCGCGTTTGTCGGTGCCGTTCAACGTCGCAACATCTTTGCCTCCGTAGAACATCTGTCCGTCACTTGCAGGGTGAATGCCGGCAACAACACGTCCCAAAGTGGACTTGCCGCAGCCGGATTCGCCGACCAATCCCAGAACCTCACCCTTTTGAATCGACAGGTTCACGTTATCGACAGCATGGACCGTTTCTTCCCGGATGTTTGCGCCAAGTCGCTGTGCGATTTTCCCCGCGACGTCCAAACGTTTGGTGAAGCGCTTCGAAACGCCTCGGATTTCAACGAGCGGCTCACTCAAAGCGTCGTCTCCTTGGTGCGTTGCGGATTGAAACAGCGAAGGCTGCGGCCATCCACGTCCTTAATCGGGGGGCGCTTGGAACACGCTGCCGTTCGGGCCTGACAACGCGGTCCAAAGGCGCATCCTTCAGGCAGGGCGAGCATGTTTGGCGTCATCCCTTCGATCTGGAACAAACGCTGCCCGCGCCGGTTCGCCGTCGGAACCGATCCGAGAAGCCCGACCGTATAGGGATGCAACGGACGGTCGATAACATCGTCGATACTGCCTTGCTCAACGATCCGTCCTGCGTACATCACCGAAATCCGGTCCGCGAGCCCTGCCACAACGGCAAGGTCATGCGTGATCCAGATCATCGCGGTTCCCGTGCGTTTCGTCAGCTTCTGTGCCTCGTGGATGATCTGCGCCTGAATTGTCACGTCGAGCGCTGTCGTCGGCTCGTCGGCAATAATGAGGTCCGGCTGGTTCAAGAAGGCTGTCGCAATCGCCACGCGCTGCCGCATCCCACCGGAAAGCTGATGCGGATAGGCTTGCAATCGCTCTTCCGGCGATGGGATGCCAACCAAACCAAGCGCATCACGGCTTCTTTCCCAGGCGGTTTGGCGGCTTACGTTTTCATGGGCGAGAATGGCCTCGATCATCTGCGTATCGACGCGCAGGACCGGGTTGAGAGTCATCATCGGATCCTGAAAGATCATCGAGATTCGGTTGCCACGCAAGGTCTTGAGTCGCTCTTCCGGTGCGTTCGCGATCTCGTCACCATTAAAACGGATTGACCCATCGACGATGCGCCCGGGAGGATCGATCAGCCCAAGGATGGAA
The DNA here is from genome assembly GCF_056542185.1 of Ruegeria sp. AE4. Lineage (NCBI taxonomy): Bacteria > Pseudomonadati > Pseudomonadota > Alphaproteobacteria > Rhodobacterales > Roseobacteraceae > Ruegeria > Ruegeria sp. AE4. Next base: position 14,853 of record NZ_JBQFZK010000024.1, on the reverse strand, counting down.
AACCCGGTGATCGACTTGCCCGACCCGGACTCACCCACCAGACCCATTACCTCGCCCTTGGAGACGGTGAAATCCACACCATCTACGGCCTTGACCACACCCGCGTGCGTGAAGAAGTGGGTCTTTAGCCCGCTGACTTCGAGTACTGCCGTCATTTCTTCAACCTCGGGTTCAAAACATCGCGCAAATGGTCGCCCACAAGGTTGATGGACACGACCGTCAGCAAGAGCGCGATGCCGGGGAAAACGGATATCCAGTAGCGCCCGGACAGCATGTACTCGAAGCCATTTGCGATCAGCACCCCAATCGACGGTTCAGTCTGTGGAAGGCCTACGCCAAGAAACGAAAGCGTCGCTTCCAATGAGATTGCGCTGGCGGTTTGCACCGTGCCAACGACGATCAGAGGCGCCATGCAATTCGGAAGGATATGGCGAAAGACGATCCGGGGTCGCGATATTCCAAGGCATTGCGCGGCTTCGACATATTCCTTGCCACGCTCGACAAGCGCGGTCGCGCGAACCGTGCGGGCGTAATAAGCCCATTGCGCGATCACGAGGGCGAGGATGATCTTGTCGACACCCTTACCAAGTGCCGCAACCATCATCAGCGCAACAAGCGATGCCGGGAACGACAGTTGAAGATCCACGATGCGCATGATGAACGCTTCGGTCCGGCCTCCGGCGTAGGCCGCGACCAGACCGATCGCCATACCGATCAGAAGGGCAATCACCCCAGATGCAAGCCCAACGGTCAGAGAAATACGCAAGCCATAGAGAATTGCCGAGTAGAGATCGCGTCCAGACCCGTCCGAACCGAGCCACATCGTGTATCCGTCGAATGCTTCGGAACCTGGAGGCAAGCGCCCATCCATGACGCTGACCTGGCCAAGATCGTAGGGGTTCTGCGGCGTGATCCAGGGTGCCAGGATGGCCAGCAGAACGATGATCAGGAATATGCCGAGCGCCGCTGTTGCGATCCTGCTTTCGAAGAACTCGGCCCGAAATCGCTGGAACGGCGTCTCGACTTTAGGGGACTTGGCGGGGGTCAGAGAATGATCTGTGACGGTGTCGGTCATGCGCCCTGATCCTGCAAACGAACCCTCGGATCGAGGATCGAGTAGAGTATGTCGACGATCAGATTGATCAGCACGAAGAACAGTACGATGATCATCAGATAGGCGACGACGACAGGCCGATCCAATTGCAGTATTGCGTCGATCAGCAGTTTGCCCATTCCCGGCCACGCGAAGATTGATTCAGTCACCACCGAGAACCCGATCAAACTACCGAATTCGAGGCCCATGACGGTCACTACCGGGATCATGATGTTTTTCATTACATGCACCAGAATGATGCGTCGGGTCGAAAGCCCTTTGGCCCGGGCATACTTCACGTAATCCTGTCCCATCGCTTCCCGGACACCCGCTCGGGTAAGGCGGATTGCCAGTGAAATCTTAAGAAGCGCTAGGTTGAGAGCAGGCAGGAAGATGTGGCTCAACCCATCGAGCGTAAAAAGGCTGCTGTGAATCCCAAGAAACGAGCCGATATCGCCGCGCCCTGTCGCTGGGAGCCATCTAAGTTCTACGGCAAACAGCATGATGAGCATAAGCCCGACCCAGAAGGTCGGCAGCGAAAACCCAAGGATTGAGCCAGCCATAATGCCCTTGGACAGCGGGCTGTCGGGATAGAGCCCGGCATAAAGACCCAATGGAATACCGATCACGATAGCAAGAAAGAGTGCACTGAAGGCCAGTTCCATCGTGGCAGGCATATGGTGCAGGATCAGTTTGAGCGCGGGCTCACCGAAGACGAAACTGTCGCCGAGGTCACCCTGTGCAGCACCTTTGAGGAACAACCAGTACTGTTCCCAAATAGGCCGATCCAATCCAAGCCGTCGAATTGCAGCTTCGATGTCAGCCTGATCCGCGTCGGGGCTGACCAGCATGTAGACCGGGTCACCAACGATATTGACGCCGAAAAAGACAATCACCGACATCAGGAAGACAACAAGCATTGCTTGCTGCAATCGGCGAATGACAAAAACGGTCATGAGGACATTCCCTGGGCAAAGGCTCCGGGCCGCTGCGAAGGCGGCCCGGATGCATTGCGATTACTCTTTCACGACGCCTGTCGCGAGAGTGTACTCGTCGGTCCGAGGGATGTAGCTCAGACCTTTTTTGGCCGCCCAGGTGTTGACCTGGAAGTGAGTCGGAATGATCGCCACATTCTCGATCGCGCGCTCTGTCGCCGCGGCGAGTAGTTCCTGCCGCTTTGCGTCATCGACTGTTCGCAGGGCTTCTTCGATCAACGCGTCGGTTTCAGCATCCGAGTGCCGGCCACGGTTCGATGATCCAAAGCCCGCATCCTTGTCATGGGTGTGGATCAGCGATTTGAGAGGCGAGGACGCTTCGCCGGACCCCGCGCCCCATCCGACGAGGATAAAGCTGAACTCCGGCAGACCCTCCGGGCTGCCTTTGGACGCGCGTCCAAAGTATACCGAACGCGGCATTGTTTCGACTGCTGTCTTGATGCCCACACGGGTCAACATTTGCGCAATTGCCTCGGCAATTTTGGCGTCGTTGATGTAGCGGTCATTTGGCCCATGGATTGTCATTTCAAATCCATCGGGATAACCGGCTTCAGCCAGAAGTGCTTTAGCACCGTCCGGGTCATAAGCCACCACGTCCAGATTGTCGGACACGCCAAAGAATCCCTCGGGCAGAAGCTGGCCAGCGGGCAGCGCAACCCCCTCCATGACACGCTCAACGATCGCGTCGCGATTGATCGCCATGCTGATCGCCTTCCGGACTCGGACGTCCATGAGCGGGTTCTTTATATCGCCACCACCGTTGGCCTTCACAAAGGGTGAATCCTCACGGAATTGGTCCATGTGAAGATAGATCACTCGGTTGGACACGCCCTGGCTCAGCTGGATACCATCGTTGCCCTTAAGTGTTGTGATATCGGTCGTCGGAACGCCCGATATCATGTCGACGTCACCGGCAAGAAGCGATGCAACACGGCTCGGACCGGACGTGATTGGGCGGAATTCCACCTCGGACCAGATCGGTACATCACCCCAGTATTCGTCGTTCCGTACCAGCACGATGCTTTCACCCGGCGTGTAACTTTGGAACTTGAACGGCCCTGTGCCGATGGCGGCCGTACCCGCGTTGAAGTCTTCCGTCGTTGCTTCGCAGCCCACTTCTGAGATCACAGGGATCGTGGAAATGTCGTTGCCCATCAACGGATAAGGTGCGGCCGTTTTGAAGTGCACCGTGTAGTCATCGATCTTGACGACTTCCTTACCCTTAAGATAGGTGCCGTATCCCGATGGAGAGTTCGGTACGTCCGGCGCGCGCGCCATGGTGCAGACGACGTCGTCCGCCGTGAAGTCGCTTCCGTCGTGAAACTTTACGCCCTCACGCAGCTTGAACTCCCAAGTCAATTCATCAATTGGCTCCCAGGACACGGCAAGACCCGGCGATAGGCGCTGCTTCTCATCCTGCGCGATCAGCCGGTCAAAGATGTGCACGGACATGGCGTTGTTCGGACCAAGGTTATGAAAATGCGGATCGAGTGACGTCGGCTCCGAAGCGAGGCCGATCGTCAGTTTTTCCGCCGAAACAGCACCGGCGCCGAAAGCCAAAATGCCGACAGCGACGGCTGTCGCAGATGTGAGTTTCCTCATCAAAAAGACTCCCTGTTGATTTGGCGCTTGTGAATAGGCGAATCCCTGGCCGATCCCGCGCCCTGTAAAAAAGGCTAGCTACCGCAAAAAACATTGCCAATACTCAATGCTATGCAACTCTGCATAGACCAATCCAAGAGTTTGGATGTTCAGCCGCTCAAACTGGGGGAGTAACGTAGCATGACGGAACACCGACACAGACTGCGCGAGTTTGAGGCCCTGAGAGCCGTAATCACGACTGGTACAACCATCGGCGCCGCGCGGCGAATGGGGATTTCGCAGTCTGCCGTAAGCCGGTCCTTGTCCCAACTCGAGGCCCGTGTTGGGCGATCGCTCTTTCTCCGCCGATCGGGACGTATTGACCCAACAGACGAAGCATTGCGTCTCAACGAAAAACTGGACCCAATCTTCGAGACGCTTGCGGACATCGAGGGCGCAGAATGGGCTACTCCGGATAACGAGCCGTTGCGCCTGATCGTGCCGCCAACTCTGGCGCATCACTTTGTCATCTCTAGGGTGGCCAGTTTTCTCAAGAAGAATGAGGGAAAGCAGCTTCAATTGGATATTCAGGCCACGGACGTGCTTGTCGCTGGCATTCTCGACCTCCGCTATGATCTCGGCTTGACGAGTGCGATGATCCAACGAACGGGTGTTCACCTAATGCCCTGGCGCCGCAGTCAGGTGGTTTGCGCCATGCCGAGCAACCATCCGCTGTCGGAAAAACGAGTGGTGACGCCGCACGACCTTGAAGGCGTCGCGCTGATCGAGTTTCTGCGAAGGCTGGGGACGCGAGCGATCACCGAAAAGATCTTTGCGCGCGCTGGAATTCGTCCAAAACAAGTCGCTGAAACAGCAACGAATATGGCCGCTTTGGAGCTTGTCCGCGAGGGTTTGGGTGTGACGCTGATCAACCCGTTCCCGTTACTGTCGTCGGGGATGGAAGGCGTTGTCGTCAGACCATTTGACGCCGCCATCTTCTATGACACCAGCTTCGTTTTACCATCAGGCCGACCGCCGTCGCAACTTGCCCGCCAGTTCATGCAGTTTGTCAAATTGACGACGCCACATGACAAGTATTCAGAGCCCGTCTAGCGCAACATTTGCTCCGCCCGCGAGGTATCGAAGTCCATCGGAAAGTTCGGTCGTGGCAAATTAGCAAACGGCCAGCGGTCGTGAACAGGCGACGTAAGCCCGCCCGTGTCGACTTCAAATACCTGATTTGCCCCAAACCATTTGGAAAATCCGGCCCGAAAGTGGCCTCGGGATTTCACAACAACGGTCCGGGCCGACGCAATATCCAGTCCGAACATGTGAAAGAACACGGGGTCGGCAGTCTGTGTGCGATCGGTGATCACCACCACGGTGATACCACCAATACGAAGCGCAGCGCATGGGCCCAGGACCAATCTGCGACCAGCTGTCATGCCCAGTTCACCTACCACATCTCCATTATGGAGACCCAAGACCTCTGCATCCGCCTCAAAAGGTACATCCCATTGCGCCCAGAAAGCGCTGGAATCGGAAGACCGGTTGAATCGTGCCCTGAATTTGCCGCCGACACCGATGCCATGGGCTTCGTTCGCAAGTTCCGGATCACAAAAGGAACCGAACAGGCATTCTTCGACCTTTGCCGCATGAAGAGCGGCTAACAGTTCCGTGGTCCTGCCACTGCCGCCGCCGCCAGGATTGTCACCGGCATCGGAGAAAATCACAGGCGCGCGCGCTTGGTCGGTGGAAATCGAGATCGCTTCCGTCACGGTTGTCAGTTTCCGAACGAAATCCTTCCTCAATGACCAGGCCATGTCTGCCAGTTCTTCCGCCAGTGCATTGGCCGCTTTCTGGTCCTCACGCGCGGTGACAACGATGCTCAGACCGTTGTCGGGCGTGTCGGAGAAAAGGAAATTACCGAAGATCGATACGTTTAGAAAGTCACCTCGACCTTCGGCTTGTCGTCGCTGACCGTGGTCAATCAGGGTGCCATACGGGTGCTCGGCACTTAGTAGGGTTACGGATGCCGGAACAAGAGGCAGCTTGACATGCGCGGTTTGGGGCCGGACGCCTGACGCCAAAACCCGGCGCAGCGAAAAAGCGGCTTCCTCGCCACGTTCTATCTGATCGACGTGGGGATTGGTCCGATAGCCGACGATCAGGTCACAGGCATCGACCATCCGCTGTGAGATATTTGCATGCAGATCGAGTGTCGCAACGATAGGTACGTCCGGTCCGACAACTCTCCGAATGCGCGACATCAACAAACCATCGGGGTCGTGGTCATGCTCGGCAACCATCGCGCCGTGATTGCAGATGTAAACTGCGTCAACAGGCCCAGCTGAGCGAAGCATGTCTTCCGAAGTCACTATGATCTCTTCGATCACGGTTTTTCGTACTGGACCCGCCGGGTGGCTGGCTGCCAAGATACAGGGTACCGGAGTCCAGTCGCCCGTAGCATCCATTGTCCTGACAAAAGCTGCAAATTCTATTGCCAGCTTTGGTGTCGCGGATCTGGCTTCAGACATCAAAGCATCGCCTGAAAGCCATGTCAGAGACTTAAAGTCTGACAAATCAGCCGGGGGAGCAAAGCGATTTGACTCGAGAATAGCGCCAAGGAGGGCGATCTTTGGAGCCGTCATGCGAAAGGCCTTTGGAAGTGCAACACAGTGAGAGGAAACATGAGTAAGTGATTTCAATCAAGATATCATGCGTCTTCTCTTTTCTAGGAAAACCCCTGCCGCCTTGCGTCTTTCCTATAACGCGACGCGCAGACGATCAGTGCCACCCGTTATGCTGACAGAAGTTTCCGGAGAATTCGTAAAGATCGTTTGGGCCGATGATCCAGACGTTCACCTATTGCGGGGCGCACCAGATCGCCCATCCGCCCGGTTCAATCGCCGCGGGCAAGACGCTTTGTATCTGAGCCCTGATCTTGAAAGCGCAAGGGTCGCCATCGGACAGGACGTTAGGAAGGATGATCGCCCGCGGGTTGTGCTGACCTTCGAGGTGGAACGATGTGCGTTATTCGATCTGCGCAGCCCCGAAGCCGCGGATATCTATGCACTCGCCAGTCAGCCCTGGCGCAAACTCTTAGCTGCGGGCGGAGAGCCGTCTTCATGGCTCGCTGCTGATCGGCTCAGAACAGATCGGCATATCGGGTTGATTGACCCTTCGCGAAGGCGTCCGGGTCTTTGGCACATAACTTTATTTCGATGGAGCGAGCCAGGCGCACCTGGCGTGTTTCGGCGTAGTGAAGTGAAGCCGGTTTCCGTCCTGCCGGATTATCGGTGACGTTTAAGGTGCGACCAACTATCATTTCGCAATTATGGTCATCGCGAAAATTGGCTGTGTGGAGGACATTGTCATGAGTTCTCTTCTGGCACGCCAATGACATTTTTTTGCATGTTGTTTGAACGCTCGTGACAGTCTGCTTTCAGTGCCAAAATGTAGCTTCGCTTTGGGTAACGAAAGGCGGCTTTGGGCCGCCCGTTTCAAAAAGAATTTGTGTTCAAGATGCTGGCGGGCACATGACTTCGATCAAGGAAGGGCCGTCACGTGATAGCCCCGCGGAAAGGGCTTTTGCAAAGCTATCGGTGTCTTCAATTCGTATTCCGGGAACCCCATGCCCTTTAGCGAGCGCAACCCAATCAAGCGTTGGGTTTTCCACATCAAACATTGCCTCCGCATTCTTGCCAAAACTCTCAACACCGACATTTGCCAGCTCATCTCGAAGGATTTGATAGCCGCGGTTTGCAAAAACAATCACCGTAACGTCCAGGCTTTCGCGTGCCATCGTCCACAAAGATTGCAACGTATACATGGCTGATCCATCGCCTGTTAGAGCAATTACTTTTCTATCTGGACATGCAATTGCTGCGCCGGTTGCGCACGGTAGGCAAAGCCCTATCGCACCACCGGTTCCCCCAAGCAAGTCATGTGGTCGCGCGGTTGCAGTCGGAGGAATGACGTGAAACCCGGACGTCACGGATTCATTGCAAACGATAGCATTCTCGGGAATGAGGGCCGCTAACGCTTGGCCGACTTTCGCTAGGGTGAGATCTCCGGTTGGGATTGGAGGCAGGTCGAGAGCGTATGTGTTCAGCTGTGTCTTGCTCGAAACACCAACCGCATCTGCCAGTGTTTGAAGAGTCCAGGCAATATCATCCGTCGGAGCACACAGGCTTGAAACCGTGCAACCGGCGGGCTCGGGTGTGCTCGGTTTGCCCGGGTATGCAAAGAAGGCAACGGGTTGGTCGGCGCCGATCAAAGTGATTGACGATGTCTGTTCAAGCTGAGCGATCTTGGGTGCAATTGGATACACAAGTTGATCCAATTTGGCAGCCCCGGCCCCCTTCGAAATTCGAGGGATTAGAGTATCCGCCAACAGGCGGCATCCGGTTTTGACGGAAATTTTTCCAGCCAGTACACGAAGTGGACCAAAAAGCGCGGAACCACCTATCATCAAAGCCGCGTTTGCAGTCTTCAGACGCATGGCTGCGGCCTCGATGCCTTCCAAGGACGGGCGATGAAGTGGTTGGGCCAGAATGCTATTCGTCGCAGGGCCAGTCGCTGCATCCCAAGCAGTATCGGCGGGAAGAACAAGAGTGGCGATCTGGCCGTTTTGAGATCGGGCGGCCTGGATGGCTGCGGCCCCGTCCGATGCGACGCTTGTGGCCTGATCAGAAACTCGTGTCCAATGGCTTATGGCCTGACTTACGCCAATAATGTCGCCTCTGAGTGGGCTTTCATAGCGCAGGTGATGTGTTGCGTGATCTCCCACCACATTCACGATCCCGGACCCTGATTTTCGGGCGTTGTGTAGATTGGCAAATGCGTTGCCTAGCCCCGGTGCAAGATGCAGCAGAGTGCCGGCGACGTCCCGTTTCATGCGGTAATAGCCATCAGCGGCGCCCGTCGTTCCACCTTCGAACAGGCACAGAACACAGTTCATCTCGGGATGTCTATCAAGAGCCGCAACAAAGTGCATTTCAGACGTGCCTGGATTGGCGAAAACCGTATCCACACCATTGTGAAGAAAGGTTTTGACTAACGATTCTGCGCCATTCATTCGATCACCGCCAACTCTGATTTCAACGAACTTTATGGGAGAGACAATCTAAAAGTAACTGAAAAAGCTTTCGATGATGTGCAGGCCGTCAATCGTCATCGATGCCCTCGCCCGTAAGACATGCCATGTTGAACAACGCGAAATCGCGGTGGTTTTCGGCCAGTTCAAGTCGAACTCGGGTCGCCCAGACATGCTTGGGTTTTGGCGGCCGCTTCTGACCGACGATACGTCCTTTGTTCCAGGTTGGGCGAAGCGCGCGAACGGCAGGTATGTTTGGGTTTCCATGACTGATCCTCCGATCCGCCATGCCCTCCCACAACGACAACCCGACATTGACGAGAAACAATATTACAGGATGCTGCGTCGCCTCAGAGGCCTGCTGGGAGCTCGACGTAGCCATCCATCGTTGCTTGAGCAGGACAATAAATTGCGCATTTGACAACAAGTATTTGCGGCCCACATGCTGAAACGTGAAAATCGAGGTGTAACGACCAAAGGTAATTTCATGTTTAGATCATCAACCCGAAGTGAAGCAGAAAGTTTGTTAAGCGGACTTGCTCTTGGATTTTCTGCGGACCCGTTCATGCGTTGGCTGTATCCTGAACCTGCCGATTTCCTTACCCACTTCCCGCGAGTAATGGATTTCTTTGGCGGGCGTGCATTTGAACAGGGTAGCGCGTTTCGGAACGATGATTTCACTGCTGGCGCACTTTGGCTTCCGCCAAGCATTCACCCTGACGAAGAACGGCTTGTCGCCTGTTTTGAGCAGACGGTCTCACCAGAAAAGCATGATGCGTTGTTCGAAACCTTCGGGCAGATGGACAATTATCATCCCGATGAGGATTGCTGGCATTTAGCATTTATTGCGGTCGATCCAATTCGCCAAGGAAAAGGATTGGGGTCCGCGTTGCTTGAATGCTGCCTCAAACGTTGTGATGAAGATGGAAGACCTGCTTACTTAGAGTCGACAAACCCTACAAATCTATCGCTGTATAAGCGCTATGGTTTCCAAGAGATGGGTCTAATCAAAGCCGACCAAGCCCCACCCCTGTTTCCGATGTTTCGAGCCGCCCAATAGCGGTAGATCAAACGGCTGCATTGTCTGCAATCTGTGAGTTCGGCAGTTTCAGGATATTTATGTCCGTAGCGAATGGCCGGTCTGGTGAAGCCGCACTGCGGCACCAGTGACTGCGATGAATGTCTCTTATGGGCCGGAGTGGTGGTCTGAAGACCACCTCCCACTCAGGATCCTGTGCCGCCTCCGATGTCTGGTTCGAGCCCGAATTGCGCGATGCTGCGACTCAACTCAACAGAACCGACGCTCCATTAGCAGACGTTCGCAAAATTCGGGTGACCGCACGGTTTCGCCGTGTCGGCAACTCATGAACCTTTGACTCGCTACACGTGCCCGTAGAAGTCGCGGTGCGCTGCGACCGAATAGGCATAGTCGAGCAGCGTTGACCAGCTGAACACCGGCATCTCGATCTCTCGCTGGATGGCGCGTGCGAACGGCTGAAAGCCTGTGCATTCGAGCACCATCGCACCCATTGAAGGGTGTGCCGCGGCAAATTCCTTGGCAACCGATACGATATCCTGCTCGGCCTTGGAATAGTCCGCCGTGGGTATGTCCGGTCGCATGTCCTTGGTCCAGAGGCTGTCGAACTGCGGGCACTTACCATTATCCTTTGCCCCGAGGACGACGTAGTTCGATCCCAGTTGCACTCCCACCGACGCAAGATGCCGATCCTGCAGTTGATCACCTTCGGCGACTAGAATACCAACAACGCTATCGGAGCCGACAATCGTCTGGGCCAATGGCACCTGCAAGAGGCTCGAAGCAAAAACCGGAACACTCACCGCACTGGCGATTTCCTTCTGGAACCACGCGAAGTAACCGCATTCCGCCGCAATCGCGCGACATCCCATGCGTTCAAGCTTGCGCGCCGCTACCAACACCGGGTCCAGCAGACCCTGTTTCCGCTCTCCCCTGACCAGCTGTTTGATGTCGACCCCCTCGGCGATTTCATACTGGATCGGGAAGGGATGGGCGCTGGCGTTTCGAACGTCGCCGGGGAATCCCGGGTAGACATCGTCCAGAATGATGATCCCGAGCCCCATGCCGTAACAGCAGTGGTTTTTTCGGGCGTGTATGCGCTGAATTGCCGGATCGTGCGCTGACATCACTTGGTTCCTCGCGGTTTTGTGGATTGCCACCTGATACTCTCTTATGAAAATCTAGAAAAATAATGTTTCATTATTCGGGTGACGATGTGCTTATAGCCGGATCGCGGCGCGAAGAACTCTCAGTGCGGCGTGTCCGCAGCGTGCTCGCAGTGGCCGAGCACCGCTCGTTTTCGGTGGCTGCAAAGGTGTTGGGGCTGACCCAGCCTGCTGTCTCACAACACATCAAGCAACTGGAGGAGCAACTTGAGATTAGCCTCCTGGTGCGAGACAAGGAGGGGCTGCGGCTGTCCCCAGGAGGCGCAGCATTGCTACCGGCCTTCCGCCGGTTTCTGTCGAGTAATGGGGCCATCTTGGATCAATTGGCCTCACTTGGCCGGGGGACCCTGCAGATCCTGCGGATCGCAAGCCCAGCCTCCTATGCAGCCCTCAGTGTGGCGTCGGCATTTCAGTCGGTGCGGGAAAGATTTCCAAACCACATCCTCGACATATCGGAAATCGACGATGAGGAGAGTTTTCAATTGGTCCGGGACGGAGATATTGATTTCGCCATCACCAGCGTGTTCGTTCCGTCGCCCGGGTTGCGTTTCGAAGCGCTGCATCGGGATTTTGCTTGCGTCGTGATGTCCGATCAAAACGCCTTGGCCAAGGCTACCGAGATTGATGACACTGCCATACTTTCGCAACCAATGATCCGCTTTCCTTCCGGCACAACGTCACATGACTGGCTGTCAACCATCACAGCAAGAGCCGGCGTCGAACCAAAAACTGTTGCGGAAGTTCGACAATTGCTGACCGGCTTCCAAATGATCCGTCAGAACATGGGCGTGGCTGTGGTGCCGGAAAGGGCTGCAAGGGTTTGCGAACTTCCCGGCCTTGTTGCCATTCCTCTGAAAGACAGAAAATTGGTTCGGACGCTTGGAATTGTGACCAGCGACATCCATCATCCAACGGATTTCGAGAGGCACTTAGTAGATCATCTACGTATACAAAAAAGCGATGTCTAACGCGCGGCGTTCCTTCCTTGGCGGTCTGATAGCGCGGTCGCATTGCTCAGTTTCCAGTCGTCGGTGAAGACGCAGCGAATTGGCACTTTGTCCCGCGATGTGTGAGTCCACTCAGTCTCCAATTTTGCAAGTGCTGCGAGCGACCGCTAAGCGGGCTGCGTCTGCAGCATTCTAGACCATGTTTGAGTGGCTGGTATGGGCCGTTTGGATATATCGTGGAGAACAGGGCAGGGACTTGTGCTGCTTCTGCACTGAGGTCGGCAAAGAGCCCATTTTGCTCAAGCGACGCCGTGCCGCGAATGTCTGGTTGTCTATGCGCGGCTGCACTTAGCGTATAGCCCAGTCGTGAGATCAAAGTGTGAGGTCCCAGGTTTCTTGCACGCTCTCACTGCCAAAGTGATATCCGGAAATGCGCTCGGTCAAAGTGAATCCGAATCTAGCGTAAAGCGCGCGTGCGACTACCTGTGTCTCGTGGGTCATTAACGTCATGCGTTTGAACCCTGATGCACGCGCGTGATTCAGACAGATCGTCATTAAACGCTTGCCCAAGCCCATTCCGCGGGCCTCGGGTTCCAGAAAGAACAATCGCAGTTTCGCGACGCCGGGTTCTTCTGTACTCATGCAAAAAATTGATCCCAGCCGCGTCTCGCCGCTATGAGCAATAAAGGCGCGGTTTCCATCAATGCCTTGGACCGGAAAAAAAGCCGTCAGGATTTGCATGACGAGCATTTCCATGCGGTAATCAAATTTATATTCCGTGTAATAGGTCTCGGCGTGCCGATTGACGACCCATCCGGCGTCGCCTGGGGTTAAATCGCGAAATTCGACTGGACCCGGCAGGTCAAATGATCTCACCGCCTGCTCCAAAGCCCGGGCGACGCGCCCTGCATCTGCCCCATCCAATCGCTTGTGGACCTCAAGTGCCATCCGGTCGACAAGCTCGCTAAACTTCTGGTGCCCAGATTCAGTAAGATCAAGTTCCTTTTGCCGTGCATCATGTTCAGAAGGTTTTCTTAGAATCCATCCGGATCGCTCAAAGTTCTTCAGGATACGACTGACATAGCCTTCGTCGAGGTCCAGGGCATTGGCGATCAACCGGGCAGTTGAGCCATTTTGCACTCCGATCTCATAGAAAACCCGTAGTTCTGTGAGGTTCATTCCACTACCGCCGTAGTCGGGGGAGAACAAACCCATTCTCTGTGTGTAGAACCGATTGAAGGCGCGAATTGTCGAGATGTGATCCATTCTGCAATTCCATTTACTTGACAAATTCAAGCAAAATAGAATTACTTGATTGTGTCAAGTAAAAGCGCACTACCGTAGTGCCAGCGCATTTTCTGTGTCCCCGACAATACAATAGTTAAGCCCGTGTGAAGGCCAAGTTCAAAACTAGTGCTGGCCGAAACCGGCATTCATTCGGTGTCGGCTCAGTCCCGCTCAGCCTACCAAGGCATGTACAAGCAGACTGATTTTGGCCCGCCGAACCGCCGCATGACCGCTCTGAGCCCCAAGGCTGCTGAAGAACCGCCAATTGATCATGATCGCTTTAGTGTAGCATCATGTTGTTAAAAGTCATTTCTGAGGGCAGACCCATGGTTCACACTGAAGTTTTTGACACGCAGCTAACTGAACTATTTGAATGGCGTCGCGACTTTCATGCACATCCGGAAATCACATTCGACGTTCATAGAACCGCCAGTTTGGTTGCTGAGCGCTTGCATGAGATGGGTGTCGACGAAGTTTTTACTGGTATTGGGAAAACCGGCGTCGTTGCAGTGATAAAAGGTGAAAGTACAGCAAGCAACAAAGTGATTGGCTTACGCGCGGATATGGACGCTTTGCCCATGCAGGAGCAGACAAATCTTCCTTACGCATCCAAAATAACAGGCCGAATGCATGCCTGTGGACATGATGGGCATACAACGATGCTGCTGGGCGCTGCTCGCTATCTGACTGAGACCCGTAAATTCAATGGAACTGCGGTTCTGATTTTCCAACCAGCGGAAGAGGCGGAAGGCGGTGGCCTCGCCATGGTTCAGGATGGCCTGATGGACCGTTTTGGTATTCAAAGCGTTTTTGCGCTTCATACGTCTCCTGGTCTGCCCATCGGCCATTTCTCTACTCGCCCGGGAGGCATAATGGGGTCTGCGGACCTATTTGAAGTGCAAATAACTGGAAAAGGCTGCCATGCAGCTTTTCCACACGAGGGTCACGACCCGGCCATTGCCGTTGCTCAGATCATCCAAGGTTTCCAGACGATTGTGTCGCGTTCAATAAATGCGTCGGCACAACACGTCGTTTCAATCACGCAAATCCACATGGGGAATGCAGATAACATCATCGCTGAGACAGCGGAGATCAGAGGGACCGTGCGCAGCCTATCCAGCAAGGCACGTGCTTTGGGCAAACAAAGGATGTACGACATTTGCGCGGGTGTAGCGTCCATGACGGGTACGGATATCGATTTCAATTACATTGACGATTTGCCGGTGACGGAGAACGACCCGAAACAAACCGACTTTGCCATAGATGCGGCCACTAGACTGGTGGGCTCCGAGACAGTTGACAGCAACCGAACACCAACCATGGGCGGAGAGGATTTTTCTTAAATGCTTGAGCAACGTCCGGGCAATTTCATGTTTATCGGCAACGGAGATAGCGCGGCATTGCACAACCCAGCCTTCGATTTCAATGATGACGCACTCGCTTATGGCTGCGCGTACTTTGCTACAATTGTTGAGCAACAGTTAGCGATCTGACCCGCACGGAAGTCCGATTGCCGGAATTGACATTGGTGCCGCCGCCGCGAATTGAAGCTTTATCCGGATAGTGTTGAAGAAGTCGCCGTTTGGGCGCGTTCAGGATGCGGCCTCAATAGGCTTCCGCCTTCCCTTCATCCCGTCAGTCTAGGTTGTG